>CAZJTL010000268.1:0-5153 GCA_964548905.1 uncultured bacterium | reverse complement strand
CTACTTAAGACTTAAGCGGAGCCGGAGACGCTCCGCCTCCGGACTTAAGACTTAAGACTTAAAGAAGCCTGCTCCCTGCTGAGGCGCGGATGGCGACACAGGTTCGCCATAGTGAGAAGGCACGGATGGCGAATTTACTTCGCCATATTGAGTGCCGTCGCCGTCCCTGCTCCCTGTTTTTCAATGAACAATGAACAATGAACTATAAACTTAAATGCATTCCTATTCTTTAATTGCTCCTGCGAAAATAAATCTGTATTTGGAGATTATTGGCGATCGCCCTGATGGTTTTCACGAATTAGTCATGATTCTCCAAAGTGTTGAATTAGCAGATTACATCGATCTCGAACCTAACGGTACAGATCTAATTAGTCTTCATTGCGATAGTCCTCAAGTGCCTTTGGATAGTACCAATTTGGCGTATAAAGCCGTTGAATTGCTCAAACAAGAATTTCCCGATCGCTTTGCTAACTTTGGTGGTGTTGATATTACCATCGAAAAAAATATTCCCGTTGCGGCTGGATTGGCTGGAGGTTCGACTAATGGCGCGGCTGTTTTGGTGGGAATGAATATGATGTGGCAGTTAGGTTTAACTGTACCAGAATTACAAGATCTTGCTGCTAGATTGGGTTCTGACGTTCCTTTTTGTATTTCTGGAGGTACGGCGATCGCAACAGGTAGAGGGGAACAATTAGATTCGATCGCCGATCTCGATCATCTTTGGGTAGTATTAGCTAAATATAACAATTTGGGTGTTTCTACTGTTTGGGCTTATCAAACCTATCGTCAACAATTTGGTGATACTTATATTGGCGATCGACAAGGAATCAAATCTCGTACTTCCCAAATCCATTCTGGCCCATTGGTAAACGCGATTTGCCACAAGAATAGTGTAGAAATAGGCAAACTTTTACACAATGACTTAGAAAAAGTAGTCTTGCCTCAATATCCCCAAGTACAACAACTCCGAGAAGCTTTTAGCAACACTGATATCTTAGGTACAATGATGTCAGGATCGGGGCCAACAGTGTTTGCTTTATGCGAATCTCAAATACAAGCAGAAACTGTTACACAACAAGTAAGAGAAGCAATTCCAGACCCTAATTTACAATTTTGGATAACTAAGCTATCGAGTCAAGGAATTCAAGTTGAAACTTAAAGGGGCTAGGGGCTAGGGGTTAGGGTTTAGGGGTTAGGGTGTAGGGAAAAAGTAGAAAGTAGGAAGTAGGAAGTAGAAAGTAAAAACTTCTGCCCTCTGCCCTCTGCCTTCTGCCTTCGCAATGAACAATGAACCATTAGTCATTATGATTGAAAAACCAGATTCTACTCAAGACAATAAAAAATCTTTAAGTCCGTGGCGTTGTTTTGTTGGTGTATTGCTCTCAGGAAGTTTAGCAACTGCTTGCTATTCGATGACTCGTGCGATCGCTAACACCTACGCTAATAAACCAATAATTTCTGATAATCAAGTTACGGTTAATATTGCCAGTGCTGTTCGGACTTTGGTGGTAGGTATCGCCAGTTTGGGAACTTTTGTTTTTGCTTTTGCTACTCTTGGTTTGTTTGCTCTTGGTATTCAACTTACTATTCAAAGTTTTAAGCAACGAGCTAATTCTTCAACCAATAGACCTGTTGTGAAATAAGCGAGATAAGTTAATGCTTAGAGCTTGTCGATTGTGGAATTTTTATCTAATAGCTGCATAAAGAAAAGAGTCTTTGTCAAGCTAGATGCTGGTTCGATTAGCGTGCGATCGTTTTTATTTCGCAACAAGTCTATTTAAAGAACCAAACTTTTCCTTACTTTTGACTTCTCTTAATCCCTAGCCCCTCTAACTCGATCGACCATCTCATCTAAATCTTCTGGTAAGCGATCGCGCTTCAGTTAGTTCAAATTAAATGCTTGCTTTAAAGTTCGATCGAGTAGTTCGATCTGTCTTTCACTTAATTTACCTAATTTTCTAACTATTAATTTATGTTCGAGAGTGATAATTCTCGTTACTCTAACTTTAGAATCAGTTTTTAATCCTGTTTTAGCAAAATCATTATCAGATTTGACGATCGCAAATTCATCAGAACTCAAGCTTTGAATATTTTGAGAAGATATAAAACAAAGAGTTATTTCATTGATACTTTTGCTAGCTGCTAAAACTAAAGCTGGACGTAATTTTGTTTGACTGAGATCGCTAAATGGAAACTGAACTAAAACTATATCACCTTTATTTAAAGCCATTAAACAGGTTCTCCATCCTCCAAGCTGTAAATATCTGGTTCATCATGGAGAAAATTCAAAACATTGCTGGCTTCTGCTAAACCAATAATTTCTTTTTGAGATGGATAAGGTAAATCTGTAAATAACTTTTGCTCTAACAGTAATCTTTCTGCATCTGAAAGAGATTGAATGACTTGATATATGGATTCAACAAGCTGTGTATTCATTTTGCGCCAAACTATATTCGGTCTATTTTAAGTGTAATTTTTTTTAAACTCATACGATAATACGATCGCACATCCAATACCAATTCGATCGCTAAATTACTTCAAGGTACAAAATTAAATTGCCTAAAATATCAATCTTCCAAATTTGCAAGAGCTAATTTCACACATTCTCGAACACCTTTCCAATCTCGATCTGACAGCTTACCAATGTGAATTAGATTTGCAGAAGGTGGAAGTGTAACAATAAAACTACGAAATACAGATGCAACTCTTAATCCTGCTGTTGACCAATCTTGAAGCTGATAATCAGTAACGCCTAAAGCAGTAGTCTGAGAGGTGATCAGCCCAACAATAACATCGGAACGAGTTGAATGATATATTTCAGATGAAAGCACTACAGCAGGACGACGCTTTACACCAGTAACTCCAGGAAAATCTACTGTGACAACATCACCAGGATTAAATCTCACTGAATAATCTCCTCATCGTCTGGAAAAAGTGTAGCTGCATATTGAAGAGAAAAATGTGCTAAATCGGTTTTATCTTGCTCAGTCCAAGTATCACTTTCATCAATAACGGATATTTTTTGTCGAACTAGATCGTTAAGAATAAGATTTGCCAGTCTTAATCGTTCCGTTGGTGATAGAGAACGAATAACTTGGGAATAAATTTCTTGAGCAGTGGTTTGCATAATTAATTTTTCGCTTGTCGAAGCAATTTAGTCATAGCTTAATAGTAGTAAATATCAAAATTTTATGCAGTTATTGAATTTTAATTTATATCTAATGAATAGTTTTTTTTGCTAGTGATTGGAAATTTTATCAGGCGGGAAGAATAAGATCATGCCAGTTACACCAATTTCAAAAATATGGATAATCTACAAGAAATAAAGGAATTTGAACTCATATCTCTTTATGGGAAAATTGTAAAAGAGTTGAAAACCAGAAAAATTATCCGAACTAAAAATATTGTGGGTGAGTTAGGTGAGCGATTTGTAATTGATTATTATACTCAATCATCAGAGCTTGAAAATTTATCTTACGCACCGCCAAGTAATAAAGATGTTGACGCAATTGGGGACAATGGAGATAAATACGCTTCTAAATCCTCTGGCAAACGATCGCCTCGCCATGCAAAGTGTCCATCGGGACGAACTAAAACATAGGCTTGTTCGTAAAGTGTTGCGATCGCACTTCGATTTAAAGTTTCGCGATTGCTAATCAGATTAAATTCGTTAGACTACATTCGTTTTAGCAACTCATCATACTCATCATGTGTACCAATCCAATACCAGTAAATACGATCGCCCTCTAATAAACCTAGAACACGATAGTTTATACTGACACGAGCAGAGTAAATCGGTTGTCTCTGACTGACTCGTTTGAATTGAAGGCTAGGATGATAGGGATCGTCTCGCCAAAGTGCATAAGCTTTCGCAGCTTGCGATCGAATTGATGTGGGAAGTTCACCAAGTTTCTTACGAAATGTTCTGGTGACACTTGATTTCATTGTTGTGGTGGAAAAACTTCATCAAGTGGAATAGTTTTACTCTTAGCAATTTCTTGGCGTACCATTGCAGCCATATTATCCCACTGTTCGTCTGTAGTATTGGTAAAACTAGCTTCCCAATTTTGCTCATCTTGCAATTCCGCTAGAAATCTAGCTGCGATCGCATCTTGTTGTTCTGGGGGAAGTTTTTCAATTTGAGCGATCGCTTGTCGGAGCAATTCAGTCATAGTTTAGTAGTGAATACCAAAATTGTATTTAACTTCTCAATTTTAATCTATGCTCAAAAAATTATTCTTAAGTAAAGACGCTCAAAGCGATCGTACCTTCAATACTAATTCGATCGCCTAGTTTAATAATGTTTCTCTTTGACTAGTCGATTTAAAGTTTCGCGATCGCACCCAAAACACATCGACCCTTATTAGAAGCGGATAATTTCGATCGTACATCGCGATCATTGAAAACAGACATCAAATTCTCTAAAAAAGTTCGTTTGCCCAAGAATTAAGGGTACTTGAGAGGCTTGTACCCAGGCAAATGCTAGACGAACGGGTTCCAGATTCCCAATTTGAACGTGTACAAATAACCCTCGTGCTTCAACCCTTGCAAGATTTCCAGCCAATGGCAAGCGGACAGTTTGTTCATCCCAAATTGCACCTAATTGCAGCCCAATGTCATAAGGTAAGAGATTAATCGTAGACCCAGTATCTAGCAGTGCATTCGCAGCAACAGAAGAGTCTGCATAACTCAGAATGATAGGAATTGTGGGTAATGCTTCATCGTCAGAAAAGGGAAACTCGACTGTACTAGGCATGAGTAGATTTCTCTTGGTCATCCTGAATCATCTGCATCAGGATTTTTTCGGCTTCCGTTGCGTTGTAGGGCGACCAAATCGGTTACTCTGATGCAGAAAAGATGACTTGTAGTTCAGCGTCTGGGATTTGTGCAACTAGGAGTTTGAAAAGGGATAATTTGTCTGACTGACTCAGATTGTTGACTAGAGGAATTAACTCAGCGAGTGACATAGTTTAGTAGTAAATACCAAAATTGTATGTAATTTCTCAATTTTAATCTATGCTCAAAAAATTCTTTTTGTAGAAATATGTTCAACGCGATCGCACCTTCAGTAATAATTCGATCGCATAGTTCAATAATGGGCGTTGCATCCCTGCGGGATGATCTGATAATAGTAAAGAAAGGGTCACAGGAGT
>CAZJTL010000267.1:0-5282 GCA_964548905.1 uncultured bacterium | reverse complement strand
AATCTTAAATCGCTTATTTTTATTCTACCTCAAAGAATGAAACAGCCCTGGGGGGTCTACTACAAGCGATCGGGCAGAGGCAGAGAAGGCGATTAGGCGCATTGGGAAGAAGCAAAAGCCATCTATAACTCCAGCACCACCAATTGAACGCCCGCTTCCCGAAGCGGAGTACCAGGAGAAGCTGAGGCAGGAGGAAGGGAAACAAAAAGTCGTTTCACTCCCTAAAAAGCCACCCACATCTAAAGAAGTCGAACTCAAAAGTGAAAGGGGAGTTGACTACACTAAACTTCGTGACTTACTAGCAGAAGGGAAGTGGAAGGAGGCTGACCAAGAAACAGGTAAAGTCATGTGTCAGGCTGCCAGAAGGGAAAGCGAAGGATGGCTAAATGTAGAATCTATTGACAATTTTCCCTGTGAAGATTTGCGTACCATCAACCAACTCTGGTTGCACTACAGTAACGGCAAGTTTGGCTTCAGCGTCCAGAAAGAGATCTATGAGAGTCTCGGTGGCACAAGAGAGTATAATGCGGAAGTGTGGAAAAATTTCGGCGATCGCTTATTAATTGCCTTTGCTCGTCGTTTAGAATCTTGTTTCTTTTCTCCTCCTCTCGATCGCGAAGGCGCAGAAGCGCTTCTTCTCAAAAATCCTAAATTTTTAGTATCGGTTATCAGCTTCAATATTCTCTATTCCTTTTTAAATGCAGCTAGATATTGATACATCTGCCAACGCGCATCTACATCTTGCTGTGCTTCTTGGGAGAGGCGTTTTGCTTCTTCGGGTTTGGTTTTAGTCAGCATTTTGAAACGATTTTCTCGATCCATAGATTCGCTGACGGGTTTGTAAGGCGATCGCATGTCTACTTGTAAGGGATTTTTCCCTTCTTTAATCAATTCGGGATTGTATCGATACAGCAACCAACGTCCGCTTTCCACAAGTTCTTTTTGATGGCTCATGGCAGTAGTCATATTGATCCCGTGAGCGATACAGTGACTATAGGCAATAATTAACGAGGGACCATCATGAGCTTCTGCTTCTAGAAATGCTCGCAGTGTGTGTTCGTCTTTTGCACCCATCGCCACACTAGCAACATAAACATTACCGTAAGTCATGGCAATCAAACCCAGATCTTTCTTAGCTGCTGGTTTTCCACCTGCGGCAAATTTGGCTACTGCACCCTTTGGAGTTGCTTTGGAAGATTGACCGCCAGTGTTAGAGTAAACCTCTGTATCCATGACGAGGATGTTGACATTTTTACCGCTAGCTAAGACGTGATCTAAACCGCCATAGCCGATATCATACGCCCAACCATCACCACCGACAATCCAAACGGATTTTTTGACTAGATAATCGGCTAGACTAGATAATTGCTTGGCTTCGGGCGAATTATTTCCTTGCAGTTTTTGTTTCAACAATTCAACTCGTTCCCGTTGTTCCCAAATATCGGCTTCGGTTTTTTGTTCGGCATTGAGTATTTGAGAAACTAAATTATCGTCAATTTCACCACGCAATTTATTGAGCAATTCTGCGGCAAATTTAGCTTGTTTGTCGATGGAAACGCGGAAACCAAGACCAAATTCAGCGTTATCTTCAAATAGGGAGTTCGACCAAGCAACACCTCTTCCTTGGGCGTTTTTACTCCAAGGTGTTGTTGGTAAGTTACCGCCATAAATGGAAGAACAACCTGTAGCATTGGCAACTACAGAGCGATCGCCGAATAATTGAGTTAATAGTTTTAAATAGGGTGTCTCACCACATCCCGCACAAGCACCAGAAAATTCAAATAATGGTTCTTGCATTTGTTGTTGGCGAATTTGATTTAATTTGAGATTACGGCGATCGGGATTGGGTAAGTTGAGGAAAAATTCCCAATTTTCTTTTTCACTTTCTCGCAAAGGTAATTGAGCTTCCATGTTAATCGCTTTGCGCGAGGGCATGGATTTGTTTTTAGCAGGACAAACATCAACGCAGATTCCGCATCCAGTACAATCTTCTGGTGCTACTTGAATGGTGAATCGTTCTCCCGCAAAATCTTTATCTCGTGCATTTGCCGATTTAAAAGTAGCTGGCGCATTGGCTAATTGTGCGGGTTCGTATGCTTTGGCGCGAATGACTGCGTGAGGACAAACCATCACGCACTTACCGCATTGCACACAAACATCAGCATCCCAAACGGGAATAAATTGGGAAATATTGCGTTTTTCCCATTTCGATGTTCCTGTTGGATAAGTACCATCGCCAGGAAGGGCGCTAACTGGTAAGTCGTCGCCTTCTCTGACTAACATTTTTCCTTCGACTTCTCTAACGAATTCGGGTGCGGCGGCAGGCATAGCGGGAAGTCGGTGAATACCGTCTTGCAGGGGCGAATAGCCATTAGCCCCTACAGAAAATAGGTTATCGAGAGTATTATCTACAGCTTTTAAATTCATCTGGACGATTTGTTGTCCTTTCTTGCCGTAGGTTTTGACGATCGCATTCTTAATTTGAGCGATCGCTTCTTCTTTGGGCAAAATTCCAGCCAAGGCAAAGAAGCATACTTGCATTACTGTATTAATTCTTCCCGCCATACCGCTTTCGCGGGCAACTTTATTGGCATCGATGATGTAGAGTTTTAAATTCTTGCGAACGATTTGTTCTTGAACTTCGATCGGTAATTGCTCCCAAACTTCATCTACTCCGTAAGGACTATTGAGTAAAAAGGTTGCCCCATCTGCTGTTTCTTTGAGAATGTCTAGTTTTTCGAGAAAATTCCACTGATGACAGCCAATAAAGTTAGCGCGATCGATTAAATAGGTCGATCGAATCGGTTGCAAACCGAAACGCAAATGAGAAACTGTCACCGCACCAGATTTTTTCGAGTCGTAAACGAAGTAACCTTGAGCGTAATTATCTGTTTCTTCGCCAATAATTTTAATCGAGTTTTTATTCGCCCCTACCGTTCCATCCGAACCCAAACCATAAAACATTGCCCGCACTACGCTATCTGGTTCGATCGAGAAGTTGCGATCGTATTCTAAGGATGTATGGCTGAGATCGTCGTTAATACCAATGGTAAAGTGATTTTTGGGGTTCTCTAGCGCTAGATTATCGAAAATACCTTTAATCATGGCTGGATTAAATTCTTTAGAAGATAATCCATAACGTCCGCCAATGATTCTAGGGTGTAGGGGCGAATGGCCATTCGCCCCTACAGGTGTATGCCATTGTTCGTGGATGGCGTTGATGACATCTAAATAAAGGGGTTCTCCTGCCGAACCTGGTTCTTTGGTACGATCGAGGACGGCGATCGCTTTGACTGTGCTAGGCAAAGCTTCAACAAATCTCTTCACATCAAAGGGGCGATATAAACGCACTTTTAATACTCCGACTTTTTCCCCGCGATCGTTCAAATAATCGACCGTTTCGTGTACTGCTTCGCAACCAGAACCCATCAGCACGATTACTCTATCTGCATCGGGTGCGCCATGGTATTCATAAAGCTTATAATTGCGTCCCGTCAGTTTGCCGAATTCGTCCATAGTTTCCTGCACGATGTTCGGACAGTCATTATAGAAGGGGTTGACTGTTTCTCTGGCTTGGAAGTAAACATCGGGATTTTGAGCGGTTCCACGCAAAACTGGGCGATCGGGAGTTAGAGCGCGCGATCGATGTGCCAAAATTAAATCATCATCTATCATTGCCTTTAATTGGCTATCTTCAAGTATTTCTACTTTTTGAACTTCGTGGGAAGTGCGAAAGCCATCGAAGAAGTGAATGAAAGGAATTCTCGCTTTAAAAGTCGCTGCTTGGGCAATTAAAGCAAAATCTTGGGCTTCTTGTACCGATGCCGAACACAGCAGGGCAAATCCTGTGGAACGGACAGCCATAACGTCGCTGTGATCGCCAAAGATAGATAGTGCTTGGGCGGCGAGCGATCGCGCTGCTACGTGAATGACGCAGGGTGTTAATTCTCCAGCAATTTTGTAGAGGTTGGGAATCATTAACAACAATCCCTGAGATGCTGTAAATGTAGTCGTTACCGATCCAGTTTGTAATGCACCGTGAACGACACCCGCCGCACCTGCTTCCGATTGCATTTCTACTACTTCTGGTACGGTTCCCCAAAGATTGGGACGACTCTCAGACATCCAAGCATCTGCCCATTCTGCCATCGGCGATGCAGGGGTAATCGGATAGATGGCAATAACTTCGTTGAGTTTATAGGCAACGCGGGCAACCGCTTCATTTCCGTCTATAGTGGCGACATTTTTTGTATTCATCATTTCGAGCCTGACAATTTTGTTTGATGTGTGGACTAAACAGGAAACCGTAATTTATTTTTCCTCATCAGAATTAACCGATTAATTCTTATCTCTAACTATAAGGATTTACCGCTCTTTATCTAGTAATTATTGATGAATATTTCTTGGCAATTTAAACAACCTAG
Organism: uncultured bacterium; assembly: GCA_964548905.1. GTDB lineage: Bacteria > Cyanobacteriota > Cyanobacteriia > Cyanobacteriales > Xenococcaceae > CAZJTL01. The sequence goes on along the minus strand of CAZJTL010000267.1, from coordinate 858 downwards.
CTATTGTTTTTCTAGTTGTTTTTCTAATCGTATCGATAATACCTACCACTAAGCTATTATAAGCTTTTATCTTCACTATAAGATCATTCTAAAACAAGTAGAGAAATTATCTAAATCTTCTTTACTCAACTTAGAGATAATTTATAATTTGGGGCAAACGATAATCTTCAATTGCTCATCCATAACGCTCATACCCAGCTTGAGGCACCCAATTATTGTAACCACTCAGGCTCTACCGTCGCTATAGCGTTCAGAGATGCACGCAACATTTTTGCCACAAAAAATTAATCGCGATCGCGAACTATACAATTGAAATAGAACAGAAATAAAGACCGACGCATCAAAAGCTGAGGAAAGATAAATGGTAGCTAATCGATCGACTTTTACTACTTCTATCCCACCATTAGAAAATGGCGATCGCCTGACTCGTCATGAATTTGAACGACGCTATTCAGCAACATCCCCAATTAAAAAAGCCGAATTAATCGAAGGAGTTGTTTACGTGCCAGCAGCATTACGTTTTAGGAGTCATGGACAACCTCACGCTAATTTGATTGGTTGGTTGTGGTTTTACACAATTGCTACCCCTGGTGTGGAATTAGGAGATAATCCAACAGTTCGTTTGGACTTGGACAACGAACCTCAACCAGATGCAGTACTTTTAATTGATGGTGGACAGGCAAGAATTAGTGAAGATGATTATATTGAAGGTGCGCCAGAATTGATAATAGAGGTTGCAGCTAGTAGTGCTGCCTATGATTTACATGATAAAAAAAGAGCATACAGACGTAACGGAGTACAAGAATATATAGTTTGGCGAGTATATGAGAATCAATTGGATTGGTTTCGCCTCGAAGC
>CAZJTL010000266.1:0-5318 GCA_964548905.1 uncultured bacterium | reverse complement strand
TAGGACATTTCATTCTTTACTATTATCAGATCATCCCGCAGGGATGCAACGCCAAGTTAAAGATGGATTGACAATAGTTCCTTCTGTCGTATCGCTGGAAGTAAATTTGATGGTGACATCGTAGTTGGGACGAGTGGTCAGAGAGACCTTGAAACTAGCAGTTTCTCCTGTTTCTTGAGTAGTACCAGTTAAGGGTTGAATTAAAACGCCTGCTGTTATGGTATCAGCCATGTTTTTAGCTCCTGTGTAAATATTGAATGAGTATTCGCTTACTATCCATTTTGAAGAACCTGCTGTGATAATCGTCACCGAAATTATACGGATATTTGAATATTTACTACTTAAGTGTCGATATAATCCATATTTTCCCAATATTTTCCAATTAATTAGGTAAATAAATAATTTTTAAGTTTTTTCTTGCTGTCGGAAGAATCTCTAGGCGACAAAAATAAATTTTTTACTTCTAAATTGTAAATTTGACCTCGTTTTTTGCTTCAAAGCCTTATTTGATATGACTTTATCTTAATCCCGACTAAAATAGTCGGGTATGTTTGACTCGTATTTTTACCCGTGATACTATCGTCCTAACATAACGAGAGATAAGAGTAATAAAGAGATGACCCAGGCAATTGAGACTAACAAAACATCCTTTAAGCCAACATTCACCAAACTAGTTTCTAAAGAAGGTGGTACTGAGTATCCACTCAAAGCAATTCATATTTGCGAGGAAACTTTTGCACCTTTAGAAGTTGCTTACGACTACGATGAAATTCGTCGTCAAGTCAGTCGCGAAATTATTCAAGCAGGGCCAAATTCCATTTGGCGCTATCGTGCTTTCTTACCTGTAGCTACCGATAACTATATTGATGTTGGTACGGGGATGACTCCTTTAGTTAAGTCCAATCGCTTAGCGCGTCGCCTGGGGCTAAAAAATCTCTACATTAAAAATGATGCTGTCAATATGCCCACTCTCAGCTTCAAAGATAGAGTAGTATCCGTTGCTCTAAGTCGCGCTAGAGAATTGGGTTTTTCAACTGTTTCTTGCGCTAGCACAGGCAATTTAGCTAACTCTACCGCCGCGATCGCCGCTCATGCAGGTTTAGATTGCTGCGTGTTTATCCCTGCGGATTTGGAAGCTGGCAAAGTATTGGGAACTTTGATTTACAATCCTACCGTCATGGCAGTTAAAGGTAACTACGACCAAGTTAACCGTCTCTGTTCGGAAGTAGGTAATACTTACGGTTGGGGATTCGTCAATATCAATTTACGTCCCTATTACTCTGAAGGTTCTAAAACCCTCGGTTTTGAAGTTGCGGAACAATTGGGTTGGAAATTACCAGATCATATCGTTGCACCTTTAGCATCTGGTTCTTTGTATACCAAGATTTATAAAGGTTTCCAAGAATTTATCAAAGTTGGTTTGGTAGACGACAAACAAGTTCGCTTCAGTGGCGCTCAAGCTGAAGGTTGTTCGCCGATCGCTCAAGCTTTCAAAGAAGCAAGAGATTTTGTAACTCCTGTCAAACCAAGCACTATTGCCAAATCGATCGCGATCGGCAATCCCGCAGATGGTATGTATGCTCTCGATCTTGCCAGAAAAACAGAAGGAAATATTGAATCTGTCAACGATGATGAAATCATCGAAGGTATCAAGCTGTTGGCAGAAACCGAAGGTATTTTTACCGAAACTGCTGGCGGTACTACGATCGCCGTACTTAAAAAATTAGTAGAAGCAGGCAAAATCGATCCAGAAGAAACCACTGTCGCTTATATTACTGGTAATGGTTTAAAAACTCAGGAAGCAGTACAAGGTTACATTGGTGAACCCCTGTTAATTGAGCCAAAACTAGACAGCTTTGAGCGAGCTTTAGAGCGTTCTCGCACTCTTGAGCGTCTCGAATGGCAACAAATTTCGGTCTAGTTGTTAGTTGTTTGTTATTTGTTTTTCGTTTTTTATTTCAGATACAAGTCATGAGCGTTAAAGTTCTAATTCCCACTCCTCTGCAAAAATTTACAGGCGATCGCGCTACCATCGAATGTACTGGTGGTAACGTTGACGAGCTAATTGAAGCTTTAGAAACAAGCTGTCCTGGTATTAAATCGCGAATTTGCGATGAAGAAGGCAAACCCCGCCGTTTCCTCAATCTCTACGTCAACAGTGAAGATATTCGTTTCCTTGAAGGAACGGCAACCTCACTCAAAGATGGTGATGAAGTAAGTATTGTTCCCGCAGTTGCTGGTGGTTGATCTCTAAAGGTTTTTGAGTTTACTCATCTCGTTATTGTTTACAGGGTAAGGCGATCGCTTTGCCCTTTTTTTACGATCGGCTAGCTGATATAGCAATCTTAAACGATCTGCAAAAAATTTCTCTTGCCTCTTGCCTGTTGCCTATTGCCTGCCTTCGCCTATGAATTTAATTTTATCCAGCTCTTTAAACGATCTTTAAATTTCCATTCTAAGAAATATTATAGAATGTCCATTGTTATCTAAATAAGCAGCAAAACAAGATGATGGTTGTTATTTTCAAACTTTGAAGTATGCTATTTTCAAGATTTCAATAACTATTTTGAAACTGTCTGAAGAAAAACAGACATCAAGATAGATTCAATCGTTATAATTGCGAACAAAAAAATTGCGTACAAACTACAGATATTTATGAAAGTTGGGATTCTTGCTGGTGGATTGGGTACTCGAATAGCCGAAGAAACTGAGAATAAACCAAAGCCAATGGTTGAAATTGGTGGACAGCCAATTCTTTGGCATATAATGATGCACTATTCTCGTTACGGTTTTAAAGATTTTGCGATCGCTCTTGGTTACAAAGCGGCGGTAATTAAAAAATATATGGTAGATTACTGTTCTCTCAGTGGCGACCTGACGGTCAATTTGGGGAATGGTAAAATTAAATCTCACAACAACTATCAAAATCAACTAGATTGGACGATCGATCTAATTGATACTGGATTGACGACCAATACAGGTGGTCGGATCAAACGTCTCGCTCCTTATATGGGCAACCAAACTTTTATGCTTACGTGGGGAGATGGCGTTTCTGATATCAATCTACACCAACTACTAGAATTTCATCGCTCCCATGGCAAACTGGCTACCTTAACAGCAGTTCGCCCTCCAGCACGGTTCGGAAACTTAGAACTAGATGGTGATAAAATCGTAGAATTTTCTGAAAAAAATCAAACCAAAGAAGGTTGGATTAATGGAGCATTTTTTGTTCTCGAACCAGAAATCTTTGATTATATTGAAGGTGACGATACCCAATGGGAAAAAGCACCGCTAGAAAAATTGGCTAAAGATGGTCAATTAATGGCTTATCGACATGAATCTTTCTGGCAGTGCATGGATACATTGCGCGATAAGCGTTTGTTAGAGAGCCTTTGGGAAACTGGTAAAGCACCTTGGAAAACTTGGGAGGATAAATAAATAATGCGAGTATTAGTTACTGGACACAAAGGCTATATCGGCACAGTTTTAGTGCCAATGCTCTTAGCTAGAGGCTATGAAGTCGTTGGTTTTGACAGCGATCTCTACGAAAGCAGTACTTTCGGCGAAGGTATTGCTGAAATTCCCGAAATCAAAAAAGATATTCGTGATGCAGAAAGTTCGGATCTGGAAGGTTTTGATGTAGTAATGCATTTAGCAGGACTCTCTAACGATCCTCTCGGTAATCTTAACCCCAACTTAACCTACGATATCAATCATCTAGCCTCGGTACGTTTAGCGGAACTAGCCAAAGCGGCGGGAGTCTCTCGCTATATCTTCTCTTCTTCATGTAGTAACTATGGTGCAGGTGGAGAAGATCTATTAAATGAAGAATCTGCTTTTAACCCTGTTACTCCCTATGGAGAATCTAAGGTTAATGTGGAGTTAGATGTTCGTAACTTGGCAGACGACAATTTTAGTCCTACCTTTTTACGCAACTCTACTGCTTACGGCGTATCTCCTCGCTTACGATTCGATTTGGTACTCAACAATTTAGTAGCTTGGGCTTACACTACTGGCAAAGTCTTGATTAAGAGTGATGGTACCCCCTGGCGACCGATCGTTCACATTGAGGACATTTCCAGAGCTTTTGTCGCAGTAATGGAAGCACCTCGCGAAGTCATCCACAACGAAGCGTTTAATGTCGGACGCAACGAAGATAACTATCGTATCCGTGAATTAGCAGATATCGTTAAAGAAACAGTTCCAGGCTGCCAAATCGAATATGCAGCAGATGCGGGACCAGATAAGCGCTGCTATCGAGTCGATTGTAGCAAGATCATGAAAGCCATACCAGCTTTCCAACCTCAATGGAACGCTCGCAAAGGCGCACAAGAGTTGTTGACTGCTTATCAGAAAGTAGGCTTAACTTTAGAAGAATTTGAGGGACCTAAATATCAACGAATTGCCCACATCAAGCAATTATTGAGCAATAACTTGCTAGACAATAACTTGCGTTGGCAAAAGTAACTAGGGGCTAGGGGCTAGGGGTTAGGGAAAATTCGCAATTCGCCCGTGCAGTGGCGCGGGTTCGCAATAGCCTACGGCACGGCTAGCGCCTACGCAATTAAAAACCTTCTGCCTTCTGCCCTCTAGCCTTCTGCCCTCTGCCTTCTTTTTGTAGTATTCAATTAAATTAATGATCGATTCAAAGCTTACTTGTTTTTCCTGTGGCAATCACAATTTAGATTTGGTGATATCTTTTGGCTACACTCCTTTAGCTGATGGTTTGTTAACCAAAGACCAATTAGCACTTCCAGAATACACTGCTCCTTTGGATCTGGTTTTTTGTCCAGAATGCGGACTAGTGCAAATTTCTGTTAGTGTTCCTCCAGAAATTTTATTCTGTCAAGATTATCCTTATTTTTCTTCTGTATCTCCGTCACTGCTCAAGCATTTTGGTGACAGTGCTAAAGCTATTATTAAATCTAGAAATCTCGATAGCAACAGCATGGTAATAGAAGCTGCCAGTAATGATGGCTACATGCTGAAAAACTTCGTTGAAGCGGGAGTTCCCGTTCTCGGTATCGATCCTGCTTCGGGCCCAGCAGAAACAGCACAAAAAGCAGGAATTCCTACCTTAAATACCTTTTTCACCGTAGATTTAGCTACAAAGCTGAATAAGGAAGGAAAAAGCGCCGATGTAATTCTCGCCGAGAACGTTCTCGCTCACGTACCCGATTTAAATGGTTTTGTCGAAGGAATTGCCATTCTCCTCAAGCAATCTGGGGTAGCGGTAATTGAATGCCCTTACATTGTCGATTTAGTGGAGCATTGCGAATTTGATACTATTTATCACCAACACCTTTGCTACTATTCCG
>CAZJTL010000265.1:0-5357 GCA_964548905.1 uncultured bacterium | reverse complement strand
AAGGTTCAGCTTTTTTCAGCCAATCAATTAAATTTAATGTTCCGATTCCTAGGTTTTGACTATTTTCAAATAAATTGTGAAACTCTTCTTTCAATTCATACATTGTTGCTATTAATGGTGAGGCTTCTTTGACTAACTTTAATTTATTCTTCTGTTTCTCAGATAAATTATCTGCTGATTTTAGTAACAAGAACTTGCTTCCTTTAAGACCATCAAATAATTTATTTCTTGCTTGAGCATTTAAGGCTTCTGCTCCTTTTTTTTGCTCGATTCTAGCTTGATTTAATTCTTGGTGAATTATTCTAGTGACATGAAATCTATCTACTGTAATTTCAGCATTAGGACAAATCTTTTTAATCAAATGCTTATAATTTCCTGTCATGTCAATACTTACTTCTTTGATTTGCGATAATATTTCCTCTCCCCATTGAATCATTACTTCCTTTATTTTTGACTGTTTTCTCTCCGAAACTAGTCCGATTAGTTTATGTGTTTTCAAGTCTACTAAAACCACAATAAACTTTCCTTGTCCTTTAACTAAACTTATTTCATCTATGCCCAGTTTATCTAAAGATTTTAGATTGATAGGAAGAATTTTGGCAGCTACGTACATCAACATCGACCAAACTTGCTCTTCTTTTAATTTATTATTTTGAGCTACATTTTTCAAATCGCTATTAAGAATTTGTTCAACAACCTTTTCTCCATATCTATCTGTAAAATTTTGGCGGTTGCCCACAAAGTTCAAGACTTCACTAAAAGGTTTTTGACAATTTTCACATTTAAATCTGCGGCGATTAATTCTTAAAAACACCTCTTTATCGCCCATAGGTAAATCTTTTATTAAACGTTTTTTATTTTGATGAAGACGATGACTAGTTTTACCACATCTAGGACACACTGCTGTTTTTTGATTATTTTTTACTGATAAAATTATTGTTTCTTCTGTTTTTTGATAATCTTCTACTATAATTCCTGGTAAATTTAGTATTTCTGTAAGAACTTTTTTCATAATAACCATTTTTAGTCTACTATATAATAGTTTGGCACACTAAGTACGGAAGAACCGGCAATCCACTTTATCAACTTAGTCTTTATGTTGACGGGCAACCCACCAAGACTTATTACGCAGTAACAGGTCGTCGTCACACCCAAGGTCGCGATCGCCATGTGGCTGGTACAGAAGCACCTTTACCTGATGGCTTGTATCAAGTTGCTAACTCAACAACTCCAGGTACTCTACCAGAAGTAGGCGGACGCTTTCTTCCCATACAACCTTTATTTAAAACTGGTAGATCGGCACTCGGTATTCACTATGACCCTTCTTATGAAAAAGACAATGGTGAAGACGGCAGTTCTGGTTGTATTGCCTTAACCAGCAAATCAGATTTTGACCAAGTACTGAACTACATTCGCGTTTATCACCCTCAACGCCTTCAAGTTTCTATCCAACCTCAACCTCAATACTCTTACAAAGGGCAGTAGAATCATGATTAAAATTTTATCGACCAGCGCTTTAATCCTGGCAGTTGCTCTACCTGTAAAAGCACAAGTTGGTCCAGGACTAGGTAGAACGGATTATAGGGCGCAGAATTACCGACCGCAAGACTATGGTGTAGTCTGTACGAAAAATTATAATGGTCGTCTATCTTTGCGAACTGGACCTGGGCAAAATTACCGCAAAATTGCAGAAATCCCTAATGGATATGGTCTTGCCCTAAATTCTGGTAGATATGGTAGCGATGGTTTCTGGTGGTGGAACGCTTCTATTGATGGCTATCAAGGTTGGGCAAGAGCAGACTATATCTGCGACGATCCTCAATAATTTTTTTGGCGTTGCTAAAGTCTTCTCATCTGGTAGTTGTTTCACAATCGCTCTTGAAATTCCATCTCGCTACAGAGCCTTTAAATTTGTAAAATCAATCCCGCGAACTGCCAGATTTTTCTATAGCAACATTACGCCTTGACTCCAAACGAACTCGCCACTTCTCATCAATTTTTGTAGCTAGCTCGTATAAAGAAATAGTTTGTTGCTCAAAATCCTTAGCTAGTGAGAGCAGTTCGTCAAGTTGTTTGTCACTCGGTAACTCTTTCATTGTAATTCCCTCAGAATATCGAGAATCCGTTCGCCTCTTATTTTAGCCTCTAAACTTTGCCCTAATAACATAGACAAATCTTCTCCAGCTTCCTGAATCTCTTCCGTTGTAACATCGGGTGCAGTAAGGCGTTCCACAATAGCCTGTATTCTTCTCCCTGAAATTTCAACAAAAAGCAAACCATTATTAAAAAAAGCCACGAACTGAATCAGCCTAACATTATCTGGAAAACTAGACAAAATAGGTTGAACTAGATTTAAACCGAATGTAGCTTCCCGTTCAATTTCCTCTAGTTCCTGATTTAAACGAGCGACAAGAGACTGAATTTCTGGTGTAATAGGTATTTATCCTCAAAGCGATCGATATACAGTTGATACATTGTATCCTGTAGGATACTATTCATTTAATCAACTCTGTAAATCAAATTCGACTTCTAGAAACCGATGAAAAAACCGTCCCTTTTGAGGAGTGGTACTATTCGCTAGCTCAAAAACTTGGGAGGAAATATAAAAATGAAGCTGAAAGATATGCACGACAGCTTGGATCGTGAACTTACAGATCCAGAATACGCCGCAATTTATTTAGATGATGCACTCAATCAAGGATCGCAAGAAGAATTTCTTCTTGCTTTACGTAACGTTATTCGCGCCAATCAGGGGATGACTAAAATTGCGACTGAGGCTTCTTTGGGAAGAGAAAGTCTTTACAAATCTCTTTCGGAAACTGGCAATCCTCAATTTACAACAGTTATAAAAATACTTTCCGTTCTTGGATTAAAAATTGCGATCGAACCATTATCTGATGATTCTTTATGTGTAGATGCTTGAATAGAGAGCGATTGAAGACATGAATACTATTTTAAAACTAGAACCCGTAATTCATCTTTCACCAGAACAATTTACCAGTATTTGTCATGCCAATCCAGAAGCCAAACTAGAACTTACTGCACTAGGAGAATTAGTAATCGTGTTGCTTACTGGTGGAGAAACAGGAAACAAAAATATCAGTTGCACTAGCCCACAAGCTAATAGTTGGTACAGACTTCCGAATGTTTCCCAAGTTCGGATCATCTCTAAGCTCCCTGGCTTGGAGCGCGTAGCCGTAAGGACATCTTACTATTAGTGGGCGAAGGGAGAAAAAACATAATTTATGGGTTATACCAAAAATGCAAAGAGTACCAGTTTTAGCCCCAGACGGCACACCACTTATGCCAACCAAACCTAGCAAAGCAAGAAGATTGCTTCAATCTGGCACAGCAAAAGTTGTGTACAACGATCTAAACTTATTCTGCATCCAATTGCTTTTCGAGCCATCAGGACGAGAAAAACAAGATGTTGCAGTAGGAATAGATCCTGGAAAAATGTTTTCAGGAATGGGAGTACAAACTTCTAAAGCTACACTTTTCAAAGCACATCTAGTTTTGCCATTCAACGCAATAACAAAAAAGATGGATGCGAGAAGACTTCTTAGAAGAGCTAGACGAGGTAGAAGAATCAACAGAAAAATAGCATTTAAGTTAAGAGCGCATCGTCAAAAACGATTCAATAACCGTTGTCAAAAGAAACTTCCACCTTCTATTCGAGCTAACAAACAATTAGAACTTCGCGTTTTAAAAGAATTGTGCAACATTTTCCCTGTTTCACATATTCGATATGAAGTTATCAAAGCTAGAACAGAAAACGGAAAAGGAAAAGGATTTTCCCCCGCTATGGTAGGACAGAAAGTTATGCTCCAATGGTTAGAAAATATTCTTCCTACAATAAGTCAACAAGGATGGCAGACTAGTATCTTACGCCAACAATTATAGCTCTTTAACAAAAGCAAATAAAGAATCCCCAGGTGGGGCATTGTATTTCTAATCACTAAGTTATCTAATGACAAATAGACTCTGCTAATAGTTAAGTCGATTCAGAAAATTCTTGAATATGATCGCAATGATGACAACTAGTATATGGTTTTCAACTTGGTGGAATTATTCGCTTCACGCTTATCTGGCACTGCATATTCCAGACGGCTTTCTCAATTTACCTGTAATAGTTATCACTTGGCTAATTACATTAGCCTTAATTTATGTAACCCTCAACCAAGTACAGGCTAGTTATCAAGAACGCACTGTTCCTTTAATGGGTGTTTGTGCGGCATTTATCTTTGCTGCTCAGATGATTAATTTTCCCATTCCTGGTGGTACTTCTGGACATCTTTTGGGAGGAACTTTAGCTGGGGTGCTATTAGGTCCTTGGGCTGGTACATTAGTGATGACGGCTGTATTTATCGTCCAGGGTTTTATTTTTCAAGATGGTGGTATTACCGTGATGGGAGCCAACATTTTTAATATGGGATTAATCGGCACTTTTGGTGGTTATTATCTCTACAAGGCTATACGCACCACGATCGGCAGAGATAAGTTAGCTGGAATGGTAGTTGCTAGCGCGATCGCTGCTTGGACTAGTGTAATAATTGCTTCAATCTTCTGTGCGATCGAGTTAGCCATATCTGGAACTGTACCTTTAGTAGTGGCTTTAACTACCATGTTAGGTTGGCATTTTATTATAGGTATTGGCGAGGCTTTAATTACAGTTGCAGTCGTAACTTATGTTTGGCGGACTAGATCCAGTTTATTCTATCAACCTCCTCGCCAAGCTCAGGCATCTGCCAGTTAAAAGAATCTTTGAGGTGAATTATGTCTCGTCAAAGCAATAGTATTTTCGTATTATTTGGTTTGGGTATAGCTTTGGTAATTGCTGTGCTGCTTTCTCCTTTTGCTAGTTCCAATCCAGATGGACTCGATCGAGTCGCACAAGACTTAAAATTCGACCACAAGGAAGCAGAAGACAAACCCGCTCACAAACTACCTTTCTATGCCATATTTGATGAATATGCTGCTAGAGGAGTACCAAAAGCAACAGCTACTCCTTTAGCTGGTTTAGTAGGTACTCTAGCTACTTTTGGCTTAGCTTGGGGAATGGGTAAATTAGTCATCAGAAATAGGGAGTAGTAGAAGGCAGAAGGCAGAGGGCAGAGGGCAGAAGTCATAAGTCATAAGTCATAAGTCATAAGTCATAAGTTTTTACTTGCTAATTACTACTTGCTACTTGCTACTTTCCCTACCCCCTACACCCCACACCCTACACCCCACACCCGCCCCAACGGGGCTTGGTAAGGAATATCTAGTGGATTTGATCGCCATCCAAACGAGGAAATGAACCATAGACCTCTTGCAAAAGTAGCTAACGATCGCCATAATTTAGCCCAAATCGCTCG
>CAZJTL010000264.1:0-5389 GCA_964548905.1 uncultured bacterium | reverse complement strand
TGGACACCTTTTCATCGGGTTCATTGCGGCGACTAATTTTTAGTTGTTCTCCCGTGCGCCCAACCCTCGTTCCTGGTTCAAGAATATGAATCACATCTCGGTCGTCATCTTGCGGAAATAGGCGAACTGGATGCCATTCTTGATTGTGGGCAAGTCGCGCTTCTTCTGGCAAACAAACCGGAGAGAGGGAACAACGCGAACAAAGGTGTTCGTTAGCAATCACAGGCGGACGATACGGAGATTTTCTCAATTCCCTTGCTTGTTGGATAGAATCTTTGACCCAATTTCGTCCCGCCTCGTCAAAGGGAACGCGCACTAACACATTGTCTGCATGGTAACGGATTCTGCCTTCTCGCACTGTAATGACCAAAGCTACCTCTAAAAGATAGCAATAGGCGAGAATTTGCAACTTATCGCTGTCCCACGCTTGAGGATGCTTATTTTCGTCTCGATCGCACTTTCCCCGTTTGTGTTCGTAGGGAATGGTTTGTCCGTCGCGAGTGCGTAATGCGTCTACTCTTCCCCGCAGTCCCAAGATTTCGTCTTCAAGATAAAGATCGAGCCATTCTTCATCTTCTTGCTTGTCGATTTCCTCGTGCAACCGCCGTCCGGCAAAAACGGCAGCATCTTGGGTATAGAGTTCTTCTACTTCTTCGAGGTAAAACAGGCGAGGACAGTAGGCAAAGGCATGGAGGGCGCAAACCCTCAGAGTGTCTTGAATTGGTTCTGTTAGCGTTTCTAGGTCTAGATCGATCGATTGCATAATAGTATATTTGTCTTATTTTGTATTGCTTTACTATCAATCTAACTAGGGAACTAGGCAGAAACTTTTCCGATTTAAAAAGAAATTTATTTAATTTTCAAGGTGCAGTATTTTAACATCGGTTTTTGGGAGTGCAACAAATTCATCCAGGGTAAGCGGCGCGCTCGCGTTAAGCATAAACTCTAGTCAGACTGTTTTTTTATTAGCCATCTAATTATTTTGCTTTTTCTTTTGTCTAGTTTTACTGGATTTAGTCGATCGAATTACTATAGGTGCATCGATTTTAATCCAGCAATCATCGTGAAAATCTCCCAAACTAAACCTTTGAAATGTGCCTTGAGTTGTGATGCGATCGATCCAGATAGGTAAGCCAATTAAACCGCGATTATCTTTAATTAACCACCTAATTTCACCGTCTTCCGATCGATAATTTCTAATACCATTAATTAATGCCCAAGATTCTCCTAAAGATAAGCCTCCAAAGCGAGTGATTTGTGAGGAAGTTGAAAGCGCGATCGCTACTCGTTCATCTAGTTTAACTGCCGCAGATTCTTCGTTAGAATCAATGTTGAGAACAATTCTTAAATCGGTAAGAAGTTCTTGAAAATTGGGTTTAGAAAATTGACTAGGGGGATAAGTTCCCATGTGCGTTTTACTAAATTTATGATGCCTTTGTTTTCGCACAATTCTAGAAATTGGTGGTGGATCTCCAATCAATCCAATTGCTAATTTAACTCCCAAATGGGTTGTTAAATCTTCCTCTCCCACTAAGGATAATAAAAAGCCGTAAATAGTAGAAGGTGGAGGATAAAGATAGGTTTCCTTGTAATCCCGTGCAAAGCTTAGAGGAAAGCTAGTACAGGGACATTCTAGATATAAAATATCCATCATGATTTGATTTCAGGTAATTTTTCCAACTCGTCAATAAGCAAAGGTAAATCCTCTTGAGTCGTCTGCCAAAGAATTCTCAAATTAATGTCAAAGTAAGCATGAACCAAACGATTACGCATCCCAATTATTGCAGACCAAGGAATTTGAGGATGATTTGCTTGATACTCTGGAGAAACTCTTGATGCTGCTTCACCAATAATTTCTATCACTTTAATCAAGGCTAATACCAGTATTTCGTCATTTTCTAAGTCATTAAAAGTACGATATTTGACAAAAGTTATAGCTTTTTGTGCAGCATCTAACATATGCAAAAGTCGAGTTTGATCGTCATGAATAGACATATTGAACAATAGCTGAATCTAGAACTTCTTGCCGGAAATAATGACTTAAATCTTCAGGTGTTCTTAAATCTACCTGGCGATGAAAGATATGAGACAATTCTTGTTCCATTGCAGATAAACGAATTAAACCTGGAATGTGTTTGGGATGAAATTCTACCAGAACGTCAATATCGCTTTTTGTCGAGAAATCAGATCGCAAAACTGAACCGAAAAGAGAGAATTTCTGGATATAATGACGTTGACAAAATTCAGCGATCGCTGCTGAGGGAATTTCAATGTTGGTAGCAGGAAGGATGTCTTGGTTCATGATGTTACACCTTGACTTCTGTAAATGCGATCAATCTTAATTTTACAGGTATAGATTTAACGCCTGACGGCATCTGAGGGTTAGGAAGTTGCTATACTGTCACAGGTTCTCTAGGTGTCCAAGTCCAAGCATTATCTGGAGGTTCAGAACTAGGAGTTTCTACAGGCGCAAATAGAAAGCTGGTTGTTTTGCTATTATCGGCGCGATCGATGCCAACGGTTAGACGATAAGAACCTCGCATAGGTGAATCATCGGGTTGCATCTGAACATACCAGAACACTTCAGGAACTTCATCGAGAATATCGATGCGATCAAACAGGAAATTATTATCTCCCGCAAAAGGCAAACCATAGCGAGATTGCTCAAATTCTCCTTTTAGTCCTTTTTTGACTTGCTCTAATAAGTCTTCACTCGCTTGTACGCCTAAAACCATATCCAATCCCACCAACAATTCTCTCCTTACAGGTGTGATCCAGTATTTTGCACCCTGTGTTCGAGGTTTTAAATCGGTTTTACCTGAGTTGCCAACTGGGTAGGAGTGAAGTTGCTGATAGAGTGTACAGACTTCACTTTTGCTATCTGGTAAAGTTGCGATCGCTAATTTCAAACAAGGTACATCTTCACGAATCAAAAGATTGGGAGTAGCTGTGTAATCTCTCATCTCAATTCCTGCCAAATTCAACACTAAACCTAGTGCAGCAGAAGGAGGCATAATTGGACTGGTAGAGCGATATACACCTGCTTGAAATGCTCGAAAAGCGGCAAATGGCGCACGAATACGAAGCCATAGACAATCCATTTATTTCGCCTCCGCAGACAGAAATTCATCAGCAAGATCGGCTAATAATTTCTGGGGATTTTCGTAAAGGTGAACGCCTTGATTTTCAAGATATTCCTGTGTTTCAAGTGACAGCGATCGCACAATTTCACCACCAATCCAAAATTCATCACCTGGTAAATCACTGGCTTTAATTCTTGTTAGTTCGGGGAATTCTCCGTTTTCATCAAAACCGTAGGTATCGTAACCAGCTACTAGATTGGGTGTCAGGCGAGCGACAATACTTTTAGGAGACATTTCATAATAACTACGAGCATGACCTCCCGCTACATCGGATAATTGAGAAATTGCTTGAATTAATGCTTTTACCCATTCTGGTTTATCTTTGCAATCAGAATAAGCCAAAGCAAAGGGATATTGATAGGCAGTATGAGCAACTTCACGATGTAATAAAGCAGAAGTAGAAGAATTTTTCCAAGGACTTGCTCCTGCATTTAAGGGAGATTGATGGAAGGTAGCGTCGAAACGATAGGGTGTTAACGCAACAGCCATATTCATTCGCAAGACACTATCTCGTTTCGATGATAAACCTTTGTTTTTCTTAATAGCATCATTGTCAGCTACCATAAAACCCAAAAGAAAATCATCGGCGTATTTTTCTGCGTTAGGAAATTCTTTAAACTCAACCGCAAGTTGATCTTGGTCATGCAAACGAGTCCGATTACAAGGAACTCCAGCTTTAATTAACATTTCCCGTAAAGCATTCCGCATGGACTCTGGACTAATTACCGTGTATTCTTGCTTGCCTTTAGCAATTTTTTGTAAGACGGTGCGATTTTCTTCGCTTTCACCCCGATAGTTAGAGCTAGGAGCAGCATAGGTTAAAACGGTAGCAAATAGATTCTTATTCATGATTTTTACCTCCAAATTAAGTGTGAATTAGCTGTTAGCAAAACGTAGGGTGGGCAATGCCCACCTTACTCAGTCTCTTCGTCAATTAGCTGTTAGCAGAAAGAGCAAGTAAAGTGAGAGTGCGAATGCGATCTGTATCGTCATAGAGAGCTTTGGTTAAGCTCACATAATCCTCAGATTTCATGTGTTGAGGAACGGAACATAGAGAAGAGACAAAATAGTTGATAAAGTCCATCTTCTCAGTGCGACTTCGGACATCTAAAAAAGCAGATTTAGCAATCTTTTCTTTTTTCTCAGAATAAGTTCCGTAACCTGATTTATTTCTGGCTTCTTTTTGCTCATCATTGGCTTTTTCAGAAATTCCCCATTCTTTTTTCCATTCCAAATCATATTTGGATTTGAGTTTAGCTCGAACATATTCTTTCACTAACCGAAATACTAATTGTTCGATGTTGGTTTCAGTTACTGTTGCAGTTTGTTCTGTCATAGTAGATTCCTCGTGTTTGAATGCCTCTCGAACGTCATGTTTAAAGTATTCATTGTCAGTAATTTGCTCATGGGAAATGGTACATAGTAGTGAATCAAACCCTGAATACCAAGGTGAATGATTCACCAAGTTAAGTAATCTTTGTTTGCGGAATAAAGGACTCCAGTAGCTTTCTCGAATTTGAGCATATCGATCTAGCATTACTTCTTCTGGATCGAGACGAGCTACGCTGAGTAAACGAATATTATTGCCTTGTTTTTCAGTGTGAATTACATCAATACCAAATACAGTTGAAGCGATTCCTGTTTTTTCCCCTATCGTTTGAGTCAGGCGATCGCGCAATCGTTTCATCATGTCTAACGCACTTTCTACTGCTAAGTCCACAATGCAATCGCGGGGACGATAACCAGATTTTTCAATACTGCGATTTTGAAGAATATCTTGCAATTCATCACAAAACCATGCCAGATAAGCGACATCGGGAATAGCAAGTGCATAGCCAACAAAGTTCCTTTTTCCCTCATTATCTATGACTTCAGGAACATAAATTTGGGCAGCAAATAACCAAAAATGCAGTAAAAATTGAAACCTAGCTCGGTCTTTAAATGGTGTATTTTCAGCATTATTAGCTTGCGCTCTTAGTCTTAGCCAACGTTTTCCTCCAAAAGATTTATAATGAACTCATGCAATTTCAAAAGTTATGAATCAGGAAATTGAATCGACAACCAATGATGAAATGAGACCTGAGTATAATTTCTCAGGAGGTGTTCGAGGCAAATACTACGAAGCTTATACCCAGTCGAGTAATGTTGTTATTCTCGATCCTGATGTCGCAGCAATATTCCCCGATTCTGCTTCTGTCAATGAAGCGTTGCGACTGCTGGCTAAAGTTGCGAAGTCGATGAAGGCT
>CAZJTL010000263.1:0-5427 GCA_964548905.1 uncultured bacterium | reverse complement strand
CGACAAATTCGCGATCGCCACAAAGATAAGCTACTTGAGCATCGGGAAAAATTTTGTCAAAGCGATCGAGTAAATCCATTCGTTCTTCACTGTCGGAATTACCTTTTTTCTCTAACATCTCCCAGATTATAGGATATGCAACACCATCATGAACTATACCCAAAATCAAAATGTTGAAACGAATTTGTCCAAAAGACCATTCGGTTCGGTCTGTACTTAAAATCCAAGGCTGGGGAATATCCATCAAAGCTACTATGATTTTAGCGATCGCCTGATAATCTAAGTCAAAATGACGAAAGAATCGTTGTAATCGCTTATAGTTTGATTCGGTCTTAGCATGACTCCTAAAACCAGTTCCTGTACAGAGGATAAAAAGATAATACCAAGCGCATCTACCTGCTGGGGTGCTACCTACTCCCTGTCAATGGTTTAAAATAGGTAGAAATCATTGACAACAAAAATGTCCCTATTTCGCTCCTTGCTGCTGGTTAATCCTCACTCTCGTAAGGGCAAACACAAGGCTTTGGAAGCAATTTCCATTCTAGAAAACTTGGGTTTAGAGTTGATCGTTGAGTCTCCTGATTCTGTATCAGATTTCAGCAAGATTATCGATCGATATAAAGATAAAGTTGAGCTAGCGATCGTTGCTGGTGGGGATGGTACTCTCAATGCAGCCTTAGATGGACTAATCGGATCGGGTTTACCTTTAGGGATTTTACCTTTAGGAACAGCTAATGACTTGGCACGTACTTTAGGTATTCCAGTAGATTTAGAATTGGCTTGTCAAATTATTGCTACAGGGAAAAAACGCTGCATTGATGTAGGCTGGGTTAACGGCAAACACTTCTTTAATGTTGCTAGTTTAGGGCTGAGTGTTCAAATTACCCAAAGTTTAAGCAAACAGGCAAAACGTCGTTGGGGAGTATTAGCTTATGCAGCAACAGCATTGAAAGCAATCTGGCGATCTCGTCCTTTTCATGCTCAAATTCGCACCAAAGACCAATCTTTTCGCGTCAGAACTATTCAAATCGCTGTTGGTAACGGTCGTTATTACGGTGGTGGCATGGCGATCGCCTATAATGCCACGATCGACGATCGCCGCCTCGATCTCTATAGTCTAGAAGTAAAACATTGGTGGCAAATTCTGGCAGTAGTACCTTTTTTATGGCATGGAAGACACAAGCATGGGTTAGGCGTTCGCACCTTAGAAGGAGAAGAGATAGAAATTCTTACTCGCAAAATGCATTCGATCAATACCGATGGCGAAATTACTACACAAACCCCTGCTAAATTTCGTGTGATTCCTCAAGCTTTACAAGTAATCGTTCCAGCAACTTAAGAGTTACTATTTCTACTTTGAGAAAATATCTTGAAAATCAAGACAAGCCAGTTGACTGACTGGCGATTCATCCCACACTGATTGCTATCGCAATACAGTCTGGGGCTTCTCGCCGACGAGCTAACTCGAAACTCCGCTCTAGTAGATTAACATTCAAAGACATATGTTCAAATATTTTCAGTAGAATCGACACTCCCGCCGTCAAGCTGCTGCTGTGCTAGTAGTTGAGATATAGTAGCGTAATCAAAATTCTCTCTCTGTGAAGATTATGTGTCGAATTAGTAAACATGCTATGCATCCTAACCGAGCATCCTCTAAGATATCTGCTGTCTACTTCCTTTTTTGACAATGAACCATGAACCATGAACCATGAACTATTTAAAAATAGAGATTAAAATTGAAGCGCGAAACCTTATTCATAAAGTTTGACTTCATGTTAATGGGTAGATCATCAGCAAAACATAGAGGTTTTACTCTAATAGAATTACTGGCTGTCGTAATTATTATTGGTATATTAGCAGCAATTGCTCTTCCTAATTTTTTAGGTTTATTAAAGCAACAGCAAGTAAATATAGGTGCAGATCTGGTTCGCGGTGCGCTCAAAGAAGCCCAACAGCAGGCAATGCGTCGTGGTAGCCGTTGCCGAGTAAAACTTGATGCAATCTATGTTAATAGTAAAATTAGAAACCGAATCACAACTGTTTCCTCAATCGACGAACCAGGCTCTAATTATCGCAGTTGCTTGTCTGGCGATCGCCTGTTACCTGAAGGAATAGAAATTAAGACAACAAATTCTTTTGGCACTCCACCTAAAATTTCTTTCTCTAGAAAGGGTAATACTACTCAAGCTGGAACGATTATTCTGCATAGTCCTAATTTTACTAAGTGGAAAAAATGTCTAACCATCTCTAACGGACTGGGAATTATGAGATATGGCAAATATACTCGCGAGTTAAATCTACCCATAGATGGCTATCTTTACTGCAAAACTATCAAATGAAGGATTTACGAACCCCCCATAGCGGTTATCATTGGCATGATCGCGACGATCGTTTTTTTGAAGGTTGGTACTATCGCGTCACCATACCAGAATTAGCCAAAAGTTTTGCTTTTATGTACTCGATCGACGATCCTATAGGCGATCGTCTCCATAGTGGTGGTGCAGCACAAATTCTTACCTCTGAAGATGAATATCTCTGTCGTACTTTTCCCGATCTCAATAAATTTTGGGCAGCAAAAAGTCATTTAGAATTAGGACATTGGGGTAAAACCGATTTAAATAAACAGCCACAACTACTTACACCTTCTGCCTTCAAACAAAATATTCATCAAGGTTATCAAGCAACTGCCACACTCAATCAGGGTTTGATTCGAGATCCTAGTAGTAATAGTTATTGTCGCTGGTTATATCAAATTGAACCAATTTACGGATGGGGAAATCCTCAGTTGCCACAACAAGCTACGGCTGGATTGTTATCTTATTTGCCTATTTTTGAACCAGGATGGCAAATTTTAATGGCTCATGGCTTGGCAACAGGCGCGATCGATTGGAATGGTAAATATTACGAATTTACTAATGTACCTGCGTACATGGAAAAAAATTGGGGTCGTTCTTTTCCACAAAAATGGTTTTGGATTAACTGTAATAGTTTTACCGAAGAGTCAGATTTAGCTTTAACTGCTGTGGGTGGAAAACGACAAGTATTGTGGTGGAAGGAGTCGCCTGGGTTAATTGGTTTGCACTACCAAGGGAAATTTTATCAATTTGTTCTCTGGAATGCTGAAATTTCTTGGCAAGTACAACCTTGGGGTGAGTGGAAAATGCAAGCTTATAGTCGAGAATATCAGATTGAAATCATGGGAGAAACTGAAGATTTAGGTAGTTTAGTGCGCGTACCAACCGAGAATGGTTTAGCTTTTTGCTGTCGAGATACAATGCAAGGACAGTTAAGTCTTGAATTAAGGGAAGCTACAGGTAAAATAATTGTGAAAGCTTCTAGTTCTCTAGCTGGTTTAGAAATCGGTGGCGCACCTTGGGAACAAGCATGGTTATCATCTTCGTAAGTCGTAGTTTGGAAAAATCTGCTATAACTCTCTTTTGTCAGTGTCGGAAAACTCTTGCCATTTCCAATTTCTTAAAGGCTTATCTAGATATCGATCGCGCCCTTATTTGATAATAAGAATTAAAAATTGTAGCCAATTCCCTCAAGTAACCTCTGAGTAAAAGACCTGCCTCCTTTTAATATCTTTCCAGCAATAATTTCAATTCCTCCTCCAGCGACCAATCTTTCATCGCTTCCCATTCAGCAGAACGAACTGCTAAATAGGCTTTTGCTAAATCTGCTCCCATTGCATCTAAAAGAAAATTATCTTGTTTGAATAGCTCGATCGATTCTCCTAAATTAGTGGGCAGAAAATCAATATTTTGTACTTGGCGTTCTGTTTCTGACAAATTACCAGGATCTGCATTGACAGATTCAGATAATTTCAGATGACGACGAATGCCATCCAATCCAGCAAAAATCATTGCACCTAATGCCAAATAGGGATTAGCCGCAGCGTCAACAGTTTTAAATTCTATGTGAGTGGGACTGGGGGATGCTGGGTTTGTCGGTACTCTGATCGCTGCTTCTCGATTATCAAAACCCCAACAGCGAAAAGCACCACTCCAACCATGAGGAATAATCCGTCGGTAGGAATTGGGACTAGGAGTTGTAATTGCCATTAAAGCAGGAAGGCGATCGAGTACTCCAGCTATAAAAGAACTAGCGATCGAGGATAGTTTGTTTTCCTTTTTCGGATCGGATAAGATATTGTTGCCTTCTTGCCAAAGGCTGAAATGGAGATGGCAACCGCTACCAGCAGCTTTAGCAAAAATCTTGGGAAGAAAAGAAGCGATTAATTGATGTTGCCGTGCGATCGCTCTAACTGTTTCCCGAAAGGCGATTTGTTGGTCAGCAGCAGCTAGGGCATCAACGTATACTACAGAAATTTCTTGCTGTCCTGGACCCGATTCTGGATGATATTGCTCGACGATAATTCCCTGAGTAATTAGAGTCTTGGCTATGTCATTGATTATTTCTTGGTGCATATCCATAGACAAGGTAGAAGCAAAAACAGTGTTATCTGCTGGCGCAATTGCCGATGGTGAAGCGTGTAATGAGGGAGAAGAATGCAATAAATAAAATTCATTTTCAAAGGCTGCTTTTACTTCTAATCCTGCTTCAGCCATAGCTGCGATCGCCCGTTTGAGAAAATGACGCGGACAACAAGACCAAGGTTGACCATCTTTAAACATATCCCCCATAACTCTGACATGACCAGAAGCGTAGGGCAAAACTTTTAAAGTATTCCAATCGGGTAGCAAGCGAATTTCGCCTACAGAACCCAATCCACTCTCTCGGACTGGTACATCATACATGACTGGAACTGCCTGTTGCGCGGCAGAAATCCCCACACCATGAGCCAAATATTCAGGCAATCTTTGACTGTGAATCGCTTTGCCACGAATAATATTGGCATTATCGCACCAAAGGACGCGGATGAATTGCACGTCGTCGGGATCGAGAAATGTTAAAAGTGCGTCTTCCATGCTGTTTGTTCAAACTAATAGTACCCGTCTAATAAAAGTATCTATCAATCCTTGCAGAAATTGAAACGCTCGCGCTTTGGGATACACTAATAGCTATAGCGCTTCTCAAATCAATGAAATACAGTTTTTTCTGTTGCCTGTTGCCTGTTGCCTTCCTAAACCGAGGTGTATCTCACTCAACCGAGAACTGCTATAAAGTTAACTAAATATTATTAATAATTAAGATGACTACTCACTTTATCACTACTGAAATCGACCTACAAGAAAATCCAGTTCAACTACAACAAGAAATCGAAGCAGAATTAAATAAAAAAGGCGAACCATTACGTTGGGCGATCGCCAAAGTCGATACCGAACAACAAAAAGCCCAAGTTGAGGCGATCGTCACTACGAGGGACTAGGGGTTAGGGGTTAGTGGTTAGGGAGCAGGGGTTAGGGAGCAGGGGTTAGGGAGCAGGGGAGCAGGGGAGAGGGGGAGAAGTAATGAGTAATGAGT
>CAZJTL010000262.1:0-5434 GCA_964548905.1 uncultured bacterium | reverse complement strand
TTCTGACTTTGTTCAAAATATTTTTGCTCTCCAATGAGGCTATAACTGTAGCTGAGTGGACTCCACAAACAAAATCCGACCTCATCCAAATATTTTAAGTCATTGATTCTATTTCGTCAACCGCCAGGAAATCAATTTCCTGGCTAATAGCTTAAGTCCATTGAAATGGACTCAAGTAATCGTAGAAAGTCATCTTTAGATGACTTTAGCCATTAGCCCCGTAGCTTGCTTCCCGAAGAGTATTTATTCGAGGGCGGGCTTTCTCGCTTTCTTACATATCGTATAAAGGATCGAAATCGTCAAAGCCATCGTCTTCATAAACCGAATCTTCTGGCTGAAATAAATTTGAAGGATATTTTACGTTTTTAATTCGCCTTAGAGGTTCGAGGAAAGCAAGATAAAGTTCTTGATATATCTCTCGAATGACAGGATCGGGGTGTGCTACACATTCTTCTAAAATGACGCGCATTTGAACTAACATACTGTCGCGGGGAGAATCAGGTTTACCTCTAGCGGATTGAGGAGCCCAGGCTGCATCGACAAAGTAAACTGATACAGGACAAGCCTTTCTCATACCTCGTCCAATTGTTTGCAATATTGCTACCATTTGATTAGCAGTAAAGGGTTTAAATAGTTCTACACCCAGTCTGCTAGCCATTAATGGCTCTTGTAGTAATCTTCTAGTATCTCGATAAATATTCGATCGCGCCTTATCCCAAGCTTGATAAATCTCTGTTAATCCTTCTTCTGAGGAAAATATACGGCGATCGAATTCTTGAGTTGCACGTCCCGCTAAACTGTATAAAAGTTGAGTGTCATCTGTTGTAGGGTGAGGACGAGTTAGAAAATAAATCGAACCGATCGCAGCATCTCTTTCTCGCGCACCTTTGGTAAAAACAATATTAACACCACGGCCTATTGCTAACATAGGGAAAATAATTAGATCGCAGCTTTCATCGTCTCCTAAAGCTTCGCATTGAGAAGTTGTAACGTAATCAGAGGGTTTCTCGCCTTTTTTGAGATAGCGCACCACCGCTTTAGTACGTCTGCTAATTTCTTTATAGTTGCGGTCTAAATATTCTTTAATTTCTCTGACTTGTTCGTAGCCGTTAACGACAAAAGCAGCTTTACGATGAATTCCATCTCTGACATCAAAATGTCTAATAGCTTTTCTAATTTCCGAGTTGTCGCCATTTTTAACCAATTCATCAACCATTTTTAGTAAATTGCGGTTTCTTAGCTCTCCAGCACCGCTATAGCGCAATGGTTCGTTATTTCTTTCTTTGTCGTAAAAACATTGAAAATAATATTGGCTGGATTCTGAATTGTGTTGGTTTGTTTTGGGTTTGATGAGATAGTTTGGATAAACATCAATATGATAAGCAGGACTAGCTTCTAAATAAGAGGTAGCGGAGGTCATTAAAACTGAAGGTGCATCTTTTCGACTATCAGCTTCTAATAAACGGTTAAAACGGTGCATCAGCATTCGAGGCGCACCAACAAAAGTAATGTAAGACAGAGTAACATTATTAGAGTTATTGCGGTTAGTACCAGCATTGGAAAAACTGTATTTGACACCAGAAAGCGATCCAATCAGATTTTCAGGAGTAAAACGGCGTAACTGCTCGGAAAGAGGAGGATCTAAAATTGGTTCTTTAATTAGTCCCTCTGCAACCATCGTTCTAGTTTCGGGGACAGTTCTTTGATAACCTAAAACAACAAAGGTAATAGCTACCAAAAGAAGAATAACATCGCGAGTAAGATGATGGGGTTCGCTATCTGGAAAACAAAGATCGAGAAATAACTTAGCGATCTCTTTGACAATATCATCTCGTTTTTTAACTAAATTTTCTGCCAAGTAGCGCCGTAAGAGTTTTATCAGTCGATCCCAGTTAGCTATCAGTTCGTCTTTATCTATACCCAGGGTACGAGAACATAAATCCTCTTTAAATCTTTTTTGTGCTGTTTCTGTACCAGTGCGATCGTAAAATGCGGTATAGGCAGCAGTTGACCAAAAGTCTGTTAAGGCATGAGTTTTAGTAAAACCTTGCTGGATTTCTGATGTATTAGCGGTATCTCTACGAGAATAAGCTTTATGTTCTTCAAAACCTTCTAATATTTCGGTAACGATCCGCGATACGGTTAATAATTGACCTTCAAACCTTCTTTTTAGCCGAAGATGGATATTCTGTAATAAGCTGACGAGAGAAGTATTATGATTGCCAAACTCAGCCATATTGCGGCTGTAAAGTTCAATGGTGCGGTCTTCTAATCGATAGTTTTCTCTTCTAGCTAGAGGACTATGAACTTGTTCTAAAATAGTTCGATGAATAGAATCATCTGCGCCTGAAAGATTTAATTTTGCTACTCCATAAGCATCTAAATTAGACTGAACCATATCTGCTTCATCAAAGATAACCAGATCGAAAGTGCGAGCCATCAGTTCAAAATAACGAATTTCTTCATCGATCGCCTGATAGGGTACTCTAGTATCCATCGACATAATATGTCCTACCCAAACATTGGCATCAATTAAATCTCGTGGTGCTTTATTTCTCCCGCACATTCTCCAAACAGGACAAAGGCATTCTTTCATTTTTCCCTGAGATGAACTTTGGAGAATTTTGTCACAAGGAGCATTACCAAAACCCCATAAAGAAGTTTCCGCAGTAGAAAAAGCAGGAAGCAAGCAGTTGAAAGCGAAAGAATCTGCTCCCTCAAGAGTATAAGCAAACCCCCCTTGTCCTCCAGCAGCAGCAATAGTTTCTGCAATGCGATTGGCGTGATTACGTCGCGTAGTAGGATTTTGACCGACTAACATACCGACTTTAACACCATAAAACATTAAATCTGCCATATACTGTCTGGCAACTTCGATGGAAGGAAAAACCAACATTACTTTATAACCCTTCCGTCCCAACCAAACTGCAATTACCATTAAAAGTGTGGTTTTACCCGCACCAGGTAAACCAATTAAGTGTTTGATTCCCGATAATTCGATCGTTGTGTTTTCTATACGTAAATTTCGATCTGCTGGTACTTTGATATCAAAGTGTCTCAAGCGTTCAACCCAATTACCAAGTCGTCTTTCGGGATGTTGTCGATCGCTTCTATCCATTTCTTCTGCTATCTGATGTAATTCTTCAAGGGGGATAGAAATATTACTTTTTGGGTGTCGATCGAGATCCTGAGTTCTACGATTAGCTAACGGTATAGTAATAGGAGAAATTGGCAAACGAGTTGATGTTGCTCTATCTCCTAACGCGATCGCCATTTGTTGTTGAGGATTGGCTACTGTTCTACCGTGAAATTTATAATTCATCGGTGTAGATAAAATTTCTCTAGCCTTTGTAATATTAGAGTCTTCTAAAAAATCGGTTCTTTCAAACTCTAAGGTTTGACTGTCAATTTTATATACTCCTTGAGTACGTTTTTGATAATGATGGTCGTTATAAAGTGCTACTGCGTATTCCAGAGAATTTTTAGTTACATAATTCAAAGACATCTGACGCAAATTAAAAATCGCTTGTCTCGATCCTTCTAAAAGTGGTGCGTTAAAAACACTTTCCATTCCCGACATAATTACAGGAGCGTATTCTAACGATCGAACTCCAACAAATTCTTCCATTAGAACGCACAGCCAACAAATGCGATCGTTCCCCGTCCAAAAATCAGGCTTTGGTATGGCTCGCATAAATTCCCTCTTTTATATTTTTAATTACCGAAGACACCGACATTATTTGTAAACTTGCAGTCTCACTTTTTTTATCCAGTAATGAATTAACAGTAGAGATATAGCCTGGACAGTCTTCGATAAGTTCGTCGCTAATTGCTACAATTCGTTTTCGGTAAAAAATTAATCCGCCGATATCACGATTAAGTTTTAATGCTAGTAATACAGGACTGCGATAAGATTTAGCATCTATACCGATAGCGCGATCGCCGATCGCTACATCACATTGGTCTGATTCTGGATATAATTGGGCATCTAAACCATAGGTTTTCGCTTCATCAAAAATCGCTAACTCATCGATCGCAGGAGCAGTCCAATAAACTAATATTTGCGGTTTAGCTACCAATAATCTCTCCCGATCTGGGTTTAATCTTTCCCCTATTTGTGGCGGATGTTTACTATTACACTGGTAAATCGGACAGTAGCCATTGGGATAGCGATCGCGATTTGAATGAGGTCGCATTAAAGTTCCACAATGAGCGCAACGATAAGCATGACTTTTGATGAACCAAATTTCTGGAACAGGATCGAAAAACTCTAATACTGTTTCTTGTAAAGGAGTAAGATTTTTTTCTATTAAATAATCTAATAGCTTTCTTTCTGTGATTAAAGATCGCCTTCCCAATAATTCTCGCAATTCAGTATACGCCTGATGCTTTCTTTCTCCTAATCTTGCTGTAACTTCTCTGAGTCTTGAATGCAGACGATTTTCAATAACGTTATTCTCACCAAAACCACCTGAAAGATCGGCAATTTCGGCGCATTCTACTGTTGGTACTCGCAGATCGCGATCGATTAATTGAACATTACCAGTACCAAAGCTAAACTCGGACTCGCAAAAAATTTTTAAATCCCATTTTTCATCATTAAGACTATACCGAGAACGTTCTAATACATCGTGAACGCAAGCAGCGCGATCGCATTTTCCTTCTTCTAAATACAAACGACCAAGCTTACACATCGCCGAGTGTAATTCTGGCGGTAGCTTATCATCTTGTCTGACAATTTCTCTACCTGTAAGAATGAGATCGTATTGGCGTAATATTCCTTGAGCAAGCAAAATTACAGCATCTTCAGCCAAAGTATGATTATTTTGTCTTCTTTGTTGAAAAAAACAAGATGATTCTTCACTATTGCTCGAACGATCGACATTTTCCCCTTCTCGTTCGACTAAAATTTGTCTTTCCAATTCCTTATCATTCCAAGAAGATAAAACCTCTGCGATCGCAACCAATGTCCAGCCTTTTTTTAACAACAACAAAGTTGCTAATCCCTCTAGTATTTGACGAAAACCGAATTTTTGACCCTTTGGCTGTGATAACAAATTGCGCGATCGCCACGATCGAATAGTTCTGACAGTAGGAGGCTCAACGGGTAAATTTAGTTGCTCGATTTTACTTTGCAGTTCTTCCAAAAGCTCTTCTGCTGTTCCTTGCCAATCTTTGATGTCATCAAAATTCATCTTTTTACATCAATCAATGTAAACATTGTATAGTGACAAAAAATATTTTGACAATTATAATCGACTCATCTAAACAAAAAATTAAGAGAAGAACTCTAAAACTAACGTCAGAACAAAGAATATCCTCATTTAGATAGATGGATAATTTTGTTAAAATTTCAGTATTGCTGAAATACTGAAAATATGGAAAGAATTATCTCAATCAATGAAAGGGGTACAATCACTCTTCCCAAAGACTT
>CAZJTL010000261.1:0-5463 GCA_964548905.1 uncultured bacterium | reverse complement strand
TGGAAAGAATTATCTCAATCAATGAAAGGGGTACAATCACTCTTCCCAAAGACTTAAGAAACAAGTATGGTCTTCAACCTGGAGGACAGATAATTATCGAAGAAAGCGAGGAAGGAATTTTATTACGTCCTGGGGTAACGTTTTCTGTGGAAATTTATTCTGATAAACGAGTGGAGGAGTTTCAACAGCAAAATGAAGATGAACTTGAGGAGTTTGAACTAGAGTGAAAGTCTTTCTGGATGCTAATATTCTTTTTAGTGGCTCTATTGCAGAAAGTCGAATTGCCAAACTCTTAGCAGTAATTAAAAAACATGGAAGCTGTGTTACTAATGACTACGCTATAGAAGAAGCAAGGAAAAATATAGAACTAAAAAAGTTTGGCTCGCTTCAAGGATTAAACTTGCTTTTGGAAAATATCACCGTCAGTAATCAGCTATTACTAAATTTACCAGTAGAAATAAACTCTAAAGATATCTCAATTTTAGGTGGAACGATCGCACAACAGTGTACTCATTTACTTACTGGAGATAAAAAAGATTTTGGCTTTCTTTTTGGCAAACGAGTAGATGATGTACTAATTGTTTCTCCCAAATTGCTAGCTGAAGAAATGGTAGCTAAAGCAATACTGAAGAAATAGCTGGCGTTCTACTATTCGAGAACATCGAAAGAGAATACAAAAAACTTTCAGGGATAATCCTTATTTCTGAATAACACCACTAGAAGCATAATCTTCGATCTCAGTTGCTTTTGCTTCTTCGAGTTGACTCAATCCTTCTCCTGTAATCAGACGAGCGCCACGACCACGGGTAAAATAGTTCCAGCCCCATTGAATCATGACCAGCAGTTTATTATCAAATTCAATTAGATAATAAATGTGAGCAAACACCCAAATTAGCCAAGCGACGATACCTGAAAGCTTTAAACCAAATAGGTTAACTACTGCGGCATTTTGTCCGATAACAGCTAAACTACCTTGCTCTTGATAGGAAAATGGCTCTAGAGTGTCATCCTGCAAACGTTTTTCGATTAATTTGGCGACGTATCTACCTTGTTCCATTGCTACAGGCGCAACACCAGGTAAAGGTTTATCTCCTTGGTGGGAATAATTAGCTAAGTCACCAATCACAAAAATATTAGGATAATTGGCGATCGATAGATCTGGTTCTACTATTACTCTACCAACGCGATCGAGTTCTACACCAGTTCTTTGGGCTATTTTTGTTCCCATAGGCGATGCTTTGACCCCAGCCGCCCATAAAATATTACGTGTGGGAATTTGACTCAGCTTTTCTCCCTGACGGATCGTAACCATACCATTGATTACATCTGTCACCATTGTCTTAGTTAAGACTGTGACTCCTAAGTTAGCTAAGGCTCGTTCCGCTTTAGCTGATAATTCTGGTGGATAGGGAGGTAAGATTCGATCGAGCCCTTCAATTAATAAGATGCGCGTATTGGAAGTATCGATGTTACGAAAATCGTGTTTGAGCGAACTATGGGCAATTTCGGCGATCGCTCCTGCTAATTCTACTCCTGTTGGTCCTCCACCTACAATCACAAAAGTTAAACAAGCCTGACGTTGTTGTGGATTTGATTCTTTTTCGGCTGCTTCAAACGCCATAAAAATATGATGGCGAATCGCGATCGCATCTTCGATCGTTTTTAAGCCTGGTGCAATATTTTGCCAATGCTCGTTACCAAAATAGTGATGACTTACTCCTGTTGCAATCACTAGAGTGTCATAGTCTATTTTTTTGTGTTTAAGCATTAATTTTTGTCGATCGGGATCGATATCGATAACTTCATCCAGCAACACTCTAGTATTTTTATTGTGTCTCAATACTAAGCGAAGGGGAGAGGAAATATCGGCTGGTGATAAATTTCCTGTGGCGACTTGGTACAGAAGTGGTTGAAATAAATGAAAGTTGCGCTTATCAATTAGGGTGACTTCGACAGGTTTATTACCCAAAGCTTTAGCTGCATATAGTCCACCGAATCCTCCACCGACGATTACAACTCGATGAGGAGATAGTTGAGTTTGTGTTTGTGTTTGCGTTTGCGTCATGTTGAGGTAGAAAATTTGTTTAGTTATTAACTAGACAATTCAATGTAAAGTTCAGTCTATCTTTGAGCAATCTGAGGAGGAGTAGCGATCGTTACAGGAGAGGGACTAATGCAAGCAAGGCAAAACTAAATACAATTGAGTTTCGCTATCCTCAACCACAGTAATTTCAGTTGTGGGAGGAATTTTCATACCTTCATGCATTAAGATTTTTTTGGGAGATTTAAACAGTTTTTCCTTGTAAGCTGGATCTTGCCAAGCTTTCATCAGAATACGAGAACGAATTGCTCTTTGGGGGTGTACACTTTTAATACTGTTGTTTAATTTCTGCACATCTTCTTCTGTGATCATGGGCAGAACAAAAAAGTTTTCGCGGCGATTATTTTCTAAAACAGTTACTTGCTGTTCCTCTGGAATAGGTATCTCCATGTCTTCAAGTATCTCTTTAGGTTTAGCTATCAGTTGAGAACGAAAGATGGGATCTCGCAAAGCACGAGAAATAACGGCGGAGACTCCTTTAACTAATAATGGCATTGGTTTTTCCTCTGGATATTTGAGTAGAATGTTGTCTTTTCTTTCTATTTTCGATCGCGCTAATCTCTAAAACTTGCAAGCGCGTTTGATATTGTTTAGCAAGCCAACCTTGAGGAGATTGGGCTAATAACATTCTAATTGCTCTATACAAACTACGGTAGGCTTTAGGTTGAGAGTATCCAAATTGTTGAGCGAGTAAGATTGCTCCTCGACCGGAGCGATCGCGATCTAAGTTTACCGTTTTAATCAGATTCGATCGAGTATCTGTTGCAGGTGCAATCGTGATGCGAGGCGACAAGTCATTTGGTAGCAAAGTTTGCCAGCGTTTAATTTCGTTTAAATTATTAGCAATAAAAATCATTTTCCTCAAGTATCTTCACCGATCAAAAGTCAAGAGTCAAGAGTTAAAAGTAATTATTCAATGAGCAAATAGTAATTAGCCACGCTTCAATGAACCATGAACTATGAACTATTTATAAATAAATAAACAAAACCAAGATCCAAGATATCTGTATAAGCGTGGGAAGATCGTATACAGATACCTTGACAGGCTAATACCAACTTGTTTACTAGCTTGAAATCTTAAGTATTTTTTATTTGCTAAATGCAATACATTTATCTTGAATTAATCTTAAATAATTATTAATAAAAAACCAATTGTCATACAAATAATCACATCTCAAATAATTTATGTTTTTTCTATTGCCTCTTGCCTTTTGCCTTTTGCCTACCTCTACCTAGAAATTTAATTTTACCTACCTACTTATTTTCTAAAATAAAGAAAGATAGTTAGAAACTCTTAGGGCAATCAGGAGTGGGGTTATGAATTTTCCATCGATCGCGAAATTTTCTTTGTTAACAGTAACAGCATTATTTGCCAATCAATCGACCTTACCTGCACAGGCGCAATCAATATCCCCTGGAAATTTAGGCATAGGTAATGGTGGCTTACCTTCAAATCTTAATCGAATCGAAACACCCATTAATAGTGGAGCGATCGAGCCTCTAGGTTCTCAACAGTTTTTTAGAGATAAACTCAATACCCTCAATGAACCTAGTCCGCCGCCAGAAAATCCTCTGAAAATTAACACAGACAATCTCGTTCCCACCGAAATTCCCTCCGATCGCCTGCTTAATGGTGACGGTGACAAATCCCCCCCTTCCCCTACTCCCTAACCCCTAACCCCTACTCTCTTCTTGCTCAGAGATACTCGAAAACGGCTGAAGACAACTTTGTTTCCCGAAGAACTATACCAATAGTTATCTTGAATAATCGCGCAGGTTTCGGGATCTTTAAGGCGATCGAATTGAATTGAACCCAGGTTATTAACACCTACAACTTCTTTCCCTTCTTGAAACCAGCGATTTTGCCACAATTTTTGCAATAGTTGTAACAACCAACCAAAGTATCTATTTCGATTCACTCTTATTGACAGATTTAAAACATTAGTTTTCCAATTAGGTAGGCGCGAGGATTGACGCTTAATCCACTCCAAAGAACAAAACCAATCAGCATCAGCAGATTTCTGAGTAGCTTGTTGTAAATTCTTTACCTCAGACATACGGTAGGGATTGAACCAACCGATCCAGAAGCGTTTTGGTTCGGTAAATAAACTTGATTTAAATTTGGTATGGAGCAGTTGTGTTTTAAACTCAGCATTTTTAAGAGAACTTGATGTTAGCTGGACAAGAACGCGAGATTCTAAAGCTGAAGATAGCCAATAATCGAGTCGAACGGCTGAACTGTAATGAATATCGCCAGAGAGAATAATAAGGCGATCGCGCTGCTCGAATAAAGTAGCTAATAATTCAGCTAAAGCACGATCGTTGATATTCCAAGAATCTCCGACATCAGCATTATAAACTTGCTTTTTATGTAAAAACCAGCGTTGAATACTTTCGATTGCTCGTAAACTAAATAAATTAGTCGGCGCGATGACGAAGATAGCTCGATCCTGGTTGTGCTTCTGAGGTGGTAAAGAAGCTCTAAGCTGTCGCTCGAAAGCGCTAGGACACAATAACATTGGTGGGGTGAATGGTTCGCCATCGGCTGGATATCCGCGCCAAGTGCGAGTATCAAGAACAATAATCAGATGAGAGGGAGATGTAACCCTATAGTGCCATCTTAAAGCTTCTGGATCGCGATCGAGAACCAATACATCTCGCTCTAAATTCATCTTGGGTAAACCAGAATTAGGTTCGCAAGTCGGTAAACCGAGATAGCGAGTTATTTCATCTAATGCACTAAAATCTTCTCCAGCAGAAACCGACCAAAGTTCGACGGCGATCGCCAATTTAGCTCCCGAATTTCCTGTTTGAAATTGCTCTGGAGTATTGCCCCAAGCTTGAAAAAAAGCATAGGCTAACAAAGCATTTTGCACAACACGCCTTCCTAATGGTTTACTGAAAACTTGTAAACACCAGGCTTGATTTAAATTCCAGTCATCACTGACATCATGATCGTCAAAAATGGTATAGGTGGGAATATTAGCTAAAGCTCGTCTCACTTGCCAAAGAGTGCTAACCAAGTTTTTTAATTGCTTCGTTTCTTGGTGCCAAATTTTTTCTTGCTGTCGATCGAGCTTAGTCTCTTTAATCTCAGTCAATGATTCTAACCAAAATACCTGCGACCAAGACAGTAAATAAAGAGCGCAATACTCTCCCCAACTCAAGAGATGACTTTTAGTATATTGAGCTTTTTTATGTAATCCAGCAGTTAAACCAGCTTGCGTTTCTACAATTTGACTGCGAGTTCCTGGTGGAAACTGTTTGGCGATCGCGTATTGCTCTGAACCAGATAAGGGTAATTTCTCTTGCCAACCTAATAAACAATCACCTAACTCAGTTGCTATATGCAGCAGGGGATC
>CAZJTL010000260.1:0-5514 GCA_964548905.1 uncultured bacterium | reverse complement strand
ATCTGAAACATTCTGAGTTTCAGATCTCTCTACAATTTTTGTCCTGTACTTAGGAGAATGTTATATTTTTTTAAGATTATTAACATTCCTAAAATCGATCGATCTATTTGAGGCGAATGAATCGCACTTGT
This sequence comes from uncultured bacterium, assembly GCA_964548905.1. GTDB lineage: Bacteria > Cyanobacteriota > Cyanobacteriia > Cyanobacteriales > Xenococcaceae > CAZJTL01. The sequence continues at coordinate 5,383 of CAZJTL010000260.1, read as the reverse complement.
GGGGTGTTAACGTACTAATATTATTGATGTTAATTAAATCTGGTATCGACACCATGAGCATAGTTAGTCAAGTTATTCTTAAAGCAGACGATGAACTCAGATATCCTAGCAGTGGGGAACTCGAAGGAATCGAATCGTTTCTGAGTACGGGAGAGCAGCGCGTGCGGATCGCTCAAACTCTTGCCGATAGCGAGAAAAAAATTATCGATCGAGCTGGTCGTGACTTGTTCAGAAAACGTCCCGAATACAGAGCGCCTGGTGGAAATGCTTACGGTCAACGTCAGTATAATCAGTGCCTGCGTGACTTTGGTTGGTATTTACGCTTGGTAACTTACGGGATTCTTTCTGGCGACAAAGAACCAATTGAATCAATTGGTTTAATTGGTGTCAGAGAAATGTACAATTCTTTAAATGTACCAGTCAATGGCATGGCTGATGCTATTCGCGCTCTCAAGGATGCTTCTTTGGATTTGCTTAGCCAAGAAGATGCCAAAGAAACAGCCCCTTACTTTGATTACATCATTCAAGCCATGTCATAGGCTAAATTTCGATAATTACAAAAAATATAAACAAGATAGCGATCGATTGGATTGTGAATATAGGGTAATTGGTAATCGGTAAAAGGTAAGAAGCGATCGGTATATTTACTGGCGATACAGTAAATAAAGAGTTAGTTGCCAACTAACAAAAATCGATTATTGACTGTCAATGATCGATTACCAATTACCTACATATATAGCGTTTCTCAAATAGATAAGGTATAGATAAGGTACAAAAAATTTCTAGATACCGAGGTGTACCTCACTCAACTGAAAGTTGCTATATATGACTTGGTTAAAAAGATTTCCTTGGCTTGCTTGCCTGATCCTCTTACTTACCTACGGTATTTTTGGTTGGTTGTATGGTTCTTGGACAATCTGGATAGTAGAGAAAGAGCAGGAGTTTGGCTGGTTATTACGGGAAAATATCGTTACGGTATTAATTGAATTATTTGGTGCATTTCTAGTTCTCCTGTTGGCGTTGGCTTTTGCAGCTCCGATCGCCTTAATGACTTTTAGCATGGGTAATTGGATTAAAAATGAAACTAGAGCTTTTTTTGGCTTGCTGCTTATCTCTGTTATTGGCGTAATTTTAATCTATTGGTTAGAATATTTGGCTCAATTGCTCTTATTATTAGCTGCGGCTAGTTTATTTCGCTTAGAATTACAAAAAGCAGGATATAAGCAGAAACAGTCTACATTCATCCTGACTATCTTTTGCTTGTTAGGTTTCGGCGGAGGTTTACTAGCTTTTGCTCTTTGGAGCTATCAAAGCTAAATTAGCTTATGTACCGAGCGCTCGGTTTTTAGTACTAAGTTTTTAACATGCCTGAAAAATCTAAACAAAAAACAGTACAAAGAATTTTAGTTATTATGTTTGCTTTGGCATTTGTTGGCTCGACAGGAGCTTTTGTGGTTGAGATGTTTAACAGCGGCGATCGCTCTGCTCGTCAAACCACCTCTAAGCCTAGCAATGCATCCCCAACTCAAAAGTCTCAAGCAGAAGCAAGCGGTTATGAAAAAGTCTTAGCAAGAGAGCCAAACAACCCGATCGCTCTGCAAGGATTGGCAAAAGCTCGCCTAGAAATGCAAGATTTCCAAGGCGCGATCGCACCATTGGAAAAACTAGTTAAACTTTATCCCCAACAGCAAGAATTACAAGCTATTTTGACAGTAGTTAAGCAACAAGCTAGCCAATCTTCTCCGCAAAAATCCAAATAGATTATAAGAATGTCAATAAAAGAATGAAAAAATATCACGCGATCGTTGTTGGTGCAGGAATTGGTGGCTTAACAGCAGGTGCTTTACTTGCTCGTCGGGGCTATGAAGTTAAGATTTTTGACCAAGCGATCGTGCCTGGAGGTTGTGCTTCTACTTTTAGTCGTCGTGGTTTTACCTTTGATGTAGGTGCAACTCAAGTAGCTGGTTTAGAAACTGGAGGAATTCATCAAAGGATTTTTGCCGAATTAGAAGTTGAATTACCACAAGCAACTATTTGCGATCCAGCTTGTGCAGTATATTTACCAGGAGAAAGACAACCAATCAATGTCTGGCGCGATCGCGATCGCTGGCAACAAGAAAGACAAAAACAATTTCCTGGTAGTGAACCTTTTTGGCAATTGCTCAATAAATTGTTTGTAGCTAGTTGGCAGTTTCAATCCCGCGATCCAGTTTTACCGCCTCGCAATCTCTGGGATTTGTGGCAGTTAGTTAAAGCGCTGCGACTAGATACTTTAATTACCGTTCCTTTTACTTTGATGACCGTTGGCGATGCCCTGCGATTCTATGGTCTCGATCGCGATCGAAGGCTCAAGACTTTTTTGGATCTGCAATTAAAATTATATTCTCAAGTCATTGCAGATGAAACAGCACTGCTATATGCAGCAACAGCACTAGCAGTTTCTCAAGCACCACAGGGACTATTTCATCTACAAGGAAGTATGCAAGCTTTAAGCGATCGCTTGGTAGAAGCATTAGAAAAATACGGCGGTTCTTTAAAAATGCGCCATAGCGTTGAGAAAATTGATACTGAGTCGGGACGAGTTAAAGGAGTAACAGTCCGCAACCAAAAAACAGGAGAAGTCTGGACGGAAACTGCTGATGAAGTAGTCGCTAACGTTACGGTACAGAACTTAATCGAATTGATTAATAGCGATCTCCAAGATCGACCTTCCCTGTTCCCTTTGAATCTATATAAACGCCGCGTTGACAAACTTCCTGAAAGTTCTGGTGCATTTGTCATCTATTTAGGGGTCGATCGCCATGCTATTCCTGAAGGATGTCCACCTCACTTACAATTTTTATATAAATATGATGGTGTGATTGGCGAAAATAATTCTTTGTTTGTCTCAGTTAGTAGATCGGGAGATGGACGCGCACCAGAAGGACAAGCAACGATCGTGGCATCATCTTTTACTGATGTAAATCTCTGGTGGCAAGGAACACAAGCAGATTACGAGCGCTTAAAACAAGCATATACTGAACAAGCGATCGCTTGTTTGGGAAAATATTTTCATTTAACTCCAGAGACGATCGTGCATCAAGAAGTAGCTACTCCTAGGACGTTTGCCCGTTATACTGCTAGAGATAAAGGAATTGTTGGCGGTGTCGGTCAAAGAATCTCAACTTTCGGTCCTTTTGGTTTTGCTACTCGCACCCCGATTAAAAATCTCTGGTTAGTGGGGGATTCCACTCATCCAGGCGAGGGAACTGCTGGTGTCAGTTATTCTGCCTTAATTATTGTCAGACAAATTCAGAGGCAATAGAAGATTTATCTAAAAAGTTTCTTAAAAGAAAACTATATTCATAGTCCTAAATCAACTAAGTAGGTTGAATTAAACTTCTGTATAGTAGCCATCAAAAAGCTAATGACCGATCGCTGATGGTTGATTGCTAGCATTTAATTAACAACAGTTTTGCAATTGATTCTCAATTAACTAAGCTTGTTGCAAATAGAGATGTCTTGGAACTATCATTGTCAATAGACTATATTAACTGAGAGTATAATTATATGCCTCCCTATACAGCCGCTTCTCTCAAAGCCGAATTAAATTCCCGAGGCTGGCGCATGACACCGCAGCGAGAGAAAATTTTACATGTTTTTCAAAATCTTCCTAAAGGCAATCATCTCAGTGCAGAAGAATTACACGAACTTCTCGACAAGCGCAGTGAGGGGATCAGTTTATCAACAATATATCGCAGCGTCAAATTAATGGCACGCATGGGTATACTTCGAGAATTGGAATTAGCAGAAGGACACAAACATTACGAACTCAATCAGCCATACCCACATCACCATCATCATGTTGTTTGCATTCAATGTAACAAAACTATCGAATTTAAAGATGACACGATTTTAAAACACAGTCTCAAACAGTGTCAAAAGGAAGGATTTCAGCTAATCGATTGCCAGCTAACGGTTATGACTATATGCCCAGAGGCTTTGCGGATGGGATGGCCATCAGGCTTGCCTAGTAATTGGTCCTGTACTCGCGCTATTTCCGAACAACACCATCTCAAAGAACGCGAATACCAAGATATCTAGTGAAATCTAATTGCCGATCCTAGTTCTTAAGCAGAGCGATCGAGTTGAAAATTCAAAGCTTTTTTCTTCATCATTTGAAAAATATTATAAAATCCATTTGCCCGTGAAGGGGTCAAACTGACTTTTAAACCTGTTTCTTCAATAAAATCTGGGGTTACTTGCAAAATTTCTTGAGGAGTTAAACCATTTAAGCCTTCAATCAAAAAAGCAACTAATCCTTTGACTAACTGTGCATCTGAATCTCCGTAATACCAAACCTTACCATCCTCTAAAGTCGCTGTGATATAAACTTGAGAAACACAGCCATTTACTTTATTGTCTAGAGTTTTAGCTTCTTCTGGCATAGCTTCAAGCTTTTTTGCATACCAGAGTAACTGCTCGTATCTTTGCTTGGGATTGGGGCGACTTTTAAAACGCTTGACGATGCGATCAAGTTTGGCAGGAAGTGGGGGGATGCTAGATGACATAACCATCAATTTTGACATCAAAACGGACTAAAAAACGAATCGTTACCAATTTTCAAAGACTCAGCCGAAGTTGACAACTAAGCTAATTGTAACATTAAGTAACGCAATAAATTAGAATTAAAATATGGTAAGGTCACAAGGTTGATAGCTATCAGCACTAGGCTTCGCCACGAGCAAAGCTCTACAGCTATTAGTTTTCAGCTAACTGCTGACTACTGTACGGACGAATCGCCATGCTCCTTTCAGGAGAGCTTCCTAACGCGCGGCGGACAAGGTGACGAGGTTTCCTCGTCACAACCGCCTCCCCTACTGACGGCTGACAAATTTATTTTTTAGAGATTCTAAGTTTAAACGGATATTGACCACCATGGCGATCCCCAACATAGATTTGATATTGACCTGGTTCCCAAACACCAGATATTTCTGGTTCCAATCCAGAGTTTCCATCTGCCAAAATACAGAAACTATCTTTGTCTCCTGGCCCTTTAATCAATAAGGTGGGTTGTCCTCCAGTAGCAGTCACAGTGATTTTCATGTAATCAACACGTCGATCGATATTGAGGACGTGATTGGGAGAGTTGGATATAAAACCACAGCCTTTACTATCAACTCCTCCACCCGATTGACCGTCAATGGTACTAGTGTTAGTAGTATACATAGTCAAGTTTTGACTAAGTTGAATAGTATTATCACCAACAGCAATACTAGGTGTTAATACAGCCATAGTTAGGGCAGCAGGAATGATTACACGACTAGCTATTGTTTTCATAAGAAAAACTTTTAAGTATCTAAACAGAATTAATTACACACTGTATTTTCCCTCTTGCATGAGT
>CAZJTL010000259.1:0-5524 GCA_964548905.1 uncultured bacterium | reverse complement strand
GGTCTTGAATTATTTTCTCTTATTTTGTTCTGACTTTTGCAAGAGGTCTAATCTTTTTGGATTGATATGCATCATCCAAAAATTAGCAGAGTTAGCAAGATACGTTCTCTCGCTCGGTGCATGAACTTCACCAGAATGAATAATACTTAAACTGGCGATCGCAATTTGGTAGATCGCGCCTTGATAAAAATATTCACCCTGACAATCCAAGCTCAAACCAAATTGATAGTCATCATGAGAATGCTTTGCTAATGGCTCGACATTACCTGATGTATAACTATAAAATTCCCAAAGAATTCCATCTGCTTCCCAGGCTTTAATTTTAATTTCTGCTTTCACCGATCGTAGTTTTAATTACGAATTACGAAATAGGTTGACCCCTATCCTTTCAAAACCAAGATTCCGAAGAATTATCCGATCGCTCGATTTCTTCTTTCGGTTTTGGTTTAGCTTTAAAACCAAATTCTTCGATACTGCTCCTTAAGCGACTGGGATTAGTAGGACTAGATAATTTTGATAAATGAGGTTTTGCAGGTGCATTGTTAGTCACAGATTGCATAAAACCTTGACCTACTTCGATCGCCTTTTCTACTTGTTGAATAGTTACTTTAATATCATCTTGAACTTTATTACTAACTAATTCTGATAGAGAGGGATCGTTTTTTTCTGCAACTGCTTTAGCATTAGAAGTTCTCTGAAGGACGCAAGGAAGAGCGATCGAACTAGACGTTCCATTTAAAAATGGACTAGAAATAGCGTCAGCTTCACCTTTTAGCCCCAAACATAGAGAAATTGGAAATTTACACTTAGCAGCAGTCGCCCACAATTTTTTTCTAGATTCATCGGAATTATTCCAAAGACAAACTAGGTCTTGATTCTTATGAAGATGATTTAATCTTTGAGCTAAATTAACATCGTAATTAACTGTACTTTGAAATTCAGAGTAGGTTAATTGTTGATAACTAGTTGTAATAGGTAGCTTATCAAATTTTTCGTAATCTTTTAAAAACCAAATATCACGAACGTGTTGATATAAAGGCTCAAATAATTCTAAATTATTACCTGTATAAGGAGGTATGCTAGGCAAATATTTTTTATCATTTAGTTGGGTAACGTAGCCAACAAAAATATAAAGAGGTCTACCCTGACAATCTTTAGTAAAATCAGTGTCATCCCTAAAAGAGCGATCGCCTAATAAATCCTTAACCGTGCAAGTAACACCAATTACGCAATGGTTTTCGTTTTTAAACAACGACCAACGCGGATTTCCGTCTAATCGATCTGCCGATCTAGTAGTTGCCGTAATGTATTTTAATGCCCATTGTATATCTTGGTCGGAAAAATCCTCTGGCGTAGCGATCGAGTTAAAATCGATTTGGTAGCTACGACCGTAAACTAAACCTGTCCACCTAGACTCAGACATCAGCCGTTACCTCCTGACCATCAAGGAATAAAGATGTTTGTTTTAGTTCTTCAGCAAGAAGAGTCATATTTTCCTCTACAGTTTTAATCGTTGTTTCGAGTTGCTGCAATTGAGAATTCCGAGCGTCAATTTCGTTGGTTCTGAACAATTGCGCTAACTTGCTGGTTTTGAGCTTTTCTATGCGTTCGTATAGATTATGGCGTTCGTTTTTAAGCTTTAAGCCAAATTCTCTTAGTTGAGCGTAAATAGCAAAAACGATGGGGAGATGAACGTTAATCGGAACAATATTGCCATGCTCGATATTATTGCTTAATTCTTTGCCCAAACTGACAGGACAAATCATCACTAACCAGCCAGAATTTTGGGTAAATAAAGCGGGAAAAAGTTTTTTAATATCGTCAATTACTTCTTGTTTATTGCGATGGTTGCACAAATCGTATTTGGTGATGATAATACAGATGGGGAAAGGACGTTCCGAAGTAGGTTGTTTTCTATTACTAATTACTTGCTGCAAAAATTGATTCATGCGATCGCTTTTGATATTGCGTACCGTAAAAGGAGTAACGCGATCGCTGAGATGTTCTCCCGAAACGCACAAAAATAAGCAAGATGAATTACTGAGATATTCTCCTAACTCTTGCACATCTTTTTCGGTAGAGCGATCGGTCAAAGCTAGACCCCGATAATCTATCCACTCAAACCCCATAATTGGTTTAAACCCATAGCTAAAATCAAAGTTATAGCTATTCATTTGTCCTGCATTAGGAACCGGCCAACGATTTTCAGCTTGAGTGTCAATTAATTTTTCCCACATAGCGTTGAGATCGAGATCGATATCCATATCTCTGGCGCTGAGAGTAAAACCCTTCACTCCTGTCTCCATCACCGCGTACATACCGAGGAGATAACTAGTTTTACCAGCACCCGTGTTACCTAACATGGCAATTTTGATATCTTGGAGGCTGGGGAAATTATTTTGGGTCGTTTTTTTTAAAACCATTGATTTGAGCCGTTAGCTGTAGAACGAGATGAATTTGGATGAGATTTAGATGGGGAAAAAGCCGTCCAGGGGTCTTGTTCGGATTGATAAAAATGAAGTTTCTCGTCTGAGGCGATCGCGCTAGCTTTCCCTTTATTTAAGAGCGAGAGAAAATCTTCCACCGACTGCGATCGCTGTTGCGCTTCCATCATCATCGCTTTGAAAATCGCCTGCTCGATTTCGGGATTGATGTTAGGATTCAACTCGCGAATAGATTTTAATTCAACCCCTGCTGCTCTTTCTACGGCTGAGGTAGGAATTTCCCCAGTTAACAGATGGTAAAGGGTTGCACCCAAAGCGTAAACATCAGTAAAAGCACCCATTTTCAAGGTTTGTCCGTATTGTTCTAAGGGAGCATATCCTGGCGTTAGCATTGCCGTAAAAAACTTGGTATCTTTGTTCTTGCCAGCAAAATCTCGCGCCGCGCCAAAATCCACCAGCACCACGCGATCGTCGTCGGTGAGCATGACATTATCTGGTTTGATATCTTGATGTAAAAATTGCCCTTCGTGGATAATTTTGAGCGCTTGAGCAATCTTGCCAATATAGAAAAAAGACTCCTTTTCGCTCATCTTTCCGCCTCGCTGTTGTAATAGTTTTGCCAAGCTTTTACCATGCAAATATTCCATTACCATGTAGGCAGTGTTATTTTCTTCAAAATAGTAAAACACCCTGACAATACCAGGATGGTTGAACTGTCCTAGCGCCTTGCCTTCTTGCAGAAAATTATCTTTGGCATCAGTATAAGTTGCTGATGTCCATCTTCCCGCAGAGATTACGGTAGTTCCTTCTCGCCAGCATCCTTCAGGAAAAAATTCTTTGAGTGCTACAGGACGACTCAGACGAGTATCGTGAGCTTGGTAGGTAATGCCAAAACCACCCTGTCCAAGAACTCGCTTAATTTCGTAAACCCCGTTTAATAATTTAGTGCCAGACGGCAAAATTCCCATATTTTTATTTAAAACCGACATATTTAATTGAGCGCCACACGCCTCACAGGCGATCGCCTGCGCTCGATTTTGATAACCGCAAACGTGACAATGCATTAACCTTTACCTCTCCTGCACACCTGTTCGAGTCAAGAAAATTTAGGATGAGAGCGATCGAATTATTTGCAAATGCCTAAGACGTTTGAAGAAGGATTTAATCTTGTTCATTTTCCAAACCAAAGCTTAGAAAAATAGTTTTTTAGGTTTTTAGTAAATTATCTCAATCTTGGTGACATAGTAATTGTGATGGTTTTATCTATTTTGGTTGTTAAACTCCTGTTAATTAGCTATCAGCTATCAGCTATCAGCTATCAGCTATCAGCTATCAGCTTTCAGCTTTCAGCTTTCAGCAAATAGACTCTTAAATGGCTATTCCCTATTCCCTGTTCCCTACTGATGGCTGAGTGCTGACGGCTGACAGCTATAAATTGATGTAAAAATTAAAACATTAATGTTTAAAATTTGTTTGTTTAAATAATATTTTATTTTTAATTGCTAAATAATCAACTAACTTTACAAGAAAAAAAAGATTAAGATTTGAATAACCCTTTCGAGCGCTCGAACCAATCAAGAACATGCCAACTTACACTGGAATTTCTAGCGAAGCTTTCCGTCACCCCCTCGATCTACAGGCAGAACAAGCCTTGAGAGGGGTTCCAGGTTTCGATTTGCTTGCTCGTAGTTTTTTAGAATATCTCTACGAACGACCCCAACAAATTTACCTATTAGGAAATAATATACAAGCAGGCCCGAGGCAATATTCAACTCTTTACGGAATTTTTCGAGAATGTGTCAGAGATTTAGATATTTATCCAGAACCGAATCTCTACGTCAGTCAAAATATCCAAGTGAATAGTTATTCCCTAGGACATGAACATCCCTATATTGTTGTCAATACAGGGTTATTAGACTTATGCGACGAAACTGAATTAAGAACAGTAATGGCACACGAATTAGGTCATATTAAATGCGATCATACTGTTTTAATTCAAATGGCAATTTGGGCAACAGAAGCAGTGTCTTTTTTCGGTAAAATTACCTCTGGATTAGGGAATTTAATCAGTAGCGGTTTAATTTTTGCTTTTTATGAATGGCGACGCAAAGCAGAATTATCAGCCGATCGCGCTGCTATGTTAGTCATGGACGATATCGATCCGATTATGCGGACAATGATGCAAATGTCTGGAGGTAGTATTAAATATGCTCACGAATGTAGCTTGTCAGAATTTATCAATCAGTCCAAACAATATCAGGACTTAGATAGTGATGGCTTGAATCAAGTCTACAAATTTTTGATTTACAACGGTGGCAATGGCATGTTCTTAAGCCATCCTTTTCCTGTAGAAAGAGTTCATTTTCTGCAAGAATGGGCTAACTCTGGTGAGTATAATCGCATCAAACAAGGCGATTATCAGCGTGCAGGTAAGCAAGGTTCAGTTGATATTAACTATCAAGAAAATAGAGGCGAAATTGAAGACTTGCAGCGTCAAATTGAGGAATTACAAAGAGAGATTAATCGCATTCGATCGCAGAGAAATTCTTAAACAAACAATCAGGTAAAAATTAACTAAACTGGAACGGGAATTGACATAAAGATAATACGAGCAATCTTGCTAAACTTTTAACTACAAATAATATTAGCAACAAAGGCAAGAAGCAAGTTTTAATGAATACTGTTGTGCTAAATCTAGAACCAATTGCTCATTTAACCGACGAACAATTTTATCAATTGTGTGTTGCCAATCGCGATTTAAGCCTGGAAATGAATGCGGCAGGAGAATTAATAATTGTGCCACCAGTAGGAGGAGAAAGTGGTAATCAAGAAGCAGATCTGATTACCGACTTGAATAATTGGAATCGTCAAACTAAATTAGGAAAAGTTTTTAGTTCTTCTACTATTTTTATACTTCCCAATGGTGCTAAACGTTCTCCTGATGCTGCTTGGGTAAAAATAGAACGATGGGAAGCCTTAACACCAGAACAGCGAAAAAAATTTCCGCCAATTGTTCCTGACTTTGCGCTCGAATTGCGATCGGAGACAGATAGGCTGACAACACTTCAAGAGAAAATGGA
>CAZJTL010000258.1:0-5537 GCA_964548905.1 uncultured bacterium | reverse complement strand
TTATGCACTGCGATCGCGACATTTTCTATTTTATTAAAAACCTACCCTTGAAAGGGGTTAGGGGTTAGGGGCTAGGGGTTAGGGATTAGGGGTGTAAGGGTGTAAGGGTGTAGGGTGTAGGGTGTAGGGGAAGTAATGAGTAATGAGTAATGAGTAATAAGTAATAAGTAGCAAGTAAAAAACTTATGACTTATGACTTATGACTTATGACTTCTGCCTCCTGCCTTCTGCTGATAGCTGATAGCTGATAGCTGATAGCTGATAGCTAAAATCATCTCAATCGGTAGTAGTTGTTTCTGTTTGTTCTTGAAGGCGTTTGTCTCTTTGTTTGCGATCGGCGTTAACGATGTCTTGTAGTGCGCCTAAAATCTGATCCATTTTTTCTAGATTAGAACGATGCAATTCTAGGTCTTTTTGCATTTTTTCTGATGGTGCATTGAATGCCTGGGCGATTTTCAGGATAGCTGCTTCTCTTTTCTCTTGTTCTTGTAATAATTCTGGTTCTGCTGCTTCAATCATGGTGTAAACACCAATAGCAAAGAGACGACTATATTTAAAGCCAGGATTCTTAGCAATGGCAGCGATCGCTTCGGCTAAATTGGGTGCTAGCTCATGGCTAGATACTGGAGAACTCAGCCACGATGCTAACTGTTCGACAGGCATCCCTTTGACGAATTTTTCGACCGCTTCTGCTTCCTGTCGATATTTTTGCGGTTCATCACCGATCGACTTACAAAGTGCTATAAAAATTGACTCTTTATCCTTTTCTGGTTGATAACCTTGCATAAAGCGATCGAAGGCAGAAACTACCCCAAGAGCGTAAATGGGGTCGCTTTTGAAATCACTATTTACAGAGAGCAAATGCATCTCTACCATTAACTCTTCGACGACTCGACGATAAATTGAGTTAATAGGGCGAGTGTGATAGTTGTAAAACTCTCTTTTGGTGTCAGAGACGGTGCGAACTTTATCCACAAATAAAAAGCAGATTTAAAATAATTTACTTATTTACAATAGTTTAATTTTCTCGTTTAGTGTCTCTTTTGCCAAGAAGATATTTTAACAGGGAACAGGGAGCAGGGAGCAGGGAGCAGGGGAGCAGGGGATTAGGGGTTAGGGAATATCCGAAGAAAGTTAACTTTGCCAATTTGCCCAATCTTGAGGCTTGAGGAAAGTTTCGTATAATTCTGCTTCTGGGGTATTTGGTTCGGGTTTGTAGCCGTATTCCCAGCGTACTAGAGGAGGTAGAGACATCAAAATTGATTCGGTGCGTCCGTTGGTTTGTAAGCCAAAAATTGTACCGCGATCGTAGACTAAGTTAAATTCAACATAGCGTCCGCGACGATAGAGTTGAAAATTGCGTTCGCGATCGCCATATTCTGTATCTTTACGTCTTTCCACAATGGGTACGTAAGCATCTAAAAAGGTGTTGCCACAATCGTTAATAAAGCCAAATAAATCTTCCCAACTGCGAGGTTCAACTGCACCTAATTGCTTGCTGTATTCGGCTGCATTACCATTGGCATCGGGACCGCGATATAGTTCGCCCATGCCATCTTGATAATCAAAGAACAAACCACCTACACCGCGTGTTTCTTGACGGTGTTTGAGATAGAAGTATTCATCACACCAACGCTTAAAGACGTTGTAATATTCACGATGATGGCGATCGCAAGCTGCTTTTAGGGTACGGTGAAAATGAGCTGCATCTTCAGCGAAAGGATAGTAAGGAGTTAGGTCAGCACCACCACCAAACCACCAGACAGAGCCAGCTTCAAAATAGCGATAATTGAGGTGAACTGTAGGAATATAGGGATTGCGAGGATGTAGGACTAAAGAAGTACCTGTAGCAAACCATTTGTGTCCTTCTGCTTCTGGGCGCTGCTGTAAGATTGAAGGTGGTAAATGGCTGCCCCAAACTTCAGAGAAATTCACTCCAGCCTGTTCAAACACATTGCCATCCCGCATTACTCGCGATCGTCCGCCGCCGCCTTCTTCTCTTTCCCAACTATCTTCTTGGAATTTGCCAACACCGTCAACCGTTTCGAGTCCCTGGCAAATTCGATCTTGCAATTGTTTCATAAACTGACTGACTCTAGCCTTAGAATCATCAGGTGGAGCTGGTTGACTATGGTCGGTTGCGTTAGTTTGTAGAGCTGTCATGGTTATATCGATATCTTAAGTTAATCTCAAAGGTGATTGGCTATTTGTTCACCGATAAATTAGGGGTTAGGAAAATTAGGAAGTAGGAAGTAGGGAGTAGGAAGTAAGCACAAGTAGCAAGTAGCGAGTAGCAAGTAAAAAAAACTTCAGACTTTAGTACGGGCGAATGGCCATTCGCCCCTACGACTTTAGACTTTTATTACCTTCTCCCTTCTGCCTTCTGACTTGAAAGTAGAATTTTACTTTTGCCTCTTGCCTCTTGCCTCTTGCCTTCTTTTGACTGGCAACTTGTTAATTTTAGGATTTATTGGTGAAACTTATTGACTTCATTTAATATTTGTTGACAAAAGACGATCGTTTGATTCAGGGCAAAACCGATTAAGTTGTCCCTCTTTCAGGTATAATCAAACCTGCCATATAGTGCTTTGTAACTTATCAATACCAACTCATTAATTCAATGACAAAAACAGCATGGGTTTTCCCTGGGCAAGGTTCTCAAGAAATAGGAATGGGAGCCGATCTTCAAGAACTGAGCATCGCTAAAGACAAATTTGCGAAAGCTGAAGCAATTTTAGGTTGGTCTGTTTTAGAAATTTGTCAGGGAGATGAAACGAATCTATCCCGCACTCTTTATACTCAACCTTGTCTCTATGTCATTGAATCGATTTTGGTTGATATTCTGCTTGATAAAGGATACACACCTCAGTTAGTAGCAGGGCATAGCTTAGGAGAATATGTTGCCTTTTACGCTGCTAGGGTGTTTGACTTTGAATCTGGTTTGCGTTTAGTTCAACACCGCTCTCAATTAATGGATGCTGCTGCTGGTGGGAAGATGGTCGCTTTAATGAAGTTCGATCGCGCTCGACTAGAGCAAGAAATCGCTCAGTCTCCAGATGTAGTTTTAGCTAACGACAATAGCGAAGGACAAGTAGTTATCTCTGGTACTCCCGAAGCAGTAGATGCAGTTGTCGATCGCATTAAAGCTAAGCGTGCAGTTGCGCTTAAAGTTTCTGGTGCTTTCCATTCTCCTTTAATGGCAGAAGCTTCCGCACAATTTCAACAAGTCTTACAAACAATTTCCTTCCAAGAGGCACAAGTTCCAATTCTCTCTAATATCGAACCAACCGCGATCGTCAATGCCCAAGAACTAAAAGAACGTCTGGGAAGACAAATGACTGGTTCGGTGCGCTGGCGAGAAACTATGGAACAGTTACCTAAAGAAGGGATTAATCAAGTAATTGAAGTAGGTCCTGGTAAAGTGCTTTCTGGTTTAATTAAAAGAGCCTGTGCCGAGATCGCACCTTTTAATTTCAGAACTTTAACAGATTTAGCCGATTTAGTAGATCTTTGTGAGTAGAAAATAGGGGTTAGGGGTTAGGGAAAAGGGTGTAGGGTGTAGGGTGTAGGGGAAACGTCCAAAAGACAAGGAGGACAAGGAGACAAGGGGGATTTCTTCCTTGTCCTCTCTTCTACCTTGTCTCCTCTTCTGACGACTCTGGAGGACAAGCCTCCTGCCTTCTGCTTTCTGCCCTCTGCCTTTCCTCCTGCCTGCTCCCTGCTCCCTGCTCCCTTTTTTTCAACTATGAACCATGAACAATTTAGAAATAGAGAACCAGTTAGTAGCTTAATTGCTTACCATTTGTTCAAATGGTCGATTATTAGCCCGATTTTGCACACCTATTTTCGCGCTAGGATTTATGGAGCGGAAAAAGTACCACAGTCTGGACGATTAATCGTAGTCAGCAATCATGGTAGCAATTTCGATCCTCCTATTTTGGCTGTTTCTATGCTGCGTCCTGTAGCTTTTATGGCAAAAGAGGAATTATTTAAAGTTCCAATTTTCAAACAGGGAATAGAATTATACGGTGCTTATCCAGTTAAAAGAGGTTCGGTCGATATCAGCGCTATTCGATCGGCAATTAAAGCTCTTCAAAATGGTTGGGCAATTGGTCTTTTTTTGGAAGGTACTCGCACTGCTGACAGTCGCATTCACAATCCTAAACTAGGTGCAGCAACGATCGCGGCTAAAACTCAATCTCCCCTATTACCAGTTAGTTTGTGGGGAACCGAGCAGATTATGCCAGAAGGTTCTTCTTTTCCCAAACCAGTACCACTTACAATCCGTGTTGGCGAACTAATTGAACCTCCCAGTTCTAGCAAAAAAGAGGTATTGAAAGAAGTTACTGAAAAATGTGCCACGATTATTAATTCAATGCACGCAATGGGAGGGTAGCTATCAGCAGAAAAAGGGAGCAGGCAGCAGGGAGCAGGCAGCAGGTTTACTTGAGAAGACGTGACTTTATTAAACTGGTATTTTCTGTTTCTTTCTGACTTAACGAATCCTAATTCGTTGGACGCTCAGGTTAACTAAGTTAGGCAAGAGTTAGAGTTGATTGAGCGATCGAACCCCGCTCCTTTTATGGCAGATAGCCTCTTGGAGTAATCATCCAATTAACATAATTGCGAGTGCTAGAATTCCCAATTAAAATTACTGTCAGCATATCAATCGGTGCTTCTAGCATTTTTTCTAGGGTAGTTAGTTCGATCGCTTCGTCTTGACGATAAACAGAACGCATGATCGCTACTGGAGTATTAGGATTGCGATGTTGGAGAAAAATCTGTTGGGCTACTCCAATCTGTTGGATGCGAGTTTGCGATCGCGGGTTATAGATAGCTGTGACGAAATCACCAATCGCAGCAACTTCTAGACGCTTTTCAATTACTTGCCATGGCGTTAATAAATCGCTTAAGCTAATTGCACAAAAATCGTGCATTAAAGGCGCACCAACTCTAGCCGCAGCCGCTTGTAGGGCAGTAATTCCTGGAAAAACTTGCACAGAAGGTAAGTTTCCATCCCATCCCCATGCTTGTAGTTCCTCTAAAACCAATCCTGCCATACCATAAATCCCGCAATCCCCAGAAGAAATTACCGCTACAGTTAAACCCCATTGGGCTAATTTGATCGCTCGTTGCGCCCTCTGTCTTTCTCGGGTGATGGGTAGAGATTCAATAATTTGTCCCGATCGCGTTATTGGTTTAATTAAATCGATGTAGAGAGAATAGCCGATAATCGCATCAGCTTGGGCGATCGCTACTTTAGCCGCAGGAGTAATTTGTTCTAAGCTACCAGGGCCAATTCCCACCAAGTATAAACTACCCTGACGACCCGTATACTCTAAATTAGCTTGGGCGATCGCGATCGTTACAGCCCCAGATTCACCTTCTTGTTTGTAAATTTGTTTGGGAACTAATAACGAGTTCAGAACAAAACCTTCCTGCGCCCTGCTCCCTGCTCCCTGCTCCCTGCTCCCTGCTCCCCGCTCCCTGCTCCCTGCTCCCTGCTCCCTGCTCCCTGCTCCCTGCTCCCTGCTCCC
>CAZJTL010000257.1:0-5660 GCA_964548905.1 uncultured bacterium | reverse complement strand
TCTTATCCAGTTTTTTCCGTTGTTATTACACTATTTTAAGCTTGACGCACCACTACAGTATCAATGGTTGCCAAAATCTCAATAGCACGACCACTACGGATGAGTACGCCATTACGAGCAGCATAAGTAAGGGCGGATAGAATGGTAGTAGGAACGGAAACCCGAATTCCAGTTCCGAAATCTAAGGTCAAAAGCGCGATCGCTCGATTCAGATTGGCTGAGGCTAGTCCTACCCCCGTACCAATTAATAGAGTGGGGATGACAAATTGATTGGCTACTGTAGCTGCATAGTTTTCTACGCGGGTATCGTGTACTGGCGCAGCTTGCATCAGGTTGACGATTACGCCAGCACGGGTATTGTTGCCGACACGTTCGGCTAAGATAGTTAAAGTTCCATCTACTAATAAGGTTGAAGCAAAGACTTCTTCGCCTTCTCTCTTGGTGACGGGAACAGATTCACCAGTCAGTTTGCACTGATCGACAATTCCCGTTCCCTCTAGCACATTACCGTCAACGGGAATCTGGTCGCCTGGATAGACAATGACACGATCGCCTGGAACAACTTCTTGAGTTGGAATTTCAACTACTTGCCCATCTCGGAGGACAAAGGCAGTCTTGTTAAGACAGTCTAACAAGTCTAAAGAAGCCCGTTCGCTACCCCGTGCAGTCATGTCTCGGACGGCTTCTCCACTTTCGACCAAACCTAACATGAAAGAGGGAGCAAAATAGTGTCCTTGAGCGGTGTGTAGGGTAAGCGCCAAACCATCTAAAAAGTCGATGGTGAGCTGACGTTCCTGCTGAATTGCCTCCCAAGCTCGCTTGTAAACTGGAATGGCACCGATGATTACTGTAGCAGCAATGACAAAGCCAGGAATCGGCAACCCTGCCAATGCCCCTACACTTAGCACTAAACCAGCGATCGGAAAACCTAAGCGTTCGACAAAGTCAACTTCATTGTTAGCTTTTTCTTCTTCTTCTCCTTTTGCTTTTTTAGTCCAGCCACCTGGAACTTCAACCTCTGCTGCTTCTTGGATTGCAGTAAAGATCTTGTTCTCAACAGTTGCAATTGCTAAGGCTGTAGGCTCATGTTCGTAGTTGACTACTAGCGATCGAGCTGCTGGATTAATATTAGTTTCGGTTACAAAATCTAGGCGATCGAGGACATAGTCTAACTGGTTGATATACTCATCATCCTCTGCTAGCAAGGGAATTTGGATGCGAAAGCGCCCAGGTATCCAATGCACCACCTTATATGAAGGAAGAATCCCCGCGATTCTATCGCTGGGGAATGTCAACAGCTTAGTTAGGAGTTACCAAGTGTTAGACTAGCTTAAAGTTCAATAACTCTTAGTCAATGTTCGAGCTACAAGAACAAACCCCACTTTCTTATCTTAAGCAACTGAGTCCCATCTACAGATTTGGCAAGGTTTCAGAAACAACTATTGAAAAAATCCGTCCCTTACCATCGAGTTTAAATCGAAATTCAATTAAGGTTTTAAGTTGGAATATCGCCAAAAATAACCATGTCGCGAAACCATACCGTCAGGCTTATCGCTACTGGAGTCAAGATTTTTTAGCAATTATCGATCGATATCAACCAGATAAGATTTTTTTGCAGGAAGTTCGTCTTTGTGCCATCAAAAAACAAATTCCCGAACTGGCATCAATGGGGTGGAGTTTCGCCCCTAACTTAATTGATACTTTGGACAATACCTATTCGGGGGTTTTAACTGCTACTAAAGCCGACCTTATCCAGAGTAAAGCAAAGATTACCAAACACCTAGAACCCCTGACAGGAACTCCTAAAGTCTCTCTGTTCGTTGAATATTCTCTTGGTAAAGATCGGGAAACTCTCTTAGCTGTTAATGCTCATTTAATTAACTTTGTTGACACCAAAAAATTTCAGGCTCAATTAGAGGAAATAGAAGCAATAATCTTTCAACATCAGGGAGCAGTGATTTTTTCAGGAGACTTTAATACTTGGAATCGCTCCCGATGGTTACTGCTATTACAAATGACGAGCAAATTAGGCTTGACCCCTGTTTATTTTTCGCCGATGGAAGCACTTAAAATCAAACGATTCTTGATGTCTCCTCCTCTGGACTATATCTTTTACAGAGGACTCAGACAAAAAACGGCTAGTGCCAAAGTAATCGATAAGATTTCTTCCTCAGATCACAATCCTTTGTTAGTAGAATTATATATATAAACTTAAGTGCTGACAGGGATTGATATTGTCTCAATTTTCGGTATAGCGACGATAATCGTACATTGTTTGGGAATTGTCTCTGCTGCTCATGCGGTGATGGTGGTGCGTTCCTCTCGCGGGGCGATCGCCTGGAGCATTTCTTTGATTACTTTTCCCTGGTTGGCGATTCCTTTGTATTGGACTCTAGCAAAAAATAAGTTTCAAGAATATGCTCAAGCCCTACAAACTGCTTACCTAGAACACCATACATTAGTCTCTCAGGTATACAGTACAATTCTTGGATTTAAAGCCCTACTCCCTGCCAAATTTTCCGTCTTAGAACGACTTGCCGAAGTATTTACCCCTCTTCCTTTTACTGTTGGCAATGAGATTAAACTGTTAATCGATGGTCAGCAAACCTATCGAGAAATGTTAGGAGCAATCGCAGAAGCTCAAGATTATATTTTGCTGCAATCTTATATTATCAATAACGATCGCATCGGCAATGAGTTTAAACATGCTTTGATTATCAAAGCCAAGCAGGGAGTTAAAGTTTATCTGCTCTACGATAAAATTGGCTCGCGAAAATTGTCTCGTAATTATCTAAAATCTTTGCGGAACCATGGCATCAGAGTTAGTGGCTTTGGCAGCACTCCAAGGAAGGGCAACCGCTTTCAAATCAATTTTCGCAACCATCGAAAAATTTTAATTGTCGATGGCAAAATAGCCTTCATGGGTGGTTTAAATATTGGAGATGAGTATTTAGGAAAAGATCCTCATTTTGGCTCCTGGCGCGATACTCATCTAAAAATTCGAGGCGCTGCGGTGCAATGTTTGCAAAGCGTCTTTCTGGGGGATTGGTATTGGGTTATTAAAGAAATTCCTCAAGTTTGCTGGCAAGTACAAAGATCGACAACTGATAACCAAACAGCATTGATTTTACCAACTGGGCCAGCCGATCGATTAGATAATTGTAATCTGTTCTATCTCAGTTTAATCGAGCGATCGCAAAACCGATTGTGGATTGCTAGCCCTTATTTCGTTCCCAATAATTCTCTTCTCAATGCTTTGAAATTAGCTGCCCTGCGTGGTGTAGATGTGCGAATTATTTTACCCAATCGCCCAGATCGTTTAACTGTATATCTATGTTCCTTCTCTTACTATACTGAGTTGCAAGCAGTGGGCATTAAACTGTATCGCTATCGCTCTGGATTTATGCACCAAAAAGTCATCTTAATCGATCGCGATTTAGCAGGAGTAGGTACAGTTAACCTCGATAATCGTTCATTCTTTTTAAATTTTGAAGTAATGGCTTTTTCGATCGATCGTCGCTTTATTGAGAGCGTTGAAACTATGCTGCAAGAGGACTTAAATGCTTCTGTGGCGATCAACTTAAATAAAGATTGGAAAAAACCTTTTTGGTTTAAACTAGCTGCCAGGGTATCTCGTTTGCTAGAACCAATATTGTGACAATCTAAAACTATGTTCTAGTTCGCTCTGATAATTGTCCCGCTATTTCCCCTCAAAATCTCTGCTGCATCTTCTAACTTCCCAATTCCCGCCATACCCCCACTAGCTTTGACAAAACGACAAGCTGCTTCTACCTTCGGTTGCATCGAACCAGAAGCAAAGCTATAGTTGCTTAACTGCTGTGGAGTTGTCAGATATACTGGATGTGCTTCTGGAGTATCCCAGTTATCGTAAACGGCATCTACATCAGTTAATAACAGTAAAGCATCGGCTTGTAACTCCGTTGCTAGTAATGCTGTAGCTAAATCTTTATCGATAACTGCCTCAATCCCACAAATACTTCCTGCTGGGGTAACAACAACGGGAATGCCACCACCGCCAGCACAGACGACCAATGCTCCCACTTTCACTAGTAGCCGAATGGTGGGCAATTCCAAGATCCGTTTTGGTTCGGGAGAGGGGACAACGCGACGATAGAAATTGCCATCGGGGGCAACTGTCCAACCTCTTTCTTTGGCTAACTGTTTAGCTTCTGTCTCTGAATAAACCGAACCGATCGGTTTAGTGGGTCGAGCAAAAGCAGGATCCCTTTTACTAGGGCGTTACCTCCTAAAGCAATAACTACTAACATAATTCTCTATCCTCCCAAGTTTTTACGGGCGAGAAATTGCTCGATTAGTTCCGAAAGACTGGGTTTACCGCTCTCAGCAAATTCATAGCGGGCGCGTACCACTGGCTTGTTAAGTGTCATCAGAGAACTAAGATTGCTGGGAGTGGCTGCTACGACTACGTCAGCTTCCTCATTGTTAATGGTTTCTTCCAGCGCTTTTAGTTGGGCGGGAAAGTAACCCATCGCTGGCAGTACCGAACCGATGTGGGGATAGCGGGCATAAACTTCGGCAATTTCTGGAACGGCGTAAGCCCTAGGATCGACGATTGCTGATGCCTGAGCGCGGGTAGCAGCTACATAACCCGCGCCATAGGGCATTCCGCCATGAGTGGTAGTAGGGCCATCCTCTACTACTAATACGCGGCGATCGCGCACTGCTTCTGGATTGTCTAATTGGATTGGCGAAGCACCGCGAACGATAACTGCTTTGGGATTAACCCTTTTAGCTGTATCGCTCACTCTCTGTACGTCAGCATCAGCCGCCGAATCCACTTTAGCAATGACAACAACATCTGCCATCCGCAACACTACTTCTCCTGGGTGGTGCGTAGTTTCATCCCCAGGACGCAAGGGATCGACTAAAACGAGATGCAGATCGGGTCTAATGAAGGGAAAGTCATTGTTTCCGCCGTCCCAAAGAATGATATCCGCTTCTCGTTCTGCTTTTTTGACAATTAGTTCGTAATCGACTCCTGCATAGACTATATTGCCAATCTCTAGATGGGGTTCGTATTCTTCCCGTTCCTCGATCGTACATTCAGCCACATCTAAATCTGCTTTGGTTGCAAACCTCTGCACGACTTGCTTCTCCAAATCTCCGTAGGGCATGGGATGGCGGATAACTGCCACCCGCAACCCTTTTTGACGCAGTAGTTTAGACAGCCAACGGGTAGTTTGAGACTTGCCGCAACCAGTCCTTACCGCAGAAACAGCGATCGCGGGAACTTTAGCTGGCAACATGGTTCTTTCTGGTCCTAAAAGCAAGAAATCTCCACCCGCTACCATTGCTCGCGATGCCAAATGCATTACTTCAGCATGAGTCAGATCGCTATAGGCAAACACCACACAATCTATTTGCTCTCGGCGACAAAGAGATTCTAATTCTGTTTCGTCAACGATCGGGATTCCTTCAGGATAAAGAACACCCGCAAGACTAGCTGGATAGCGACGGTTGGCAATGCCCGAAATTTGCGCTGCGGTAAATGCTACTACTTCCACTTCTTCGTCATGGCGGTATACCCGATTAAAATTATGAAAATCTCGACCTGCTGCCCCCATAATGATAATTCTAGTAGGCGATCGCTTTTGACCCTTCATAAGATTGCTCCTTAA
>CAZJTL010000256.1:0-5720 GCA_964548905.1 uncultured bacterium | reverse complement strand
CTTATAGGATATATTTTATTATTAATTTGTGTAATTATTTTTGTGCGATCGCTTACTGTTGGTTTAGGAAGCTCTATTTTTGGTAATTCAATCTCAGATACGGATTTAGAAACCGATTGTTTGACTTGTTGCCAACGATTTTGTAAATTTCCTAGCCACTGAGGTTTTTCTTTTAGTGGAGTTTGAGTCACTGGTTTGTCTTCAGGTAAAATTTCTGGTGCGATCGCAGGTGTTTTCTCTACTGTCTCTTCGCTCTCAGGGGTTTCGATTTTATTTATTTCTGTTGGTGTTTCTTTAACTTCAGGAATAGATACTTCTGGTTGGGGAGGAACTTCTGCTTTTGGTTGTTCGACTGGTTCGGGTTCTAATGGCGCGATTGGCGTTGGGGTTGGTTTAGTTTCAGGAATTTCTGCTTTAGGTGCTTCTTCACTGGGTTTTGTTGCTGGTATTTCTGGTTCTGGTTGGGGAGTTTTTTCTATTTTAGGCGCGGGAATTGGTTTAGCCTGATAATTAGGTTCGACGATCGCACGGGAGACTTCTACTGACAGTTTTCCTTGTACCAACTTAGCAAGAGTATCTTGCTGCTTGGGATCGTAGGTAATTAGTCGAACTGTATTGTTAAAGACGTTATCAATATTATTACCATCTTCGTCAATAAATTCTAATTGAACCCAATTGTTCCCTTTTTCTAAACCTTTAAGATAAATTGCTTGCCAGCGATCGAGAACAAAACTTTCCCCATTAATAGTCACACGAATGCGCCAATCTCGAACATCGGGATTTTCCTGAGTGACTAAATGTAGGGGGGCGTTAGTTAGGTAAAAATCGAGTAGAATTGGCTCTGCGCCATAAGTACCGTTGGGACGGCTGTAAGTTAGTAAAGGTAGAGAGCGATCGGGATTATTATTGGCTGTTTTGGTAAGAATGTGAAAAGTGGTTTGGGCGAAAGCACCCTCGTTTTTAAAACTTTCGTGCCAAGGACGGGAAGCAAATACTCTAAGAGTATGGGTACCGGGTGCAAGATTTTCTAATAATATTGGTTTATCGATATCATAGATTTCACGATATGATTCATTATCGAGAATTAGGGTTAAATGAGGGCCCATTCCTAACTCTGGATGCTTAAAAATCGGTAAATCCTGGATCTGAAGTTTGACGCTGACTTGGTTATCTTTGAAAATTTGGTCATAACGAGGACTAACAATTTTTACTTGTGGATTGTATCGCTGCAAGCTTTTATTAAGTTCCTCAAATATTGGTGGCGGTGCTGCTTCAGAAATTTTTCCTACAGCTACTGGTAGAGATTGAAGCTGAAAGTTATTAGGCTGTGCGGCATCAATTTTGTCGCTACAACCTCCTAAACTCAAACCAAACATCAATATTAATAGATAAATCCAAATCGTTTTCATAAAAATCTCCAATCAACGATAATTAAAGCCTTGCAAATCCTCACCTGCATTAGCTTTCAGCTAAAACTATTGTTGTAGTTTGTAAAGAAAAATTGGTTCTTCTTGACTTTTGAGCCATTAACTCAAGCTTGAAATCCCGATAAACTCAACAATTGAGCAAGTTTAAATATTGTTAAGGCGAACCAACATAAGACAGACCTAAGCCTTATTATCTACATTAATGGTTTTGCCGAAAAACCCAATTTACTAAGGGCTAATGGCGATCGACAACAGATATTACCACCATTGGTGCAGTATTTGTATTCGTCGCTATCTAAAACTCTCTTTAACAATATGGAGAGGCTAAGTTATTCCAGAATACTGAACAAAATCAGAGTAAACTCGATCTAGCCCTTAAATATCTCTGTAATACTTTGTCTTGCGCTTAATAATTCTTTTTTAAAAGAAAAATGAAAGTGTGAGACATTAAAACTGGAAATAGCTTTAGCAATAAAAACTAAATCCGATAGGATGAAGCGCTTTCCAAAAAGTGCTAATTTAATAGACAAATTAACTAGCTGCAATTTTTTGTAGCAAGCAGTCAACAAAGGGTCATTTGCGAAACAGTCAAGACCGCCATTTGACTGTAAAGTAAGTGATTTTTGAGCTTAATTGTTCGGATTGCTTACTCAGTTATCTGGAAAGTGTAGATGCCAAATTCTACCAACTAATTCGCAAAAATAACCACTTCCCCTTGGGAATTATTCAAGTTTATTGTCGAGAGAGGAGACACCCTCATGACAATCAGTCCTCCTGAAAGAGAGGCGAAAGTCAAGGTAACGGTAGATAAAGATCCAGTCCCTACTTCTACTGAAAAGTGGGGCAAACCTGGTCATTTCGACCGCACCCTAGCTAGAGGTCCCAAAACCACTACTTGGATTTGGAACCTCCACGCCGATGCACACGATTTTGACAGTCATACTAGCGATTTAGAAGATGTATCGCGCAAAATCTTCAGCGCGCACTTCGGTCACTTAGCCGTCGTCTTCGTCTGGCTAAGTGGCATGTATTTCCATGGCGCTCGTTTTTCCAACTATGAAGGTTGGTTGAGCGATCCCACCCACATCAAGCCTAGCGCTCAGGTGGTTTGGCCGATCGTCGGTCAAGGTATTCTCAATGGTGATGTTGGCGGTGGCTTCCACGGCATCCAGATCACCTCTGGACTGTTCTACATGTGGCGAGCTGCTGGTTTTACCAACACCTATCAGCTATACTGCACAGCAATTGGCGGTCTAGTTATGGCTGGCTTGATGCTGTTTGCAGGTTGGTTCCACTATCACAAAGCTGCTCCTAAATTGGAGTGGTTCCAGAATGCGGAATCAATGATGAACCACCATTTAGCTGGTTTGCTGGGCTTAGGCTCCCTCAGTTGGGCAGGTCACCAGATTCACGTATCTTTGCCAATTAACAAGCTTCTGGACTCTGGAGTAGCACCTCAAGATATCCCGCTACCCCATGAGTTTTTGAATGCTAGCAAGATGGCAGAGTTGTATCCCAGTTTTGCCGAAGGTCTCAAACCTTTCTTTACCCTGAACTGGGGCGTGTACTCCGACTTCTTGACCTTCAAGGGTGGCTTAAATCCAGTCACAGGTGGCTTGTGGTTGTCCGATACAGCTCACCATCACTTGGCGATCGCTGTATTGCTGATCATTGCTGGTCACATGTACCGCACCAACTGGGGTATCGGTCACAGCTTTAAAGAAATCCTAGAGAACCACAGAGGGCCTTTTACTGGTGAAGGACACAAAGGTGTCTACGAAATCTTCATCACCTCTTGGCACGCTGAGCTGTCTTGGCATTTAGCATTATTGGGTTCTTTGACCATTATCATTGCCCATCATATGTATGCGATGCCTCCCTATCCCTATCAGGCGATCGACTACGCTACCCAGCTATCGTTGTTTACTCACCATATGTGGATTGGTGGCTTCCTGATTGTAGGTGCTGGCGCTCACGCTGCCATCTTCATGATTCGCGACTACGATCCAGCCAAGAACGTAGATAATCTCTTAGACAGAGTATTGCGTCACAGAGATGCGATTATCTCTCACTTGAACTGGGTATGTATTTTCTTGGGCTTCCATAGCTTCGGTTTGTATATTCACAACGATACAATGCGTGCTTTTGGTCGTCCCCAAGATATGTTCTCGGATACAGCGATTCAGCTACAGCCTATCTTTGCTCAGTGGGTACAAAACATCCACACTATCGCTCCTGGCGGTACCGCTCCTAGCGCACTTGCCCCTGTGAGCTATGCTTTCGGTGGAGAAGTTGTCTCAGTTGCTGGCAAAGTAGCGATGATGCCGATCGCCCTTGGTACGGCTGACTTCATGGTGCATCACATTCATGCATTCACCATTCACGTAACCGTATTAATCTTGCTCAAAGGCGTTCTCTACGCTCGTAGCTCTCGCCTGATTCCCGACAAGATGAACCTAGGCTTCCGCTTCCCTTGCGACGGTCCTGGTCGTGGTGGTACTTGCCAAGTATCTGGTTGGGATCACGTCTTCTTGGGTCTGTTCTGGATGTACAATTCCATATCTGTTGTAATTTTCCACTTCAGTTGGAAGATGCAATCCGATGTTTGGGGAACTGTATTGCCCGACGGTACTGTATCTCACATTACTGGCGGTAACTTTGCTCAAAGTGCAATTACCATCAACGGTTGGTTGCGCGACTTCTTGTGGGCGCAAGCTGCTAATGTGATTAACAGCTATGGCTCTGCCATTTCTGCTTATGGCATTATGTTCTTAGCAGGACACTTTGTCTTTGCTTTCAGCTTGATGTTCCTGTTTAGTGGACGCGGTTACTGGCAAGAGTTGATTGAGTCAATCGTTTGGGCTCATAACAAACTAAAAGTAGCTCCAGCAATTCAACCTCGCGCTTTGAGTATTACTCAAGGTCGTGCTGTTGGTGTCGCTCACTACTTGTTAGGAGGAATCGTAACTACTTGGGCTTTCTTCTTAGCGAGAACCATATCAATTCAGTAGATTACACCTTCTATCTTCCCTTTCTCTGGCTTGTCAATCTTTTGCGGGAAAAGTTCTCTCAAAAGATTGGCAGCTTACAAAACCTCTCCAGGGAAGTAAGTTCAAAAGTTTAGAGAAAATAACCAAATCAGGGAAGTAAAACCCGATTGGAAACCGTTATAAAATAAAGATCGTCTAAGTACATTTACTTAAACGATCGCCAAACTAAAAAGTGAGTTGCTTTCAGTTGCGTAAGCCTCATTTTTTCAGAGAGGAGAATTTGCTAAAGACCTATGGCAACTAAATTTCCAAAATTTAGCCAGGACCTAGCACAAGACCCGACTACACGTCGGATCTGGTATGGGATTGCTACCGCTCACGATTTTGAATTACACGATGGCATGACAGAAGAAAATCTTTACCAAAAGATTTTCGCTTCCCACTTCGGTCATCTTGCAATCATCTTTTTGTGGACATCCGGCACCCTATTCCATGTAGCCTGGCAAGGTAATTTCGAGCAGTGGATCAAAGATCCCCTTAACATCCGTCCGATCGCTCATGCAATTTGGGACCCCCAATTTGGTAAAGGAGCAGTAGATGCATTTACCCAAGGTGGTGCTTCTTATCCAGTAGATATTTCCTATTCTGGGGTTTACCACTGGTTCTACACCATTGGTATGACCAGTAACCAAGAACTCTATCAAGGTTCTATCTTCCTATTGATCCTTGCTTCCTTGTTCTTGTTTGCTGGTTGGTTGCACCTACAACCCAAATTCCGCCCCAGCTTAGCTTGGTTCAAGAACGCTGAATCCCGCCTCAACCACCACTTAGCTGGTTTGTTTGGGGTCAGTTCTTTAGCTTGGGCAGGACACTTAATTCACGTTGCTATTCCCGAATCTCGTGGTCAGCACGTAGGCTGGGATAACTTCCTGTCTACCCCTCCCCACCCCGCAGGCTTAGCGCCTTTCTTTAGCGGTAATTGGGGCGTGTATGCTCAGAACCCTGACACAGCTAGTCATGTGTTTGGTACTTCTCAAGGCGCAGGAACAGCGATTCTGACCTTCCTAGGTGGCTTCCATCCCCAAACTGAGTCAATGTGGTTGACTGATATTGCTCATCACCACTTGGCGATCGCAGTACTCTTTATCGTTGCTGGTCATATGTACCGTACCAACTTTGGTATCGGTCACAGCATGAAAGAGATTATGGAAGCTCACAGACCTCCAGGTGGTCGTTTGGGCGATGCTCACAAGGGAATGTATGACACCTACAACAATTCTCTGCACTTCCAATTAGGATGGCA
>CAZJTL010000255.1:0-5774 GCA_964548905.1 uncultured bacterium | reverse complement strand
GTCTTGAATTATTTTCTCTTATTTTGTTCTGACTTTTGCAAGAGGTCTATTGAAAAAGGATTGCGATCGAAAGGCTTTAGCACGACGATCGCTTTAGATGCATCCGAGGCGATCGCGATATTCTAAAGTCATTAGAAAAACGATCGCTTCAGATCTAAACAAACCAGAAAATTCATGAATCGCATTTTAATTGCTGAAGACGAAATTCGCGTTGCTGCTTTTCTAGAAAAAGGATTGCGAAAAAACGGTTTTGTTACTGCTGTTGCTGAGGATGGTCAACAGGCATTACAGATGGCTACTAGCGAAGATGTCGATCTGCTGTTACTCGATTTGAGAATGCCCCTCAAAGATGGTTGGGAAGTGCTTCAAGAACTGCGCGATCGCGGGTTAAATTTCCCTGTTATTATTATGACGGCTTTTGATGACGAGAAAAATCGTCTTATTGCCATGCAAAAAGGGGCTAGTGATTACGTTACCAAACCTTTTCAATTTAGAGATTTATTAGCAAGAGTGCGATCGCAGTTAAGTAATTAATCTTTGCTTGTCAGACAGTTTGCTACATCGATCGAACAAAATTAAATTTAACCATGGTCTTTTTTAAATTGATATTAATCGCGATCGAGACTAGGGATCGATGACGCTGAAATATCATCGACAACTTTCGCTGGAGGAAGGGGTGGTTTGGGATCTTTCCCTTTAAAAATAAACTCTTCGAGATTTTTAATTACTACATAAATTACTGGAACAATCAGCAAGCTTAAAAAAGTCGCTACTAACAAACCGCCAAAAACTGTCGTTCCTAATGACCAACGGGAAGCAGAACCCGCCCCATGAGCGGCTACTAGCGGCCAAAAACCAGCCAAACCAGAACCTGCTGTCATCACAATCGGACGAAAACGTTCTGAGGCGGCGGTAAGCGCTGCTTTAGCGATACCTAATCCTTGTTCTCTCGCTAAATTGGCAAATTCCACGATCAAAATGGCGTTCTTACTCGCCAAACCTACCAACATAACTAGAGCAATCTGGCAGTAAGCATCATTAATCAAGCCTCTCATTTTGACAGCAATCATCGCCCCCAAAATTGCCAGAGGAACAGACAACATAATAATAATCGGATCGACGTAGCTTTCGTATTGTGCTGCCAGCACCAGAAACACCATTATCAATCCCAAACCAAAAATAATTGCAGAAAGTCCGCCTGCTGCTAACTCTTCTTTAGCAGTACCAGTCCATTCCCTTCCAAAACCAGGTTGAGAAGACTCGTTAAAAGCCTCGTCCATGGTTTGAATTGCCTGTCCGCTACTAGCTCCAGGTGTAGGTGCGCCTTGAATTTTAATCGCTCGATAAACATTGTAATGGTTGATGATTTGCGCTCCTGTTTTCGCAGTTTGAGTAACTAATTCCCCCAAGGAAACTAAATTATTGTCGCGAGAACGCACATAAATTTGATTGATATCTTGAGGAGAATCGCGAAATTCTGGTTTAGCTTGAATGTAAACTCGATAAGTTCTCTGTCCGAGGATGAAATCATTAACGTATTCAGAACCAAAATATGCTCCTAACGAACTCAAAGCTTCTTCAAAATCAACATTAAGAGCTTGTAGTTTATCGCGATCGAGTTCTATTTCCAGTCTGGGTGCATTCGCAGTATATTGGGTGAAAACCCCTGTTAAGTTTGGCTTTTGACTAGCTTTGCCAATCACTTCTTGAGCGTTGGCGACTAATTGATCGATATTGAATTTACCGCCACTGCGATCTTGCATTTGAAATTCAAATCCACCAAATTGGCTCAACCCCAAAATAGCTGGCAAGTTAAAAGCAATTACGTTAGCCTTATCTATTTTTTGTCCAAACTCGCCGTTTACTTCTTCTAGGAGATCTTGTACCGATTTCTCGCGCTTGTTCCAACTACTCAGAGTGCAATAAAAGAATCCTTTAGAAGAACTGTTACCATCAAATCCTTGTCCAGTAACAATAAATCTCGATTTAATTTCTGGATGTTGTTTGAAAATTGCATCCATTTGCGAGGCAACTTCATTAGTGTATTTTAAAGACACACCATCAGGAGCCTGAATAATTCCTAAGAAAACCCCCTGATCTTCTTCTGGTAAAAAACCTGTGGGAACAGATTGATATACCAAAACAGTAGTCGCCACACCAGCGATAAATAAACCAATCACAAATACTCTAAACTTAATTAAAAAGCTTACTGCTCTTCTGTAGCGATCGATTATCCAGCCAAAACAGCGATTGAAAGCTCTAAAAAATTTACCGAATATTCCTGTTGTTTCCTGATGTCTGCGAAGAATAATCGCCGATACACTCGGACTAAAACTGAGAGCATTAAAGGTAGAGATGGCGATCGAAAAAACAATCGTCAGAGCAAATTGCTGATAAATTCTGCCTGTTGTCCCTGGAAAAAATGCCACAGGAATAAACACTGCCATCAATACCAATGACGTAGCAATTACCGCTCCCGTCAATTCCTCCATGGCTTCTAGAGAAGCTTGCAAAGGTTTCATTCCTTGCTCTAACTTAACGGCGATCGCTTCCACCACGACGATCGCATCATCTACAACTAACCCTGTTGCCAGAATCAACCCAAACATGCTCAGGTTATTAATCGAAAACCCAAACATCTTCATAAATGCCAGCGAACCAAGTAAAGATACTGGCATAGCAACAAGGGGAATAATCGTCGCACGCCAATCTTGTAGAAAAACAAAAATGACCGCAACCACTAAAAAAACTGATTCGAGCAATGTTTTAACTACTTCATCGAGAGATGCTTGCACAAATTCTGTCGTGTTAAACACTTCTTCTGCCTTCATCCCAGGCGGAAAATCTTTGCGTAACTCCTCGATCGCTTTTCTAACCCCAGTACCTACATCTAAAGCATTACTACCAGGTAACTGATAGATAACCAAGCCAACACCAGCGTTTCCCTGCGCTAATACGCTACTGCTGTAACTTTGCGCTCCTAGTTCCGCTTTACCAACATCTTTAATCTTAATTAATGCCCCGTCTTGACCAGTTTTGAGTACCAAATTATCAAACTCACGAGCATCTCGCAACTGACTGGGGGTTTTTAAGGTAAACTCAAATCTCTGTGCATCAGTTGAAGGTTGTTGTCCGACAGCACCCAATCCCACTTGAATATTTTGTTCTTCCAAGGCATCAGATACATCTTTAGCTGTCAGATTCCGACTGGCTAGCGCATTAGGATCTAGCCACAACCGCATCGCATATTTTCTTTCGCCAACAATCAGCGCTCTACCAACACCAGGAACTCGTTTAACTGCGTCAACGACATTTAAATCTACATAGTTACTTAAAAAGATACTGTCATATTCTTGATTCTCCGAATAAAAAGCATAGGCTTGCAGAATACTATTAGAAGCCGCTTCCGTAGTTACCCCTATTTGTCTAACTTGCTCTGGTAATTGCGATTCAACTTGGGAAACTCGATTTTGCACGTCTACTTGAGCCTGTTCTTTTTGTCGTTCTGGACCAAAGAAAACGCTAATCGCAGACGAACCATCATCGCTGCTACTAGAGGTCATATATTGCATCCCCTCAACGCCATTAATTTGACGCTCTAGCAGCGTAGTTACTGTCGTCTCGACTTTTTCAGCATCAGCACCGATGTAGTTAGAATTAACTTGAATTGTGGTTGGAGCCAATTCTGGTAAGTAATTGAGAGGCAAAAGCGGAATGCAAATTGCTCCCACTAGCAAAATAATTAACGTACAAACGGTGGTTAAAACTGGTCTTTTGATAAAATTAGTCGAGATTGACAGAATCATTAAAATGCACACTCCTAAGATTGCGGCTGGATCGCTGCTCCATCTCTCAATTTGAGCAATCCCGATACAGCTATTTTTTCTCCTCGATTGACTCCTTTAATAACCTGATAATTTTGCCCTTGCATATCACCAAGTTCGACTAGACGCTGACGAACTACCTCTTGCTTGCCATCTGCATCTTTCTGGGCTACAAAGACAAAATTGGCACCACCAACACGAGAGATTGCCTCTGTCGGTATTAAAATGCCAGGACTCTGGCTCCAAATCACTTTAGCCTTAACTATTTGCTCGTCTCGCAATCTGCCATTATTGGGAAAAGTTGCTTTAGCAAGGATAGTTTGAGTGCTAGAATCTGCTTTGGGTGAAATGAAACTAATGCGACCAATAATTGGTGGCTTGTTCGGATCGCTACCCAAAATTTGCACTGGCAAACCTAAACGCAGTTGCTCGGAACGTTCTACAGGTACAGGAATGCGTAGGTCAAGTGCTTTATCTTCAGTCAGAGTAGTTAATTCATCGCCGATTTTGACATAGTCCCCAACTTTAATATTAATATCGCCGATGGTTCCGTTAATTGGCGCAATTATTTGATTGTACTGCAAGTCTTCACTGCGAGAGACTAATTCTGCTTGAGCTTGATTTACACCAGCATTTTCCTTATCTACCAAAGCTTGAGCCGCTTTCAGTTTCTCCTTAGCTGCTCGAACTTTAGCTTCCTCAGCATTTAGCGCTGATTTAGCTGCATTTAATTGCTCCAGTGCTGCCGATTTGGACGCGATCGCCGAATCCTTATTACTAGTTTGCCGATCTAATTCCTGTTTAGATTGAGCGCCTTGAGCAACTAAAAACGTAGATCGTTTAAAATCTTGTTCTCTGAGTTTTAAATTAGCTACTTTATCTTCTAAATCTGCTTGACGGCTTTTTAATGTGGCTACAGCTTCCGCTTGCGCTGCTTCTGCCGTGCTTACGTCTGCTTCTGCTTGTCTGAGTGCAGCCTCAGCATTAGTTTTTACTGCTTTTTGTGCGTTTACGCTTGCTGTCGCTGCATTTACCTCTGCTCTCTGCTTATCTGGTCTAAGCTGAACGATTGGAACGCCAGATTTGACGCGATCGCCATCCTTAGCTAAAACTTTGACCACCCTCCCTTCAATTTGAGGTCGTAAAACCACTCTTTCCTTGGCTTCTAAAGTTCCCTGAAATTCGTCACTATCTTCAACATTGGCAGATTCCAAAACCTTTAGCTTGACTGATACAGCAGGCGTAGGTGTAGCTGTTTGAGCTACCTCATTTTTACTGCAAGCAGTAGTTACAACTGTCACTAGCAACATTGTGCTTAATAACTTGAGCGTCTGAAATGACATTTTTTTGTTCCGACTATAGATGGAGTAACGAAAATTGCGCGATCGCACAATTTGTAGAAACTACACTTGTGTTCATCAATAATAAATAGCCGATGATGATGAAAAAATGAGGTACTATTCCAGTCTTAATGCCACATTATTCTTAACTCGCTATCAAAAATCTAGCAAAAACAATTGGTCGAAATACTTTATTTAGGTTATTACAAGCTTCAAGGATCCTTAGAAAAGCCTAAGACTCTTTGCAAGAATTGTCTTGTCAATTCTTGCAAAAAATATCGCAATCTTGCTCAGTTAAGAAGCAACAGTACCTATAGTATTTAGAGCGCCTGAATTCTTTCTTCTGATTCAAACTCCGCTTGCAAGCAACATTTAGATTCTTGATGCGACTTTCAAATATTTAAGTTGAATTCTAGTTTAGTTTCTGTCCTCTATCTAGGCTTTAGCTTGAAGCTATTATTCACTAAGGATTTTAAGCAATACAATTTTTTTTTGAAAAAAAAGTTGACAGAACTAGGAAGTAAACGCTACATTAATAAAGCGCGGTTGAGAAGAGACTCCGACTTAGCGCCGAGAACCTAGACAAAGCAATAGTTTGACAGTAATCCAA
>CAZJTL010000254.1:0-5830 GCA_964548905.1 uncultured bacterium | reverse complement strand
GTCATGCAATTGCGTACCCTTCGCTTATTCCTTTTTCTACTGCCTGAATCCTTACAAAAATTTCATAGTGTTTTTTGATTGAGAGAATTGCAGTGAAGATCCTCTGTTCTTGTTCATGGTTGATGTTTCATTGTTGATTGTATCCAATTCTTACGTTTAATTTGAGAAACGCTATCGAAGAGTATTCTAAAATTAGAAGCATAGTAGAAGGTAGCAAAATTTTTGCTTCGATTAATTAAGCCTTTACTCACAGTTGCCATGAATCATGCCGTTTCAGATCGTACTGAAAATTATTGGGACTTCGATTTTTTTCAACCTCAACCTACACAAGACGGGGATTTACTTCGATACGCGGGTTTTATTCCAGGGTTGAAAGATATTTTGATGTTACGTCAAGTTCACGCCCTAGAACATGCTACAGTGTGGTTGCTCGGCGAAATTGATGCGATCGCCGATCGCCATAACCAAACTGACAATGCTAATATTGGTGGTCTTTCCACGGAAAAAGGATTTTATCTCTATGGCAAAGTCGATCGAGCTAAATTAGTCCGCGCAGCACGTCTAGCACTGACACGTCTCAAAAATGGAGAATGGAATTTAGCTATTCATCCTCGGTGCGGTACTAATTTATCTGTTGCTATGGTGCTAACTACAGGATTAGTTGTTACCACTCACCTCCTCTTTCCAAGGGGTATTCTCGAACAATTAGTGGGTTTGGGGTTAGCAACAACGGCGGCGGCACAAATCGCACCAGATTTGGGTACTTCAGTTCAGAAATATTTGACTACTTCCATTCCTTTTAATTTAAATATCCGAGAAATCTCGGAAACTACCGATATTTGGGGACGTTCGGCGCATTTTGTCCGCGTTGAATGGCAAGATTTGCAATAAAACTTAAAATCTCAAACTGACAGAAAACCCCTATCCAATAGTACTCTGGTATCTAAAGGTTTATAAACATAAGAAAGATATGGCAATTCAACGCGGATCTAAAGTAAGAATTCTTCGCAAAGAATCCTATTGGTATCAAGATGTGGGTACAGTCGCTAGCGTAGACAAAAGCGGCATTCTTTACCCAGTTATCGTTCGCTTTGATAAGGTTAACTACACTGGTTATAGTGGTAGCGCCTCTGGGGTGAACACCAATAACTTTGCAGAACACGAACTTCAAGAAGTTAAGTAATTGAGGAACGAACTGAGTCGTCAGACTG
This sequence comes from uncultured bacterium, assembly GCA_964548905.1. Taxonomy (GTDB): domain Bacteria; phylum Cyanobacteriota; class Cyanobacteriia; order Cyanobacteriales; family Xenococcaceae; genus CAZJTL01. Next base: position 4,619 of record CAZJTL010000254.1, on the reverse strand, counting down.
ATAGGCTATGTATGATAGCTTTTAGTTAAAAGGTCAACTCAGTTGCCAGAATTACCCGAAGTAGAGACAGTACGTCGAGGGTTAGATCGACTAACTCTCAAACAACAAATTAAGGGTGGGGAAGTGTTATTACAGAGGACACTTGCCTACCCTTTTTCTGAATTGGAATTTTGGCAAGGGATAAATAATACAACGATCGCCTCTTGGCAACGACGTGGCAAATATCTTTTAGCGCAGTTGAGTAAAACTACTAACAGGGAGCAGGAAGCAGGATGGTTGGGTGTTCATTTACGCATGACAGGTCAACTTTTATGGGTAAGTAGCAACGAACCTCTACAAAAACATACTCGCATTCGTTTATTTTTAGATGGCGATCGCGAATTGCGTTTTGTCGATACACGCACCTTTGGTAAATTTTGGTTTGTGCCTCCCCAACATTCAGTAGAAGATATTATTACAGGATTGCAATTATTAGGGCCAGAACCTTTTTCACCTCAATTTTCAGTTGATTATTTTGCCCAGAAAGTCAAAAAAAGCCAGCGTCAGATTAAAACTTTGCTATTAGATCAAAGTGTAGTCGCAGGAATTGGCAATATTTATGCCGATGAAGCTTTATTTAAAAGTGGCATTAGACCAAACGCGATCGCCTCTCAACTCAAACCAAAACAAATTGAAAGCTTGCGCCTTGCTATTATCGAAGTTCTACAGCAAGCGATCGACAAAGGTGGTACTACCTTTAGCGATTTTCTCAGCGTTACTGGAGTTAACGGTAATTATGGAGGGATTGCTTGGGTTTATGGACGTAAAGGCGAACCTTGCCGTATTTGCGGTTCAACTATTGAAAGAATCAAATTAGGCGGGCGATCGTCTCACTTTTGCCCTCAATGCCAGTAACTCCATGATTTAACGTAATATCTCTTTTTTTCTAGAGTAGCAAAATTAGCTACTCTAGTTTTTTTGAATAGTCAATAAAAAATAGCGATCGCAACTAGTTTAGGCGATCGCCAATGAACAAAACAGGGGACAGGTGACATGGAAATTGGGAGACAGGGAGAAATATAGTCACTCTATACACCACAACGGGCTTCAATACGGCGACGCAGGTTCGCCGTTCAGCCCTCCCCCACCCCCTCCCTAATCCCTAATCCCTATCTAAGAATGCGCCCTTGCAAATGTTTGAGCTGGCTTAACATCGGTGTCGTAGTCTAACTTGACACTTGGCTGTTCTCCAGGTGCAGTGATTAAACGCGCACCTCTGTTACTAGTGAAATAGCTCCACGCCCATTGAATCGTAACAATGACTTTATTGTCAAATTCAAGTAGATAGAAGACGTGAATAAACATCCACACCGCCCAAGCTATAAAGCCAGACAATTTGAACCAGCCAAAATCAGCGACAGCCGCATGTTTGCCGATCGTCGCCAAACTACCCCAATCGAAATATTTAAAGGGGGCTATAGTTTTGCCTGCGATTTGACTCTTAATTAAACGAGCAACATATTGCCCTTGTTGCATAGCTACAGGAGCAACCCCAGGCAATGGTTTGCCATGGCGATCGGCATAGTTAATTAAATCGCCGATCGCAAAAATATTTGCATGTTCTCCAACCTGAAAATTTGGTGTGACAATTACTCGTCCTGTCTTGTCTAATTGGGCACCAGCTTTTTCTGCTAGTATCTTTGCCATTCCAGAACCTTTCATTCCTGCTGTCCAAAAGACATTGCGAGTTTGAATCGTTTCAATCTCTTCACCTCGACGAACAGAAATGAGATTATTTTCGATATCGATTACTCTGGTGCCACTCCAGACTGTAACACCCAAATTCTCTAAAGAAGCTTTTGCCTTTGTCGATAATTCTGATGGATAAGTTGGAAGTAGTCTGTCTGGGCTTTGCACTAGAATTACTCTGGTTTCCGAGGGATTGATATTGCGGAAGTCTTCTTTAAGAGTATTATGAGCAAGCTCGGCGATCGCGCCTGCCAATTCTACACCAGCAGCACCACCGCCTACCATCACGAAAGTTAACCAGGCTTTGCGTCTTTCTGGATTAATTTCTTTCTCTGCCGCTTCAAAGGCAATTAAGATACGTCGTCTGATTTCCAAAGCATCTTCTACTGTCTTTAATCCAGGTGCTTTGAGCGACCATTTGTCGTTACCGAAATATTGATGTGTTGTACCAGTAGCGACTATTAGGGAATCGTAACTAATTTCACGGTAAGGCATTTTCACGGTTTGCTGTTGAGCATCAATGTGAATCACTTCTCCCATTAACACTTCAATATTTTTGTGGTGCTTGAGAAGCGATCGCAGAGGCGAAGAAATGTTATTGGGAGATAAGCTACCAGTAGCTACTTGATAAAGTAAGGGCTGAAAAAGATGAAAGTTGCGTTTGTCTATTAAAGTAACCTTGACTGGTGCTTTAGCGAGTGTTTTGGCAGCATAAAGTCCTCCAAATCCTCCTCCAACGATAACGACATGGTGAGGACTTGGCGATAGTGAAACTTTGTCTTCTTGTCGTTGTTGAAGAGACGGCTGTTTGAGCTGTTGGGACATTCGAGTTGATTCCTCCTTTCTAGCTTTCTAAATAAACTAAATAAATATTTAGAACGCATCTTTCCTTCCCAGGTTAATCGGATATTTTTGAAATTCAAGTATAGAAAAATACCAGTTATGCCAATATGAACACCTGGTGACAAATTCAAATAATTGATGTTTTAAAGATGAGATTTTCTTAATTCGCTCAATCTATATTGATGTCTATAATGCCAGGATTTTGTAAAATTTTTTTTGTTAAAAATTAGTCTAATTATGAGAAAAATTTATTTTTTTATGTACTAAAAATAGAAATTTATTGGCTAGAATGTAGAGTTTATGAGTTTTAAGGCGATCGCAGCACTTCTAATTTATGATTATTTTTTGACTAATCATTTTTCAATGATACATTTTCTAGATAAAAACACTGACAAATTTAATAATTTATTTTGTTAGATAAGTTACCAGTAATAATGATGTATGTATAGAAAAGTACTAAAACAAAAATTAAGTCAAAATAATTATATCTAAACGATTGATTTTTATGCAACTAATCAATGGTTTTCACAGTCTGCTTCCGTATTTTTTCGGAGAATATAATCAATTTACATGTTTTTACTTAAGTAGTTTCACGGAGCAGTGAGCTTTCAGCTTTCAGCTAACTGCTGAGTACTGAGCGCTGAATACTGAGTACTGAGCGCTGATTGCTGAGTTATATTCGATCGCCAGCAATTTTATTGCTTAACAAAACTTACAAAATACTTGATATTTAGAAAAGATTTTGCATGATTGTTAAAAAAATCTTGTGAATATAGTTGTTTGAGTATAAATGCTTATGATTTATGCTTTTGACATTATCGATGTTGTTCCAATTCTCAGCTTTTTTAGCTACGAACAACAAACCCAACAAAACCCCAGTCAAAGTAAAGCTTATCTAGGAAGCTATCAATGCACCCTAGATGCTTTCATTCAAGCTACGAATTTAGTGCCAAAACAACCCGAATGGGATTGGGATCGAGCAGTTGAGTCAATTGTTAACTTTTGGCTGAAAAATGAAGCTAATATCCGTTATTGGAAAGAACAACTAGATACTGCCGATCGAGAAAGCTTGATCGTCGGTAGAATAGTTGACTTCGATCGCTTGCGAACCGAACTAGAGTTTTTAGTGTAAAACTCTTTATTGCTAATTGAACTAGAACGATCGATCGGAAAAAAGCCTTAGCTAGTAATAAACCCTTTAGGGTTTGCTACGTTTGATTACTTTGGCAGGAACACCAACAGCGAGCGAACGATCTGGAATACTTTTGGTGACAACTGCTCCCGCACCAATAACACTATTGTCACCGATCGTTACACCATCTAAGATTCTCACACCACTACCGAGCCAGCAATAATCTCCAATTACTATGCCTTCGCGACTAAGACCGTAATCTCGATGATTATTAGCATAGATGCCAGTTTGAGAAGCAATTAGACAATTGTTGCCGACTTTAATATTACCTGGCCCTGCCATGCAAACATAAGGGCCTAAATAAGTTCGATCGCCAATTTCGATCGAGCAGTCATCACCCGCTACTCTAATATCCACACCGCGATCTAAACAGACATAATTGCCTATTTTGAGACGACTGTTAGACGCTTTTAGATTTAAGTGAACATCCTGTAAAATTTTTACGCCATCGCCAATTTCTATGGCGTTAGAACCGATCGCATCTAAACCTTTTTGAATGTAAACTGCTTTCCCCAAACGAGCGAAAATGGCAGGATAAAACAAGCGTCTTAAATAAGTTCCCAATGGTCGAGAAAGGTCACCAATTAAATTAATTAAAATTCGTTCGAGTGTATTATGCCAGCGTGAAAATTCAGATGGTAAATTCTGGCGCAGAAAAACAGTATGATTCTCTTTAGTTTTCATGATCTTGGCTTTAAATAATCTAAATAGGGATAGACGAGCAAAGATTCGACATGGCTAGCTTGTTATTTACCTAATATTGCCAAGAGCGAAGCACGTGCTAGTACTTATAATTCGCACTAGTAAGTGCCTAAACAAAATTAATTACATATTCTTTTCCAAAATTGTTAAGCAC
>CAZJTL010000253.1:0-5927 GCA_964548905.1 uncultured bacterium | reverse complement strand
AGGTCATTTCAGCCTACGAAAGATTAAGGTTTTGACCCAGGTTGACAGAAAAGGAATATTGTCTAAAATTTTCAAAATCCTTATCTGTAGTCAAAATTCGATAATCTCTGCGAACTGCTACAGCACAAATCAAAAAATCAGTATTTGCACCTTGAATTCCATTCTGTCGGCAGGTATTGTAATACTCTGATGCTAATTCATAATCCTCGATCGCTAGTTCTAAGTCAGGAAATGCGCGTAAACTCTTCTTAAGTTTGGCGTGTTGTTCTACGTGACGAATCCCAGAAAGTATTTCTTGTCTAACAGCACCTAACAAGATTACTCGACCATCACTAATTAAATCTCGAAGTAAAATAACAGCAGAATGACGATCGGATTGATTGTTGCGTCTAAAAGCTAAAGACCATACAGAAGTATCAACAATGACCTTCATTATTTCCGTCTTTGCTGTTTGTAATCATAGTCTTCGTCGTATTCAATAGTACCGAATAATTCAATAACTTCAAGTTGCTTGCGACGTTGAACGTATTCTTGTAAAGCTTCTTCTATAACAGCGCGTTTGGTGCGATGTCCCCCAAGTTGAAGAGCTTCTTGAATTAGATTTTCGTTAATTTGTACATTAGTAGTCATAATACATATATTCGCACAATAGCTTGTACAATTCAACAGATAAATAGATAAATACAAAATTGTATGGTTGAACCGAATAATACCAAGATACTGAACTCGTAAACGCGATCGCTGTTTTTTTAGATCCTAAATGCGATCGCATTCAACTTGTATTACGATCGAATAAATTGCAATAGCGCGATCGATCGTGAAACCAGTATTAAATAAAGTTACTCCTTTTCAGCAAGCCCTATGTACTTATTTGGTTGAAAAGATGTTCGTCCAGCGCTCGATATTCAGCAAACTCCATCGAAAAAGTTGCCATTCCTTGAGAGAGCGATCGCAATTCAGTAGAATAACCAAACATCTCTGCTAGAGGGACTTCGGCGCGAATTATCGAATAATCATCTCTAGTTTCCGAACCCAATAACAAAGCACGACGGGAGATTAATTTTCCTTGTATTTTTCCTAAAAATTCGCTCGGTGTTTCTACTTCCAACAACATCATTGGTTCTAAAATTGTCGGTAAAGCAAGAGCAAATCCTTCTTCAAAACCAACTCTAGCAGCATAGCGAAATGCCATTTCTGAAGACTCGATCGGATGATAAGAACCGCCTTCTAAAATTACTTTCACGCCGATAATTGGATAGCCTTTGAGCCATCCCGTTTTGACTGCATCGCGAAATCCCTGTTCGCAATTTGAGATAAATTGCAGTGGAATCGTACCGTTAACTACTCGATTCTCAAACAAAAACTGTTCCGAACAAGGTTCCAAACGACCGATAACATGGGCATATTGTCCAGTACTTCCCGTTTGTTTTTTCAGAGTATAGTCAAAGTTAGCCGATCGGGTTATTGTCTCTCGATAGGCGACTGCGGGCGTACCTACATAAACTTCGGCGTGATATTCCCGTTTCATCCGTTCCAGATAAATATCGAGATGCAACTCTCCCATACCCGATAAAAGGGTTTTCTTCGACTCTGGATCGGTGCTGACATGCAGAGTCGGATCTTCTCGGACAAAACGATGTAAGGCTTTATTCAGGCGATCGAGATCTGGTTGACTTTTGGGCGCGATCGCGATCGTCATGACTGGTTCGGGAATAAATATCCCTTCGAGAGAAAGATTAGTTCCCACAGAACAAAGGGTATCGCCAGAAGCACAATCAACGCCTAGTAAACCAACAATTTCACCAGCCATTGCTGTTTTTAGTTCTTGTCGCTTGTCTGCTTCAATGCGAAACATACGAGAAACACGAATCGTCTTTTTGGTGCGACTGTTGTAGAGGCGATCGCCTGCTTTCAAAGTTCCCGAATAAAGGCGAGTATAAGTAAGTTGACCGAATTCGTTATCAATGAGTTTAAATGCTAGTGCTACTACTGGATCGTTGGGTTCGGATCGAATCTTAACTCGTTCTTGAGTCTCAACTTCGATCGCCTGAAACGATCTGCGTTCATCTGCGTTTATCTGCGGATTAACTTCGATCGCGCTAATTAGTTCTCTTTGATTAGGAGAAGGTAAATAAAGAGCAACTGCATCGAGTAAATTTTGCACTCCTTTATTTTTAAAAGCCGAACCGATCAGGACGGGGATAAATTCGAGATTTAAAGTACCTTGACGAATAGTATCCCAAATAAGTTGTGTGGGGATTTCTTCACCAGCAATTAACTTTGTCATCATCTCTTCTGAGAGGATTGAGATGCGATCGAGTAGTTTTTCTCTAGCTGTTTGTGCTTGGGGTTGTAAATCCGTGGGAATCGGTTTACTGACTAGAATTTCTCCATGTTCTCCTTCAAAATAGTCAGCCTTCATCTCGATTAAATCGATAACCCCTGCAAATTTATCTTCAATGCCAATCGGATATTGTAAGAGTAAGGGTTGAAGATGCAGTTTTTTCTCAAGTTCTTCTACTACTCGGAAAGGATTGGCACCAACGCGATCGAGCTTGTTAATAAAAGCAATACGCGGTACTCGATAGCGCTTCATCTGGCGATCAACCGTATAAGATTGGGATTGCACCCCCGCCACCCCGCACAACACCATAATTGCACCGTCAATAACTCGCAGCGATCGCTCGACTTCGATCGTAAAATCAACATGACCTGGAGTATCGATTAGATTAATTTGAGTATCTTTCCAGAAACAAGTAATCGCAGCAGAAGTAATGGTAATGCCTTTCTCGCGTTCCAATTCCATGTAATCCATCGTCGCACCATCACCATCGCCGCGAACCTCCTCAATCTTGTGAATTTTGCCAGTATAAAAAAGAATACGCTCGGAAATAGTAGTTTTTCCTGCATCGATATGAGCAGAAATGCCAATGTTACGAATATTGCTTTGAGAAATCACGGTAACGCTTCTAGTAAATTCAAAGAGCATCTATCAATTCAATCTTAAAAAAAAAGCGATCGCTCAAAACAGTCTCGAAGCAAATCTATAATAACTAGCAAAAAAATTCCCATGCTGGATTCTTAAGGATTTTGGAAGCCATACTAGGAGATCGATCGGTAGAGACTAATATAAATGGAGATTTTATCCGAGCTGATTTGAAGAATTAGTTTGAACGTTTAAATTATGCTAAATTGTGGTCAAATGTACTGTTTTAGAGCTAACTATCAATTATCTGATAACTTTAATCCTAATGCAGTTCCTGATTGGCTGCACTTAGAATCAAATTGGCAAGGATATAGAATTTCTACCGTACCTTGGATTGTTGATGTAGCAAGAGCTTTAGGAGTTTTTCCTATTGAAGATGATACTCTTGATGCTTGGATTAAATATTTGCAAAGTTTAGGACTAAAAGAGATAACTCCTGTTTGTTGTGAGGAGTTTTTTGCAGATAAATTGTTTAGTTAGGATTTTTAGGTAATATTTTAATCAAGAGTATTTACCAAATTTAGAAAAGTAATATGGCTTTAAGTTGGCAGCAGGCTCAAAAAAATGAATTAGAGTTTTGGCAAGATATTTATATACACAACAAAGAAGATCTAGAACATTATCAACCAATTACAACGACTAAAAGTATCGATTTCTCTCAAAAAACTATTCGTAGATTTAATTTAGATTTTAGCGATCTCGATCGCAGCCAACTTGCTGATATTGGTTGTGGTCCCTATGGTATCATCAAAGGCTTGGCTGCATATTCATCCCAATCCCAAAAGCTATCTTTGGATACTGTTTATGGAATAGATCCTCTCATTAATGAATATCTAAAATTTAATATTTTACCTCAAGGCGATCGCTTTCACTACCTCGCTTGTCAAGGGGAATCTATTGCTTTAGCCAATAATACGCTTGATTTTGCCTTTTGTATTAATGTTATCGATCACGTTGAAAATCCCGAGCGAGTAATTCAAGAGATTCATCGAGTTTTGAAGCCAGGGGGAGAGCTTTGTTGTGCGGTGCATGTAGTCACTAACTTAGCACGACCTTTACGCCCTTTCCTCTTTTTGTTTGATAAAAATCATCCCCATCACTTTACTACTGAGGCAATTTTAAATAGTGTGGAGCGTGTTTTTAATAACGCTCAATTAACATCTACCATTACTATGATTGAAGACCAACCAGAATTTACTTTTGGAGCAATTTTCACTGCCAAAGCAGACAAAATGAGATCGCTAAAAAGGTGGTTGAGTACTTTTTTATTGAAATCAGTCTATATTCGAGCGACTAAATAAGTATTCGTGCTTGCATTAATTGGATAGTTGAGATAGAGGTTAGGGATTAGGGGTTAGGGGTTAGGGAAATATGGAATAGGCTCGATGTAGTTAAACTGTTAACAGGAGGCAGGAGATGGTGACAGGTGCTTTTTCTCCCTACCTCTGTTCAAAAACGTGGTTTTGATGGAGGTTTGGAGTTGTTGGGACGACGAAAACGCTGTTTTCCTTGTCCTTGTCCTTGCTTGTGATTTGATTCTAAGTCTCGATCGCGAGAATATTCTCGCTGAGGCTTAGCCTCATCACTAGCACCAAAAATATCTAGGTAAAGGCTCTGTCCAGCAAGATTTGCAGCCGTTTCTAGGACGTTTCTGAGTGCGTGTATATTGCGTCCACCGCGTCCAAACACCTTACCTCGATCTGTTCCTTCAAATGCTACGCGCAGCCAGACTTTCGGCTTACTACTCGAATATTCGCAGTCTACTAACAGAGAATCTGGGATATCTAAAAAAGGCTGCAAGAGAAATTTAGCCAGTCTGACATAATCTGGACCGGCTGATTTGCTTTGCTCAGACAAATCGTTTGTCTTAGGCATGGACTTGTTCAAAAACTTTGGCTTTGTTTAAGATGTCGCGTACTGTATCTGTTGGTTGAGCGCCCTCTTGCAATCTTTTGACGATCGCGGGAACATTTAACCTAGTTTCGTCGGTTCTAGGATTGTAAAAGCCTAATTCTTCGAGCGCAATACCGTCTCTACGGTTTTTACTATTCATTGCGACAATACGATAGCTCACTTCTCTTTTTTTACCGTAACGTTTTAGACGCAGTTTGACCATGTTACCTCAAAAATCTACTTTATGATTGTAATCGATTTATCTAATTTTTGATCCAAGGATTCTTGATTGACAATGAACAATGAACAATGAACAATCAACTCAATTACAAAGTCCCAAAACCTTTCTTCTTCTTAGCTTTTTTCTGCTTTGGTTTAGAACCACCTGGATAGCCGCGAAAACCAGGTCGAGGTCGATCGCCCATACCACCAAACATATCTCCCATGCCTGGCATTCCTGGCATACCTCCCATCCCTGGCATTCCGCGACCCATTTGTTGCATCATCGCTCGCATTCTGGTGAAGTCTTGCATCAGCTTAGAAACTTCCCTCTCATCACAGCCAGAACCTTTGGCGATGCGGCGGCGACGGCTAGGAGATTGAGATAATAAATCTGGATTACCTCTTTCTTCCTTGGTCATGGAATTAATCATGGTTTCGGTGCGTTTGAGTTGACTTTCGCCTTTTTCTAGGTCAGCACCGCTAATCTTATTCATACCTGGAATCATTTTTAACACTCCAGCTAATGAACCCATGTTTTTCAGCAGTCGCATTTGTTTGAGGAAGTCATTAAAATCGAATTTAGCTTCCAGAATTTTCGACTGCATTTTCTCGACATCAGCGAGATCGATTTCTTCTTGGGCTTTTTCAACCAAGGTGAGAATGTCACCCATGTTGAGTATGCGAGAGGCAAGGCGATCGGGGTAGAATGGCTCTAGTGCTTCAACTTTTTCCCCAACACCAACGAACTTGATCGGCTGTCCTGAAACTTGTCTGACAGAGAGGGCTGCACCACCGCGAGTATCACCGTCTAATTTGGTTAAAATTG
>CAZJTL010000252.1:0-6015 GCA_964548905.1 uncultured bacterium | reverse complement strand
ATGCTTGTAATATTGGTCTAGCTTTCCAAATTATCGATGATATTTTAGATATTACTGCTACTGGTGAAGAACTAGGGAAAACTGCGGGCAAGGATTTACAGGCACAAAAAGCTACCTATCCTAGTTTGTGGGGATTAGAAGAATCAAGAATTAAAGCCCAACAATTAGTTGATGCTGCCATTGAAGAACTAACTTGTTTTGGAGCAGGTGCAGAACCTTTAAGAGCGATCGCCCACTTCATCACAACTCGCAACAACTAATACCCTAATTTGAAAGTTTTTGAGATCCAACATTTACCATGCAGGAATTTTCCAATATTCTACACAATCAGATACTGATGGTTTCGGTTCTGGCTTGTTTTATGGCTCAAGGATTGAAACTAGTAATTGAGCTGATTAAAAACAGAAAAATTAATTTTCGTTATCTAGTCACTACTGGTGGAATGCCTAGCGCTCACTCTGCGCTAGTTGGTGCTTTAGCCACTGGTGTAGGTTTAAGTAAAGGATGGTCTTCTCCTGAATTCGCGATCGCCTCTTTATTCGCTGTAATTGTGATGTACGATGCTGCTGGTGTGCGCCAAGCGGCTGGCAAACAAGCAAGAATTCTCAATCAAATGATGGATGAGTTGTTTCAAGAAGGCAAAGAATTTAACGAAGAAAAATTAAAAGAATTACTAGGGCATACTCCTTTTCAAGTATTTGTAGGTTTAGCCCTAGGAATTATTATATCTTTGCTGAGTTGGCAGGCGTTTTGAGAATAGGGATTAGGGGTTAGGGATTAGGGGTTAGGGATTAGGGGTGTAGGGTGTAGGGAAAAAGTAGCAAGTAGCGAGTGCGGAGTCGGAGACACTCCGCCTCCGAGCAAGTAGGAAGTAAAAACCTTCAGACTTTAGACTTTTATTACCTTCTGCCTTCTGCATAAAAGCCTTCTGCCATCTGCCTTCTTTCAATGAACCATGAACTATGAACAATTAGCCATTAGCAATAACCATGCCTAAAATTATCCCTTAACCGTAGAATATCCCCATTCCAACCAAGGGAATAGCGCCTGAAAATCACTTGTCTCTACGGTAGCGCCGCCCCATAACCGTAAGCCAGGAGGTGCATCGCGGTAAGCGCCGATATCGTAAGCAACACCTTCTTTATCGAGAAGATTTGCCAGATCTTTAGTAAATGCTTGTTGTTTGTCTTGGCTCAACTCTTGGAACCAAGGAGAAACAATCTTGAGACAAATGGAAGTGTTGGATCTGGTAGCTGGATCTTCTGCAAGGAAATCAATCCAGTCGGTTTGGTCTACCCATTGCTCTACTGCTCTTAAATTGGCTTGCGATCGCCCTAGTAGTGCTGATAGTCCTCCCAAACCTTCCGCCCATTTCAATGCATCTAGCACGTCTTCTGTACACAATAGAGATGGTGTATTGATCGTCTCGCCTTGAAAAATACCTTCGATGAGTTTGCCACCTTTGCTAAGTTGGAAAATCTTGGGAATCGGCCAAGATGGAGTGTAACTTTCTAAACGTTCTACAGCGCGAGGACTTAAAATTAACATACCGTGCTGTGCTTCGCCGCCTAAAACTTTTTGCCAAGAATAAGTGATGACATCGAGTTTTTGCCAGGGCATTTCCATCGCAAATACAGCCGAGGTGGCATCACAAATAGTCAAACCTTTTCTGTTATCGGAGATCCAATCACCGTTAGGCACGCGCACCCCTGAAGTTGTACCGTTCCAAGTAAATACCACATCGCGATCGCAGTCTACTTGGCTTAAATCTGGTAGTTTGCCATAATCTGCGGTTAGAGAACGAACATCGGCTAATTTTAACTGTTTGACAATATCAGTAATCCAACCTTTACCAAAGCTTTCCCATCCCAAGGCATCAACACCGCGCTGTCCTAATAAAGACCACAATGCCATTTCGATCGCGCCTGTATCTGATGCTGGTACAATCCCAATCCGATAATCATCGGGAACCTCTAGAATTGTACGTGTGCGATCGATGACTTCTTTCAATTTAGCCTTACCAGGCTTAGCGCGGTGAGAACGACCGAGTAAAGCATTTTCTAACACATTCACCGTCCAGCCAGGACGCTTAGCACAAGGACCAGAAGAAAAACAAGGATTTTGGGGACGCAGTTGCGGTTTCATTTTTAATACTCTTATTGCTTATCTATAGCTATCTTGACCTAAAAGGCTCACTATCTTGACTTAAGATCGTCTTAAATTTGTTAAAGCTTTCAGCCATCAGTCATCAGTCATCAGCCATCAGCTTTCAGCAATGAACCATGAACTATGAACTATGAACTATGAACCACTATAAATACCCATTCTCTGCCAAAAAAGCCATGCTAATTTCTTCTTCTTGTGAATAACTTCCTAGTCGATGACCTACTAGTTTATCAACGTATTTTCCTAAAATATCGCTTTCAATATTAACCAAATCGCCTACAGCTAGATGACACAAATTAGTTTCTGCATAGGTATGGGGAATCACTGCTGCTTTAAACCAGTTACCTTCAACATCGCACTCAGCCACAGTTAAACTAATACCATTGACAGAAATACTGCCTTTAGGGATGAGATAACGGGCTATACGGCTTTGCCATTGCTTTACTAGCGAATCAGGTGCACCAAAGCACATTTCCCAGGATTTTTCTACTGATTTTGATGATAGTAAGCAACCAATACCATCAACATGTCCCGTAACGAAATGTCCTCCCAATTTACTACCTACTCTTAGAGATGTTTCTACGTTGACGTAGGTTGCTGTTTGGTTTCTCTTACCTAATGTGGTACGTTCTAAAGTCTCTGGAGAAGCAGTAGCAACGAAGCCATCAGCTAAAATTTCTTCTACTGTTAGACAAACTCCATCTACAGCTACACTATCGCCAATAGCTAAATCAGCCAAAATAACTGATAAATTTGGTTTAGAAACAGACAAAGTAAATCTATCTTTATTTAGCGCTTTAATTGAACCTAAAGCTTGAATTAATCCTGTAAACACTTTTGTACAATTGCAATTAGAATAACTACAGCTAGAAGTAAATGTTAAGTTAGATCGATGTTTTTGCACGCGATCTGGTTGAGTAAATATTTGGGGAGGCGATCGATGAAAATTATTTAGATTGGTCAATATCGATCGAGATTAAAGCCATTTTTACCTGATTTAATCGAGAGCATGGCAAAATTATAAATAGAATACCCGATCGCCATTGTTAGAGAAAGAAAACTTTTGCTGAATTTTAACAATTCTAACAAGGTTCAAACTCTCTCCAGCACAGGGCAGTTGAGGTATATCAAGAACTGTAATTTTTTCATGAATTGTGAGGGCAGTAAACCTAAATTGGGTAATACTGTGATAAAACAGCATTACTCAACTCAATTGAATCGATCGTACCTAAATAAATGTTTTGGTAAATTGATTTAACTAAGTTAAGGTCAAATTAAATTAACCAATTTATGGGTGTAGATAGAGCCAAAATCATTTCTTTATAGTGGCGCTCAATCTACTCACTTATCTTCCAAGTTTATTTTAGAGGCTAAGCCGATGCTTGAAATGAAAGTTGCTGGAATTGCTTTAGATGCAGTCACGCGCAGCCCGATCGTGTTACTGAAAGATAGTTCAGACCGTCGAGCCTTACCTATTTTTATTGGACAAGACCAAGCAAGGGCGATTATCAGCGCTCTAGAGAAACAACAGTCACCACGACCATTGACCCACGATTTGATCTCCAATCTATTTGAGACATGGGAGATGAATTTAGAGAAAATTATTATCCACTCTTTACAGGATAATACTTTTTATGCGGTTTTGTGTTTGAAGCAAAATGGAGTAGCTAAAGAAGTTGACTGTCGTCCTAGCGATGCGATCGCGATCGCCTTACGTACAGATAGCCCGATCTGGGTGATGGAAGAAGTAGTAGCAGATGCCTCTATTCCCGTAGATCGAGACGCAGACGAAGAAGAACGTCAAGCTTTCCGCGAATTTGTTGCCAATTTATCCCCTGAAGATTTGATTCAAAAAAGCCGTTTTAGCACGGGTGAGTCATGATTTGGAAAAATTCAAAATTCAAAATTCAAAATTAAACCTGCTGCCTACTGCCTGCTCCCTGCTCCCTTTTTCGATAACTGAAAACTGATAGCTAATAACTGATAACTAAGAGATGCGCTATCGACGGTTTGGGAAGACTAATTTAAATATTTCTGTTTTCTCATTGGGTACGATGCGTTGTTTGAGCGATCGAGAACAAGCTCAGCAAACCGTCTTTAAAGCCATAGAACTAGGGATCAATCATCTAGAGACAGCTAGAGGCTATGGCAAAAGCGAAGAGTATCTGGGATTATCTCTTAAAGCTGGATTACCTATAGAGCGAGAGAAACTCTACATTACGACCAAGTTACCACCAACCGATAGTGCCGACCAAATGAGTCAATGGCTGGATGAGTCCTTAAATCGGTTGCAGGTTGACTATATTGATTGCTTGGCAATTCACGGCATCAATACCTGGGAACACCTAGAATGGATTAAAGATAGCAATGGTTGTCTTCAAGCAGTCGATCGCGCGAAGGCGGATGGTAAAGTCAAACATCTTGGTTTTTCTACTCACGGCAGTTTAGAATTAATCCTCGCTACAATTAATACCGATTTCTTTGAATTTATTAACCTTCATTATTATTATTTTTGGCAACGACATCAACCAGCGATCGAGCTAGCAACTCAAAAAGACATGGGAATATTTATTATTTCTCCAGCAGACAAAGGAGGAAGACTCTACACTCCTCCAGAAACTTTAACAAAGTTGTGTCAACCTTTTTCTCCACTTGAGTTAAATTATCGGTTTTTATTGAGCGATCGCCGCATTACTACTCTAAGTGTTGGCGCTGCCAATCCAGAAGAATTAATTGAACCCCTAAAAGTAAGCGATCGCGACGATCCCCTGGCGATCGAAGAACTAGAAGTGTTACAAAAGTTAGAAGAAAGTTTACAGGAATCTCTAAGTACTGATTTGTGCAGTCAATGCTATCAATGCCTCCCCTGTCCCGAACAAATTAATATTCCTGAAGTTTTAAGACTGAGAAACCTAGCAGTAGCCTACGATATGACAAAATATAGTCAATATCGCTATGGTATGTTTGAAAATGCAGGACATTGGTTTCCAGGGAATAAAGGCGATCGCTGCACTAGTTGCGGCGACTGTTTACCCCGTTGTCCCCAAAATCTAGAAATCCCTAACCTGCTCCAAGATGCCCATCAACGTCTCAATGGCTCTCCTCGTCGTCGTTTGTGGCAATAACAGGGTATTTGTTCATGGTTCATGGTTCATAGTTCATTGCTAAAAAAGGGAACAGGGAACAGGGAACAGGGAACAGAAGGCAGAAGTCAGAAGTCAGAAGGCTTTTATGCAGAAGGCAGAAGTCAGAAGTAAACAACTCATTACTCATTACTCATTACTCATTACTCCCCCCCGTCCCCCAGTCCCCCAGTCTCCCCCTCTCCCCTGCACAAGATGCTCCCTAACCCCTAATCCCTAACCCCTAGTCTTAATGCCTAAATCTCTTCTACTGCTAACATTGTGTCTTCTAGCTATTTCCCCAAGTGCGCTAGCACAAGAGTCTAATGGTAACTTACTGTCTTGTGCTGAGCCTTTTGAGGCGGAGTTGTTGAAGAAAAATGCTAAGCCTTTAGAAAGAGGGGCGATTGCGGCTGAAACTATTTCTCAATCGGGTATTACTGTTCCTAGTTTGTGGTGGACAAAAGAACAATTCGATACGTCTAAAAAGACTTCGGGAAAGTTGATTACTAATTGGCTAGCCTATCCCAAGCAAAAAAGAATCGATCTTATTGTCAACTGGCAGATGTGGACACTCTTAGATGCAATTCAGCGCTATAGTCTGATTAATAATTTTGCGACGATCGCCAGAGAATATGGCTACAATCTTCGCTTTTTTAACCAACAAAGCGAATGTTTGGCTGTTTATCGCTATGATCACTTCACTAGTCCACCTTAGTGGGAAATT
>CAZJTL010000251.1:0-6042 GCA_964548905.1 uncultured bacterium | reverse complement strand
TCTTGGCAATAAAATTGACGACGAGGTACTTGTAAATATACTGATTGTCCAAAAATAGACAAATCTCTAACTAAAATGGAACGTGTTTGATGGAGATGCTCAGTATAATTTTGGCAGTGAGGGCATTGTATTCCTTCATTTAATAACTCTAGTTTAAGGATGATGAATCCCTCTTTTTGATAATAGGTAAAAACTGTAACATTCGGTAAGTTTAATAAAGCGTCAAGGTGAAAGTCCATCTGGAAAAGGGGGGTAAAATGTAGCTAGAGCTACATTTTACCCCAAAATGTTTGAAGAGCCAGAAATGCTTTTAAAAAAGCAAAACAAGAAATTGGAGTGGAAGCATAAAGCTGCCGTCACGGCAAACTTATGCTTCCTGTCACACAAACAAATTTCCCTGCATCGTGACTGATAGTCGTCTTAGTTAACTGTGAGACTAAAGTTTCTAAATTTACTGAAGTGTGCCTAATTTTATCGCCAAAAGTAGCACATGACTCAATGGTTAATTGCTGGCGACGTTCTGCCATACCGCAGCAAATAACTAGATCTGGTTCGATACGATCGATACGATCGATGACAAGCTTACTAGCGCGATCGATATCTACAGGTAGTTTTCTCAGGCAATTTAAAGAAACTGAAGCAAATTCTCTTTGAGCGATCGCTTCTAATAAGTCATCAGAAGCATTAGATTTGATGATGGGGCAACCAGGTATCAAAAGATGTGAGCAGAATTTTGGGCAACATGTTTTGAGCCAAACAAAATAAACACTAGAATAAATGAGTGAGCGATAAAAAGGAAAAGTTGATGGTTACTATAGCAGTTATTGATTATGATATGGGCAACCTGCATTCTGCTTGTAAAGGACTAGAAAAAGCTGGTGCAACAACTTTAATCACTGATTCGCCATCGGACTTAGAAAAAGCTGACGCAGTTGTCTTACCTGGTGTAGGTGCTTTCGATCCTGCGATGCAACATATTCGATCGCGCCATCTCGAACAACCAATTAAAGATATAATTGCAAGCAGTAAACCTTTTTTGGGAATTTGTTTGGGACTACACATTCTCTTTGACGGTTCCGAAGAAGGTAAAGAAACTGGTTTAGGCATCATCCCTGGTTACGTGCGTCGCTTTCGCAAAGAACCTAATATCACTATTCCTCATATGGGTTGGAATAAATTAGAATTTACCCAGCCTCAGTTGCCTTTGTGGCAAAATTTGGGGGTTGAACCTTACGTTTATTTTGTTCACTCTTATTACGTCGATCCAGTTGATGCTTCGGTGTGTGCAGCTACTGTCACCCACGGTTCGCAAACAGTAACCGCAGCGATCGCCAGAGATAATTTAATGGCAGTGCAATTTCATCCCGAAAAATCAGCCGAAAGTGGTTTGAAGATTCTCTCTAATTTTGTTGAGTTAATTAGTTCTCGACAACCATCTCAAGGTTTGGAAAAAGTAGCTTAAAATTTCCTAACTCTTCACTTTTATTTTTTAACGTTGAACAAAACTTGAATTTTTAAGTTACTAAAAATTTCTCAAAATTAAATTTTTTATCGCTTTAGGAACGCATAAATCAAAAAAAACGACGTAATAGATAAGTAGAGTTTCCGATTAGTTATTTACCTATGAAAAACGCAAACAAAATACTGACTTTATTTGCACTTTTAACTAGTGCAACGTTTGGTGCTGCTTTGGTACCAGCCAATCCCGCTTCTGCTGGCGAACTCTTGAAAGATATTGGCATAGGTGCTGCTGGCAACGTTATTACTGGAGAAATACTTGACAACGGTTCAACTGTCAAAAACGCCATCGGTGGTGCTGCTACTGGTGCAGCAGTTAGCGCTACTCATGACAAGAAGAAAGATAATAGCGTCGGTGGCATCCTTCAAGATGCAGCAGTAGGTGCAGCAACCAACGCCGTTACTGGTGCAATTCTAGATAATGGCGATGTTGGCAACAATGCAGCTAGTGGTGCTGCTAGCGGTGCTTTGATTAATATTACCAAGTAGCTTTTGGCAATAAATACTTAATTTTGTGGATTAAGGTTTGGCTTAACCCACTGGTTTCCATATATAGCAGATTACAGAGGGCGCAATTTTTAACTGCGCCCTTTTTTAGCCGATCGGCATCTGCCTCTTTATCGTCCCAGGCGTTTATCCTTGCTTTGACGACGGCGATCGCGCCATTCTACAGAAGTAAGATAGAGAATACCTCCACTGACTAAAATTAATAATGCCAGTGCTACGTAAAATAAGATATCGAGAGTGTTAATACTAGTTTCCACGATACTAGAATCCGTTACGACCCCAAACTACCATTGAAATTGACCAAGTAAATAAAACCAGTACGCTAACCCAACCTAATGTCAAAATATCCATGTTTGTCTTTCTCTTTTAAAACAAAAACTATTAAATCTCTCTAAAAAATATCATACTTCTTAAAAGACGTTTTCAAAGAGTGTATTTTGCCTAGCCTTCAACAAGAAAGAATCGAGTCTCTCAAAGTCGGTGTTATTGCTGCGATCGCTTTTGTCGGTGCCGATCTAATCTTTGTATTTTTTCATAGTCTAATTCTAGCCAAATCGATCGCTATTCTGACTCAATTAGAAATTGGGATCGATCTTCATTTTCTGTTAAGAGAGGCGATCGCCTGGGCGAGTGGATTTTTATTTGGTGTTACCTATCGCTATATTATTCGTGACGATGAAAATCCTCATCTCAAAGACGGTGCAGTTTTAGCTTTTGGGATTGTGCGAGGTTTGGCATTACTAGAAGGAATGGGTAATTTCTCCGATCGCTTGTGGTTATCAGCTAGTTTAGCCATTGAAAGTCTTGTCTGCTTCGCGATCGCTCGATCTGTTCTCGATTTAGCTTTAGCCAAAACATGGGTTAAGCCTTTTCGATAATGAAAGCTTTCGATTTTCAGCTATTTTTGGCTCGCGATCGCCTAAAATATTGGCTAGATAAAGGTTTTAAAGTTACAATTACTATTCAACCTGACTAAAATATTCTTTATCGAAAATCCGAAAATAGATAAAGGGAGGAATGCGATCGAAATATGGTTGCATATCTTGAAGCATCAGCCTTTGCGATCGATGCAATAACATAGCATCCCTCTTATATTTACCAAACTGACTAATTTTTACAGCTAAAGTTGGTGCTGGTAATCCACCATCAGCAGATAAATTATAATTCTGGCGGAAGGTTTCAGATATTTTTAAAGCCAGATCGATAGTTGGTTTGGGTAGAGTTACCTGATATAGTTGTTTTACGGAAAAGCTAGGTAAATCTTTTTGCTGCTTAAAAATCTCTTTGACATATCGAGCCATGAGATAATGATCGGGATGACCGTAGAGACCGATGCGATCATCGTAAGTGACTAAGATAGTTGGTTGGTAGCGATCGATCTTTTCTTTAATCGCATCTTTAAGGCGATCGGGGTCAATATCTCTAATACCACCATCGGGAAAGTCAAGAATTTCCAAGCGATCGATTCCCAATAGCTTTGCTACTGCTTCTAACTCTTGTTGGCGCAATTGACCGAGTTTAAGTTTTTTCTCTTCTAAATTGGATTCATCTACTAATCCGTTAGTTGGTCCTGCTTCCCCTTTGGTAAAAGTAATCAGAATAGTTTCATTATTCAGCAAATCCAGCTTTTTTAAAGTTCCCGCACAGGTAATTTCATCGTCAGGATGGGGGAAAATAAACATTACTTTTTCCCCTTGAAAATTTTCTGCAACAGGAATAGAGTCATCTTGGATGCGATCGCGAAGCAACCATAAACATCCCCAACCGATCGCGATCGCGATCGCAGATAAATAGGCTAGTAGGTAGAAAAAGTTCACAGATAAGTAATTGCACAAAATTAAATTCACAGGTGGAGGAAGGCAAAAGGCAAGAGGCAAGAGGCAAGAGGCAAGAGCAAAAGTGGAATGTGTAATTAATTTTGTTTAAGTACTTAAACTTTGTCCTCAGAAAAGCTAAGGAACGGATAAACACAGATATTTATTTTAGTGGTGAACTTGTTTTTTTTGAACCCTAAAGGGTTCACTACGGACTTCTAAATTGATTTTGACGTAATGGTTTTCTATTGAAGTCATAACGACTTCAATATAGATTCTCGACAATTTCATTAACTAGTTCGATCGGTTTAGAAATAACGTTATCGTATTCATTCACTTCTTGGAAGCGATCGTCACTATCAGCTTTTAAAATAAACCACCAATCTTGGTTAACATCTAACTCTGGATCTTGTTTACGATCTGGAATTTGCCATTGTCCATTTCCCCAGATACTTGAAGAAGCATAGATGCGCTGTCGATCGGTAATCGTACCAAGATTGTAGTCGTCTTCAGAAAGATATCCGAAATCAGATGCAGAAAGATAAGCTTGATATCTTATACCATCATTTTTAGCAGTAACTGGTTCTTGATTGGTAACTCTCCAGTTAAAGTTAACTAAATCTCCTAATTTTACTGCTTCGGGAATTTGTAACTTATCGACAACTAACTCTGGTTGAGTCATCTGGAGAGTAATAGGAACGACTGTAGTGTTATTATCCTCATTAGTCTCTGATTTATCATTTCCAGTATCGGTTTTAAAGATTAAATAACCTTTTTTGATTGGTTGACCATCTTTATCAAACTCTACTTTAAGATCGCGAGCAAGATATTGAGGAATATCGAGAGATGCAGTTTGAGTATAATTTTCTGAAACTGGTAGACTTCGATCTTGCGCGATCGCAGACAATCCATAATCGGAATCATACATATCCAGAATTGGATCGCTAGAAAAGAAGAATGTGTCCTCCCAACCCACAAGATTAAGATCCTTCCAACCCACAAAATTAAGATCGTCTGTTCCTTGATTGGTTACTGTCCAAGAAACTTCCAGGGGTTCACCGAATTTACCAAGATCGGGAACATCAATGCGATCGGCTACTAAATCTACATTGACAGTTTCTAAGTGGATAGGAACAGAAAGATAATTGTTATTGTTGTTTGTCTCGGCAATTTTATCTTGGTAGTCAGTTTTAACAATCAGATACCAATCGCGATCGGTATCGAGAATTTCATAATCACCATTGTAAACTCGTTCGGGAATAGCAAGGGATTGGCTAACAGTATAACTATCTGAATTAGTCAATAAATTTTGCTCTTGTGAAGTATTTAACCAAAAATCATTAACTTCATCTAACACTCCATCAGCGGAAAGATAAATTTCATCTGACCAAGAAACATCTTTGTCAATTTCTCCTTCTCCTTGTTTATTAACAGGCCAAGACAGGTTAATTTGACCATTATCGATCTCAGCTTTCTCTGGTGCAGTAACATTACTGACTACCAGATCGATTGTTGATGGTGTGATGTCGATGGGAACTACTGTTAAATTATTTTCTTCGTCTGTTTCATCTTGACTATTATCAATATCGGTTTTGAAAAGCAAATACCAATTTTCGTCAGGATTAATTTTATGATAGTAGCTTTCTTCTAGGGTGACGCGATCGCTTAATTTATATCGATCGGCAGCTTCTAATGTTTGCGTAATCTCTGTACTTGTTAAAAGATAATCATTATATTCATCAATATTTTTGTCGCTTGATAGATAAATTTCATCTTGCCAAGATTTACTAGTACTCTTCTCTTTACCTTGATTAGTAACTGTGCGATCGATGGTAAATGTTTCGTTAAGCTTGACTACTTTAGGGACATTAATTTCACTAAAAGTTAAATCTACATCGTGAGCTTGTAAATTTAAAGGAACAATTAAAATATTATTATCTTCGTTGGTTTCTTCTTGTTTTTGAAAGATACTAAAACAGTCATTCTCATCATCAGTACTAAAAATTAGATAATAATTCTTGTTTAGATCGATATCTATAATCCAATCAAGGTCTGCTGAATATCGATTGGGTATTTGAAATTTTTTACTATTAGTATAACTTGCAGAGGGTTCGATGATTCCTTGATGCCTTGTATCCAGTGTGTAATCCTGATTGACTGACAAAACGATCACAGGTAAGAAAAAGTCCTAACTTGAAATTCG
>CAZJTL010000250.1:0-6067 GCA_964548905.1 uncultured bacterium | reverse complement strand
TTGCAGGGTGACAACGTGACCGACTGTATCTTTACCTCTTCTTCCCGCACGTCCAGCAATTTGCAAAAATTCTGAAGGAGTTAGCATACTATGTCCATCGTCAGTGCGCTTGGAAAGTGCAGAAATTACCGTAGTACGAGCAGGCATATTAATCCCTGCGGCTAAAGTTGCTGTAGCAAAGACGATCTTCACTAATCCTAATTCAAATAGCTGCTCTACCAATTCTTTCCAGGGCGGTAATAATCCTGCGTGGTGGGTAGCAATACCGCGAGTCAGTGGTTCGATTTGTTCGATTCTAGCTACCTGGGACGTAACTGCCAAAAACTGCCAGAGTTTGTATTTATCCTCTAGATTCAATTGGAGATAGTCAAATAATTCTCGGTTGGCATTAGGATTGTCTGCAATCCAGTCGATCAGTTTGCTGTGCAGCAAGGGACTTTCTTGGGAAAAGAAAGCGAGTAATATCTGTTGAAAATCGAGATAATGTCGCAAAAAGAAAGTAAGCAGGTAATCTTGTAGAGCTTTTGCTTCTCTTTCGCTTAATAAATCAAAATCTTGCAGTCTTTCTACAGCTTCATCACAACCACGACGGCTAAAAATGATATAAATAGCTGGCAGCATATCTCTATCCCTTAGCTGCTCAACAATGTTGGCGATAGTAGGACAATCGGCACGTCTGACTCGCTTATTGGGCGCACCTTTTTTGGCTTTTGGCTTAAGATGGGGATTAATCGCAGTTTGTTTGTTATTGAGTAGAGGAACTAAGCCGTTCTTGTTGCTGAAATGAAACATCAGAGGAACGGGGCGAAAATTGGAGTTAATTAGTTCGCATCTCTGATCGAGTCCTTTTTTCTGGCGATCGCTATTAGCACGTACACAGTTAATCCAGTCGGTTAATTCTTCTGGATTGCCGATCGTGGCTGAGAGAGCAACTAATTGAATTTGTGGCGGACAGTAGATAATCGATTCTTCCCAAACCGTTCCACGGGAGCGATCGTTTAGATAATGGCATTCATCCAAAATTACTGCTTCTACATCTTCTAAAGAAGTTCCCACTTGTCCGATCGGGGTTTCATAGAGCATGTTCCGAAAAATTTCGGTAGTCATGACAATGACTGGTGCTTCTGGATTGACGATCACATCGCCTGTAATTAAGCCAGCTTGATGGGGAAATTGCTCTTGAAAATCACGAAATTTCTGATTTGATAAAGCTTTGAGAGGAGTAGTATAAAAGACGCGCTTGTCTCGCGATCGCGCCCGATAAATAGCATATTCACCGATTAAAGTTTTTCCCGAACCAGTAGGAGCGCAAACAACCACCGATTTACCAGCATCGAGTGCAGCGATCGCCTTCTTCTGAAAGTCATCTAGTTCAAAAGGAAACAGTTCTCGAATGGTTGATTCTAAATTAGCAGAATTAGTTTTCACAAAAGAATGATTGTTCAATAACCCGATCTACATTTATAGTCGATGGCTCTATTTTATGCTAATTTAATGAGTTTGCTCATGGCTAATGGCTAATGGCTAATTGGTATTACTTCCTACTTTCCCTAACCCCTACACCCCTACACCCCTACACCCCTAATTCTACTCACAACTCGTCACAGCCAAAGTATAGCTATATCCTAAAGCATTAACTCCACCTACTCTAAGGTTGACCTGATAGGGTTGCTGTCCAACGCGAGGATTGCCAAAAATATTGCGCGATTGTCCGGGACTAAGTTCGATATCCCCTTCAAATGCTTTATCTAAGCTGCCATCGCTATATTTAAGATACATTTTGACGTTATATTTAGCATTTCCACTCGATTTCGAGGTAAGTGTGGCAACGTATTGTCCTGAAGGATAGCCATTGGCAACAATAAAGTCAGTGTTCCAATTATCCTTGACTAAAACCATACCTGGAGTTGAAACCGTTTTGGTTACTTCTCTTCCTTCTCCGCCAACCACATCCAAAGGTACGCACATTTGCGCTAAAGATGGTAGATTTAACCAAGTATCGCGCAAAATAACCATAGTAAATGCTAGTAGGATGGCGAGAGTTCCTCCAATGGTAGTTCCTAAACCAATAGCTTTAAGTGGAGATAGTCGTTTCGGTACCATGGAATAGAGCTTCCTCTCTTTTATTTTCAGCGATCGAGTTAACTGGTTTCTAAGACTACTTTGATGCTCTAAAAGTTGCAGTTCGTTTTGGTTTTCTTGCATTATTAAGAAAACTTGACATGTTATCTGCTTTCGATCGAGTTTTGTATATTCACTTGAATCGGCATTGCTGAATCGAGGTATGATTTTACTACTTCTATCACTGAGCAGATTAGCTTAAAAGCTGATAGCTGATAGCTACGAACAGATTACTTTTCCATTTCATACTTTAAATCAGCAACGCCATTGAATTAAACCTGTTTGAGATTGAGATCGATCCAGCGCTTTGCTTTCTTAACTGCTTCGATGCGAGTAATAGCAGTAGGAACAGCAACAGCACAGCCTAGTTCGTAGTTTACCCAGGCGGCGTAAATTTCTTGTCCGTTAAATTGATCGCTCTCAATCTCTACTTTACATCCACGATAAAAAAAGGAGAGGATAATTTTAGGGTAATGAGGATTTGTCATATCGATCTGATTAGTTAGAGAAGGCGATCGCTAAAATGGAAGAATTATTAACTCTTAAAGAATTGCTACATCAAGGCAAGATTCCAGAAGCTTTGGACTTGGTGGAAGAACTTGAAGAAATGAGTAAATCAGATAAACTCAATAAAATTTTCAGCTATGGAATTATTTTATTAGTTCATCTAATTAAAAAATCTGCCGAAAATCGTACTACAAAGTCTTGGGAAACTTCTATTTTCAATTCCGTCAAGCAAATTCAACGTATTAATAAACGTCATAAAGCTAAAGGTAACTATCTCACTGACGAAGAATTACAGGAAACATTAGAGGATGCTTATGAATCAGCCCTTAGAAATGCTGCTCTAGAGGCGTTTGAAGGTATCTATGAAACTCAACAGCTTGGTTCTATGGTCGCTCGTCAAAAGATCGTTTTTACAGCAATGGATTTGATTTTAGAACACAATAAACAATGAGTGGGTATGTTTCGATACCCACCCTAAATTAACCTTTATGCAGCCGCCAAATTGCTAGCAACAAAATCCCAATTAACTAACTTACCCAGAAAGTCATCGATGTAAGCTGGTCGTTTGTTTTGATAATCTAAATAATAAGCATGTTCCCAAACATCCATAGTCAACAGGGGAACTTGTCCGCTAGTTAAAGGGTTATCAGCATTAGGGGTTTTGGTAACTTTGAGAGTATTCCCATCAAGTACTAACCAAGCCCAACCGCTACCAAATTGAGTTGCACCAGCAGTTTTAAATTCTTCGACAAATTTATCGAAACTACCAAAGTCAGCTTCAATCTTTTTGGCTAATTCTCCACTGGGAGTACCGCCACCATTGGGCTTCATACATTGCCAGTAAAAGCTATGATTCCAAGCTTGAGCGGCATTGTTGAAAATCCCAGTTTTGCTAGCATCCCCTGCTACAACTTTAATTGCATCTTCGATCGATTTGCTATCTAGTTCTGTTCCTTTTACAGCATTATTGTAGTTGGTGACATAGGTAGCATGATGCTTATCGTGATGAAACTCTAAAGTACTTTTAGAGATACAAGGTTCTAAAGCTGTGTAGTCATAGGGAAGGGGAGGTAATTCGTATGCCATAGTGTTCTTCCTCTTGGAATATCTTAATAATTTTCGCGTCCTCGATCGGATACTATCGCAATTCGCTGGAATGCAAAATCCCCAGAGAGGGGAATTGCAATCAAAATAAGATAAGAGATTTGAAGATTAATCTCCGATCGGCAGATCAAAATATCTTGTTTTTTAACCGATCGTTCGGTACTACAAACAATAGCAAGAATTAAACAGATCAAAAAGCTTTTAAAATGCCTAATTAGCAGTAAATTATAGTAGTACAGTGGTTATGTTTTGCGACGAATAATATCCAAAATAGCTTGGCTGCGGCTAGAATTTATTTTCTCTTTAAAGGAACAGCAAATATTGAATTAGCACAAGAAAAAGCGCATCAAATTCTAAAAATTTTGGATGAGTATTTTCAGCATCGTAACTGGTTAGAAGGCGATCGCCCGACAATTGCCGATATTGCTTGTTTTCCTTACATTGCCTTGGCACCAGATGGGAAAATTAAGTTAGAACCCTATGCCAATGTCATCGCCTGGATCGATCGCCTTAAACAGTTACCTGGTTATGTAGGAATGCCAGGATTGTAGATCGGGGGTTAGGGATTAGGGGCTAGGGAATCAGGAACTACCTAAAAATATCGGCGGGATCGGCTGCTTGTAGTTTTCGCATGGCAATCGCGGCGGAAATGAGACACATGGAAATTGTCAAAGCAAAAACTTTAATTACTACATCAGTTCTCATCACTAAAGGAATTTTAGTTAAATCTCCCAAAATTCCATAAATCCATAGCGAACAACCAAAACCAGGAATAAAACCTAAGACTGCTAAAATAATTGCTTCTTGAAAAACAACTAATAAAAGTTGGCGATCAGCATAACCTATTGCCTTTAAGGTAGCATATTCAGTTAAATGGTCGGTGACATCAGTGAACAAAATTTGATAAACAACAATTACACCAACGATAAAACCCATCATCGCGCCGAAATCCAAGACAATTCCAGAAGGATCTTCCGACCAAAATTTCTTTTCAGAGGCGATAAATTCCTCTTTAGTCATTACTTGCACATCTTTGGGCAATCTTGCAGCTATTGTTTGTTTGACTCTGGCTACACTCGCACCAGGTTGCAGTGCAATTACACCAACATGAACTTGTTCGATGCTTTCCTTACCAAAGATACGGATGTAATTCCAATCGCTAGTAATCAGGTGTCCCTCTCTGACAAAACTGCTACCTAACGGGACTTAGACATTTTCTGGCGGGAAAGACGAACAACTAGATAAACCCAAACAGATGCTTAAAGTAGTACCAGTCAGAAAACAAGCAAATATTCTTCTCCAAATTGCTTTACCAGCCATAGCCTACACCCTACACCCTAACCCCTAACCCCTAACCTCTTTCAAATTATTGCGAATTATTGCTATTTTTTACAAAATAAGTCAAAAAAGAGACTTATATCTACATAATCCGATAGTCTCTTAATTAGTGAGTTAAGTATATATACTCAACTCAACTAGAGAGAAAAGCTGATAACGGAGGGTCAGACAGATGGCTATTCCTTTGTTAAGTTATGCTCCTAAAAGTCAAAATCAGCGTGTAGCTAATTTTGAAGTTCCAGGAGACGAACAGCCAAGGATTTACAAAACAGACTATGTTCCCTCTGCGGGCGAAATAGATGGATTAATTTGGGCAGCTTATCGACAAATCTTTAACGAACAACAATTGCTCAAGAG
This sequence comes from uncultured bacterium, assembly GCA_964548905.1. Taxonomy (GTDB): domain Bacteria; phylum Cyanobacteriota; class Cyanobacteriia; order Cyanobacteriales; family Xenococcaceae; genus CAZJTL01. The sequence continues at coordinate 640 of CAZJTL010000250.1, read as the reverse complement.
CAATCGTCAAACTAATCTAGAATCTCAATTGAGAGCAGGACAGATTACAGTTAAAGGTTTTATTCGAGGACTAGCTCTTTCCGATACCTTTCGCGATCGAAATTACGAACCCAATAGTAACTATCGTTTCGTGCAAATGTGCCTACAGCGCATCCTCGGACGAGATGTCTACAGTGATCGCGAGAAGTTAGCTTGGTCAACTGTTCTAGCCACTAAAGGTTTAAAAGGGTTTATTGACGCACTACTTGATAGTGAAGAGTATCTAACTAATTTTGGTGAAAATACAGTTCCCTATCAACGACGCAGAATTTTACCCCAACGCGCTCAAGGTGAGTTACCTTTTGCTCGTATGCCTCGTTATGGCGCAGATTATCGCACCAAATTAGAAGCGATCGGGTATTTCCAAGGTAAATCTGGATCTACTTATAGTATTCAACCAGCTCGTTGGGATTGGCAACAACAGCCTTATCCTATCGGTGTTCAATTAGCTGGCAAAATTATTGGTTTTGTCGGCGGTGGATTGTTGACTTTAGGTATTGTCACCGTAGCCTTAGCTGCTTGGGGAATTATCAGCCTCTAGTGAAATAAAGCTATTTGAGCAATTCTTTAAAAATTTAACAAGATGTAACAAATAAAGACC
>CAZJTL010000249.1:0-6074 GCA_964548905.1 uncultured bacterium | reverse complement strand
CATATGCCCTTAATTTGATAATCTTTGCTTATCACCATGAGTACGGGAGAGCCGAGTGCAGCAGCATTTATCCAATCTTGCCAAGTTGGCAGAAGAATAATGGCATTCAACAGACGAGCAAAGATGCTTTCAAGCAAGTCCATATTTTAATAATTTCAATAATTTTGTTCAACAATTTTACTCTGTTGAACCCACGCTACGCGATCGCACTGGCTTTGTATCCTACCTTTTAGCCAACCTCCTGCCGACTGACATCACGCCTCCTGCCTTCTTTTGAAAGCCAGAAAATAAAATAAGTTTTTTACCCTCACAAATTACTCACATGTTTTTTCTAGAGTTAAAAGTGTAGAGCTTAGAAATATCGAGCTAATGAAGTTGACTTTTCCTCTACCTTTTCTAAGAAAGCAAAATAACCACTGGTGGCTCAAAATTCATACTTCAACACCTTCTTGTACTTACTACTTTGGTCCTTTCGCTCTAGATGCTCGTCATCAAAAAGGTTTGGAAACTGCTACTAAGTCCTGTCTAATTCACAATACCTTGACTCACTCACCTAAGATCGTCACTCAGATTACGAGTACATCAATGCTAGCTTCTTAGCTGTGAAGATTAAATTCGGCTCTATCTCTTGTTCACTCATTTATTAAAATCAGGAGGGAGCTATGAACAAGATTGCTACTTCAGTTTTATTAATTGCCTCGATCTTCTTGTTTGTTGTCGAACCGTCTTTCGCTCAACCAGGAGGAATGATGAGATGGCGGGGTAGCAGTGGTTGGGGAGGTGGTACGACCTATAATCGCATGTACAATCCTAAAACCGTTGAAACGATCGATGGTGAAGTTATTAGCATCGATCGCATTACGCCGATGGGGGGTATGTCTTCTGGTGTACATTTGCAAGTGAAAACAGGCAAAGAGACAATTTCAGTACATTTAGGCCCTCAATGGTATCTGGAAAACCAAGATATCGAAATTAAACCCAAAGACAAAGTTCAAATTACTGGTTCCAAAATTATCTTTTCAGGAAAACCAACAATAGTGGCTGCTCAAGTTAAGAAGGGAAACACGATCCTGACATTAAGAGATGAAAATGGCTTGCCGCTTTGGAGTGGCTGTTGTCGGTCTTTCTAGGATGATTTTTTAAGCTGTTCTAACTGTTTTGTTTGTTCGAGCAGACGTGTAGCAAGGCGATCGCAAACTAATTCGCACAATTCAAAAATCAAAGGATCGCCAATCTGATAATACACACTTACTCCTTGCGCCTGACGAGAGATCATTCCAGCTTGCATTAATACTTTGAGATGTCTGGAAGTATTAGCTTGACTTAATCCTGTTGCATTTACGATTTCTGTGACACTTTTAGCTCCTGACCTAAGACAATTTAAGATTTGTAACCTGCTGACTTCGGAAAGAACCTTGAAATAGTCGGCAATTTGAGCAAGAACAATCGGAGATATTTCTGGCATGTTTAATAGTTAATCACCATAAATAATTATATAATTTAATAGTTATGCAATTATAATTAGTTGCTTGAGAAAAAAAGATCGGAAAAATAAGGGTGGCTCTAGAAATAGAGTAATTAATTTGGAGGATTAGGAACAATGTTATTTCGTCAGTTATTCGATCCAGAGTCTAGCACCTACACCTATTTAATTGCCGAACCTGCCACTAAAGAGGCTATTCTCGTCGATCCAGTCAGAGAACAGGTCGATCGCGACCTCAAATTAATTCAAGAATTAGGATTTACGCTGCGCTACTGTTTGGAAACCCATATTCATGCCGATCATATTACAGGAACAGACAAATTGAGAACAGAGACTGGTTGCTTGGGTATCGTTCCTGAAAAAGCTCACGCCACTTGTGCCGATCGCTATATTCGAGATGGTGAAATTTTGGAATTAGGAACGATTCAGATTAAAGCTATTGCTACTCCAGGTCACACCGATAGCCATATGGCATATCTTGTCGATAGCCTTAGCGAAGAGGCTCCAGAGAAGCTTAGAGTCCTAACAGGAGATGCTTTATTTATTCGGGGTTGCGGTCGTACCGATTTCCAAAGTGGCGATGCAGGAACGCTATACGATTCGGTAACGCAAAGACTTTTTACTCTGCCAGATATCACTCTAGTTTATCCAGCTCATGACTATCGAGGTCATACTGTTTCGACTGTTGGCGAAGAAAAACGCTGGAATCCTCGCTTTGCTAACCGCAGCCGCGAAAGCTTTATCGAACTGATGGAAAATCTCAATTTACCAGATCCCAAGAAAATGATGGAAGCCGTTCCCGCTAACGAACGCTGTGGGAATGTTACGGCGTTTGCGATTCACTAAAAAAAGACAGGAGATTTAACCATGACAAATACCAGGAATGGAAGACTACAGGAAATTGATGTCCTCACTCTCAAACAATGGATAGACAAGGGAGAAGTATTGCTAATTGATGTGAGAGAACCAGAAGAATATGCAGCAGAACATATTGCTGGTGCTAAACTCATGCCTCTATCTGCCTTCGATCCAGCCAATCTTCCCCAGGAACTTGGGAAAAAGCTCGTTTTGCAGTGCCAATCGAGTAATCGTTCTGCACAAGCAGCAAAAAAGATGCTGAATGCGGGTTTTGAGGAGGTAACTCATCTACAAGGCGGACTATCTACCTGGAAAGCTGCGGGATATAAGACTGAAGTGAACAAGAAAGCGCCTATTAGTATGTTTCGGCAAGTTCAAATTGTGGCAGGATCTTTAGTATTTTTAGGTACTACCCTCGGTGCTTTTGTTTCGCCTTGGTTTTTGATTCTGAGCGCTTTTGTAGGAGCAGGACTCGTTTTTGCTGGCATTACCAATACTTGCGCTATGGCTATGCTGCTCGCCAAGCTACCCTATAATCGGCAAGCAGTGCGTATAGGGGAAATAATTTCCTAGCCGTTTTCTTCTCAAGATCGATCGGGCGAAAAACTTATGATTGCATGGCTTCTTGCTCATATCATAGCAACCTGCATTGGCATCAGCCTTGGTTTAATCGGTGGTGGTGGTTCGATTCTGGCAGTTCCCACCTTAGTATATGTGATGGGAGTACCCGCCAAATCGGCGATCGCGATGAGTCTGGCAATCGTGGGAACTGTTAGTTTACTAGGTGTTATTCCCCACTGGAAACTAGGCAATGTCCAGTTGAAGACAGCAGCGATGTTTGGAGGCTCGACCATGCTAGGAGCCTATGCAGGAGCTAAAATCGCTACCTTTCCTTTTATTACTGGGACTTTACAAATGCTGCTCTTTGCCATGATGATGCTATTAGCAGCTATTTTTATGATTCGCAAGAGTTCTGGTGCTTCTTCGTCTCCATCTGTAGAAAAACTAGACTTAGCACTATATCCCAAACCAGTTTGTAAGTATTGCTGGCTATGGCTAATTAGCGAAGGAATCGGCGTAGGAACACTTACGGGATTAGTGGGAGTAGGCGGCGGTTTTGCGATCGTCCCAGCTTTAGTATTGTTAGCCAAAGTACCGATGAAGCAGGCGATCGGCACTTCTTTATTAGTTATAGTTTTAAACTCAAGTGCTGGTTTTTTAGGTTATTTAGGTGCCGTTGCGATCGATTGGCAATTGACTCTTTCTTTTATTTTCGCTGCCAGTTTGGGAATTTTTCTAGGTGCATACCTAGTTAAATTCGTACAAGCAAGACATTTACAGAAAGCCTTTGCTTATTTCCTTTTAGTCATGTCTGGCCTTATTCTCTGGCAAAATCGGGATGCGTTTTATGCTTCGCAAGCATCAAGGCGATCGCCTGCCACAGATACTATACAAGTGTCTTCTAAAATCTCAAACAAAGAAGCTCGATCTAAGACAATCCATTAGTTAAAGTCATCTGAAATACAAACATCACTGAGGAGAATTGAATGAGTCGTACTTTTCGCAAATATCATCGAACGCTGGCAATTATTTTGTGCTTACCTTTGCTTGTAACAGCTTTAACGGGAATGGCTTACATCATTTTGGATGAATGGTTGGAGTTAGAAAATATAGCCCAAATCATGCTGCGAGTTCATTACGGTAAAATTTTTGGACTGGAAAAAGTCTATCCTCTTTTTAATGGATTGGGATTAGTAGGGTTACTGGTGACAGGAATCAGCATGACGGGAATATTTCGCAATCGACCCAAGCAACAAAACTAAATAGTTTGAGATTGGCGAATCGCCTATCAAAGAAGAGGATAAGCGATCGCTTTTTAATTAAGTTTATCTAGAGCGGACTGACGAAATCGTTATTTAATTTATTTTCAAAACCAATAATAGCTATGAAACGTAAATTAATTTTATCGCTTCTCTACTTCTTAATTACCTGCGGATTGGTATTGATAATTCCAAGATTATTAATCGCCCAAGAAACACTAATCGCCCATCATATGATGCATGGTGGCATGAGGAATGGTGAAGTGATGAATGGCGATATGGCAATTATTCATCAGCTTTTTGCCGATCGCAACCAAATACATCGTACTGTTGAAGAGATTCCTGGCGGTATGCGATCGCTAACAGAATCCGATAATCCACAAGTAGCTGCTTTGATTAAACAACACGTCGCCAGTATGTACAAGCGGCTTGAGGACGGACGTGAATTTTCGATGATGAATATGAGTCGCACCATCCCGATTATGTTTCGCAATGCCGATCGCTATCAACGCCAATTTGCACAAACAGCTACAGGTTTAGTTGTTACTGAAACCTCTAAGAATAGCGATATGACTAACTTAATTAGAGAACATGCTCGCGAAGTCGATCGCTTTATCGCAGAAGGAATGCCTGGAATGGGTGGCAACATGATGATGAGGTAAGGATTCTCCTACTCACAAAATCCCCAAAATTTCTGCCTATGATTGCTGAATGTCGAACTCGATCGACAAATTTGCAAGCACGAACAGCCGAGCGATCGCCTGTAAAACCCCTATTCTTGACATCATGGTTCATCAATTAGAGTTTGATACCATCAGAGGTCTATCTGAAGCAGAAGCAGCAAGAAGATTAAAACAAGAAGGTTATAACGAACTGCCTACCAGCAAGAAGCGGAGTCTTTGGGCGATCGCCCTGGAAATAGTACGAGAGCCAATCTTTCTATTACTAGTTGGTTGTGGGGTAATCTATCTGCTTTTGGGCGATGCTCAAGAAGCTCTAATTCTGCTAGGTTTTGTCTTCTTCATCATTGGCATTAACCTTTATCAGGAGCAAAAAACCGAACGCTCTCTAGAGGCACTGCGCGACCTTTCCAGTCCTCGCGCTTTGGTCATTAGGGAGGGAGAGCGCCAACGCATTGCTGGACGGGAAGTAGCGCGTGACGATTTACTGGTTCTCTCAGAAGGCGATCGCATTCCTGCCGATGCCCTGTTGCTTTGGTCTACTAATCTGACAGTGGATGAGTCTCTGTTGACTGGTGAATCTCTACCTGTGAGGAAGAGAGCGATCGAAGCAGAAGATACGATTTTGCAAAAAGAAACCCGACGCATTGTCAGCAAATTAACCATTGTGGCGATCGCTATCTGTTTTACGGTTGTGGTAATTTACGGACTGAGCAGAGGCAATTGGTTACAGGGTTTTTTAGCGGGGATTGCCCTAGCAATGGCAATTTTGCCCAACGAAATTCCTGTGGTGCTAGCCATTTTTCTGGCACTGGGAGCATGGCGCTTTTCACAGCAAAGAGTTTTGACTCGTCGCATTCCCGTAGTAGAAACCCTTGGTTCGGCAACAGTTTTGTGTGTCGATAAAACAGGTACGCTTACCTTGAATCAGATGTCTGTTACCCAGATGTTTGCAGGGGGGAAGTTTTACGATTTAAATCTACACGAGCGAGAGACGATACCTGAAGATTTTCATTCCTTAATCGAGTTTGGTATTTTGGCTAGTCGGAAAGTCCCCTTTGACCCAATGGAGTAAGCTCTCAAGCGAATCGGGGATGATTATCTGGCGAGAACCGAACATCTGCACAATGATTGGGAAATTCTGCGCGAGTATCCACTATCGAATCAATTATTAGCAATGTCATGTGTCTGGAAATCACCACAAGATAGGCTGACTATTGCTGCTAAAGGAGC
>CAZJTL010000248.1:0-6097 GCA_964548905.1 uncultured bacterium | reverse complement strand
ACGTTTGGCGATCGCTAAACCCAAACCAGTTCCAGGGATAGTACCAACGTTACGAGCGCGATGAAAGGGTTCAAACAGATGTTCTCTGTCCTCAGGTGGGATACCGATTCCTCGATCTTGGATTCTAAAAATTACCTCTTGTTCGCCAGCAATTACCTCAAATGTAATTTTGCTTGCATCTGGGGAGTATTTAATCGCATTCGTGAGCAAATTATTGAGGATATGTTTTAGTAGCTTGGTATCTGCATTGATATTGTCCAACTTACCTGATGGAAGAAAAGCGATGGTTAAATTCTTTTCGTCGATGCTAATTTGCAATTCTTCGAGTAATTGAGAGCAAAAAGCCTTGAGATCGATCGCCGTTGGTTCGCATTCCAGCCTACCAGAATCAGCTCTACCAATGACAGTAATTTCATCCAATAATTGAGCCATGTTTTTGCTAGCAGAACGAATTAGCTGAAACAGTAGTGTTTTTTTTTCAGCGCTCAATTGATGCTCTTTATGCTGCAATAAACCAGTTGAAGCGACGATCGTACTGAGGGGATTGCGAAAATCGTGAGAAAACATGGAAACAAACTCAGATTTAAGTCGATCGAGTTCTTTTACTTTAAGTAGTTCGCTGGTTTGCTGTTGCACGCGATCGCTGAGAGCCTGATTAACCGTTCTCAAAGATTCAGAAGCTTGCTTGCGTTCGATCGCATAACGTAAAGAGCGCAATAATGATTCAGCACGAACTTCCCGTTTAATTAAATAATCTTGCGCTCCTTGTCTGACTGCTTCTAGTGCCAATTCATCATCATTGGTATTAGTCAAAACTACGATTGGCAAATTAGGAGCGCGATCGATTAATGGTGGAAGAGATTCTAATCCTTGAGAGTCTGGTAAGGTTAAATCCAGCAAAACTACATCAAAGTTCCCTCCCTCAAGCAAAGTCAGCCCTTCTTCTAACCGTTTAGCATGGATTAACTCAAACTGTTTGAGCTTAGAAATTTTGAGAATTTCTCGTAAAAATAGCGCTTCCGCTAAATCATCCTCAATTAACAAAATTGTTAACCGCTCTTCAGGCATAGGATTTTTTGTTGCTCATTGTTCATTGTTGATTGTTCATTGAAAAACAGGGAGCAGAAGGCAGAAGGCAGAAGGCAGGAGGAAACGGCCGTTGTTAACTCATTACTCATTACTCATTACTCATTACTCATTACTTCTCCCCGTCCCCCTCTCCCCTACACCCTACACCCCTACACCCCACACCCTAACCCCTAACCCCTCTACTCTGATGGCAAAGTTACCTGAGAGAGCCAAAAGTCTTCGATGCTTTTGACAACTGTAAACAATTGGCTCAAACTTCGGGATTTGGTAATGTAACAATTGACATGCAAGTCGTAGCTTTGAAAGATATCTTCTTCGTTGTTAGAAGTGGTTAGCACTACTACGGGAATGCGCTTAAAACTGGAATCAGCTTTAATTTCCGCCAATACTTCTCGACCATCTTTTCTTGGTAAATTTAAGTCCAAGAGAATGAGGTTTGGGCGTGGTGAATCAGCAAATTCGCCTTCTTGACGTAAATAAGCCATCGCATCCATCCCATTCCTCACCGTCATGATTTGATGGGGAATCGAACTATTTTTCAATCCTTCTTGAATTAGACGGATATCTGCTTTGTTGTCTTCAACCAGCAAGATCGTTTTTAAATTTGCGTCCATTTCTCCGATCGCGATCGCCTCCTCCAACAGGGATAGTAAAGTAGAAAGTTGCACCTTCTCCTAGTTCGGATTCAACCCAAATACGTCCTCGATGGCATTCAATAATTTTCTTACAAATAGCCAAACCCATTCCTGTACCTGGATATTCATCTCTGGTGTGCAAGCGCTGGAAGATGACAAAAATGCGCTCGCTAAACTTGGGATCGATACCAATAGCGTTATCTCTTACAGAAAACAACCAAGCATCTTCTAGTCTTTGCGCTCCGATATGGATTTCTAAAGGTTTTTCACTGCGGAATTTGATCGCATTGCCAATCAAATTTTGGAAAAGCTGCATTAGCTGCGTACTATCCGCCATTACCGCAGGTAGGGGTTCGTGAGTAATTACTGCTCCACTCTCAGCAATACGACCTCTTAAATTAGCTAACGCTCTTTCTAAGGCTGTTTCTACTTCGGTAAGTTCAAACTCAATTCCTTTGAGGTCTACCTTAGAGTATGCTAACACGTCATCGATCAGCGTTTGCATCAAGCGCACCCCTTCGACAGCAAAGTTAATATAATCTTTGGCATCTTCGTCAAGATTTTCTTGATAGCGAATTTCTAGCAGTTCTACGTAGTTCGCTACTTGATTGAGAGGTTCTTGCAAGTCGTGGGAAGCAACATAAGCAAATTTTTTCAACTCGGCGTTGGAACGTTCTAAATCGTGCGCTAGTTGAGCTAATTCATCAGCTTGTTTGAGGACAATATTGACGATCGCTTTTCTCAACTCTAAAGCTGCTTTAATTTCTACTGCTTTCCAGGGAAGAGAAGTTAAACGTACCGTTTCTTTCCATAACTCAAAGGACTTGCGCGGTGACATACGAATGCCGCTATCCGATTGAACAGTTTCAAAAGCTCGACCTGGATCGCCTCCCCAATTGACAGTTTGAATCACTTCTGGTCGAAACCAGAGTAGGTAATTGCGTTTAGAAATCGCGATCGCCAACAAGCCACTACCTACATCTTTATATCTTTGCGCGTCGGCGTAAATACGCGGTAGGGAATCAGTATAAAAAACTTCTTCGTTAACGTTATTACCTAGCCATTGCACTAAAAAATTCAAGTCTTCTTCTGAAGGGGTTTTACCCAGTAGCGTCCAATTCCCTCCATAGTAAATCGCTGCGCCTCCAGAATTAGTCAATTCAAGCAAATTGGGGTCGTAATTGACTAACCCATCAATAAAATTTTCTTCATTGGACATATATTCCATCAAAATTGATTGGATGTATGTCAATTTCAGTCGATAGTCGTCATCTTCTATTTCTTCTCTGACCGAAATTTCTGAAAAAATTACTCGTCCCAAAAATTCGCAAGCTTTACGCAATTCATAGGAAACATATTTTGGGGTGAGATGATGACAGGCGATTAATCCCCACAGTTTTTGGTCTTTAATTAGGGAAATTGTTAAAGAAGCACCAACTCCCATATTGTGAAGATATTCAATATGACAAGGAGATGCACTTCTAAGAATAGAATGGGTCAGATCGAGAGGACGTTTACTAATCGGATTAATAGCAGGAATTAGCTCTACAGATTTAGCTTGGGTATCGGGAATTAATCTGATCCAATTTGAGCCAAATAGTTTCCTTGCTGGTTTGGGAATATCTGATTCTGGATAGTGAAGACCTAAATAAGATTCCAAGCTAGCTAATTTTTCTTCAGCAATTACCGCGCCATGTCCATCTTCGTCAAACTGATATAACATCACGCGATCGAAGCCTGTCACCTTGCGAATTTCTTTGACAATAATGCTGCAAAAATCGTGTAAGTTTGAAGTTGTTTCTAGTTGATTAATCGACGTTCTGGCTAAATGATAAAAACTCAGAAAGGGAATATTTTCTTGTGAAATTGCTGGCTCTAATTCTAGGATTAAAAATCCATCGTTAGTGCGATGAAAAATGCTATCAAAAACTAAAAAATCATCTCCTTTCTGTCTGATCCAAATTTTAGTAGGATTGATAAAATCTAGATTTTCTACCGATGATAATCCTGCTTTTAATTGTTCGGTTTGAAAAGGATCTAATAAGTCTTCTAGAGTTTTATTAAAAATTTCTGCTTCAGATAGATCGAAGGTTGTTAAAGCATTTTTACTAGCTTGGATTACCCTTAGATCTGGTTCACAGAAAACTAAAACAACTCCATGGGGTTGAATTTTACTGTGCAGGTGAATCGTTTCTTCTGCTAGATCGATCGCATTATTAGTTTGTATTTGCTCTTTACCCACTACCATATTTTCCTCCTAATACCATTGCTATTCACGCTTTGGCTAATTGCTTATTTTCCGACTTAAGATTCAGTTCGCTTGCTTAGGGCGATCGTTTGTTGTTGAAGAGTGTCAAGAGCGCCAGGAGAATTGATCGCTAATTCTGCGAACGTAAATACAATAGATGATTAAGGTCTGTAGCTGTTATTTTGCAAAGAAGATCGTGCAATTCTTTACGATTGTGAATATTGATTTATATTTCGTAGTAGCTTAGGAAAATCGCTCGCCTCAAATCAATAAGTATTTAGCCAAAAACCAAAGCATTGTTTGCATAAAACACAAAATAACTAAGATTTGATAATTTTACAGTTGTGAATTGTGAATTGCTATAAACTCCTGCACACAAATCCTGTCGTTTGTTGCAAAAAAAGCTAAAAAAGCGAAGTCAATCAAGAAATTGATTGAATTTATTACAGCAACCGTGAGGAAAGCAGTTTATGGATTACACTCAAGCTGTCGAGCAAAAAATTAGTGGTGACGATCTTGGGATTATGCCCATCGACCCATTGCCGATCGACGATGTAGGAGAACCCAATGATACTCTTGACAAAGCGCTCGACACTGGATTGAGTAAAGAAAATCCAGGTACATATCTATACGATAGTTCGATCGGCAATAATACCGACCTTAAACAACCCAATCTTGACGTAGATCTATTTAAAGTTCAACTTACAGCAGGCGATCGCCTTACCATTAGAGTTGATTCAGTTAGTCCAATTATTTACTACGAAGCTCTCAAAGACACTTCAGATTCAATTCTCCCTCCCGAACCCTATCCTCAATTAGATTCTGTTTTACGCCTGTTTGATGCAGATGGCAAAGAATTAGCTCTCAACGATTATTTTTACATTGACGATCGTAATTATTACGATGCTTTTATTGATTACAAAGCAACTGCTTCAGGCATTTATTACATTGGTTTAAGCGGTTACGGTAATCACACTTACAACCCTAAAGAAGTAGGAAGCGGTTCTAGTTCTTATAGCAACGGTCAATATCATCTCGAAGTTAAGGTTTTTCCAAGTGAAGATTTTAAAGGAACTGCTGATGACGATCTCCTGTCTGGAACCGATGGCGACAATAAAATTACTGGTTTAGAAGGCGACGATCGCATTGATGCTGGTGCTGGCAATGATAGTATTACTGGCGATGTTGGAGACGATTGGATTGCAAGTGGAGATGGCAACGATCGAGCCGATAGCGGTATGGGTGACGATCGCCTCTCTGGTAATGCTGGGGATGACACTCTTAATGGTGGCGAAGGACTAGATGTTATTCTTGGCGATCCTGGTAACGATGTTATTGATGGCGATAAAGGCAACGATCGCCTATTTGGTGACTCTGGAAACGATCGAATTTTAGGCAATCAAGGCAACGACGCGATCGAAGGCGGTACTGGTTTTGATAGTCTTTCTGGAGATGTTGGCAAAGATTCTCTTTTCGGCGAAGCAGGAGATGACAAACTTGCTGGTAATGCTGGTAATGACTTGATTAGCGGTGGAGATGACTGGGATTCCCTCAGTGGTGGTGATGGTAACGACAACCTTTTTGGTGATGCTGGTGGCGACAATCTTAAAGGAGATGCTGGTAACGATCGCCTGGTTGGTTATAATACCAAGGACAAATTAGCTACTTATGAAACCGATACTTTAACTGGTGGAGCAGGTAACGATCTATTTGTAGTAGGAGACAAAGATGGTATTCGCTACAGTGATAAGGATGCTAAAACTAGCGGCGATTACGATTATGCCTTGATTACAGATTTCAATCCTCAAGAAGATAAAATCCAACTCAAAGGATCGGCAAAATTGTATAGTCTAGATTTCTTTACCGACTCAGGCAGAATTGATGCAGCCATTATCTACGATCCTGGTGTGGAAGCTAAAGGAGAAGTTATTAGTATTGTTCAAGGAGTTACTGAAAACTTTAGTCTCAGCGAGTCTTATTTTGTCTTTAGCTAATAGTTTTTAGACATCAGCCGTCAAGAGGAGGCAGAGAGGCAGAGAGGCAGGGAGGCAGAGAGGCAGAGAGGCAGGGAGGCAGAGAGGCAGAGAGGCAGAGAGGCAGAGAGGCAGAGAAGAAATAATAATTA
>CAZJTL010000247.1:0-6120 GCA_964548905.1 uncultured bacterium | reverse complement strand
CATACGTTAGCGCTTTCGCGTTGTTGTAAGGTAGTTGTCATTTGTTTATGATTGCTATTTAGTTGTCAAGGTTCTTTTGTTTGACACTTTTTATATTAAAGAGTTTTTGTAGTTTTGTAAAGCCAAATTAATAAACTTATTATTATGTAAATAATAAGCAAAACTTATTTGTGTATGTCTCGAATCGTTACTTACAGTCCTGCTTTTACCCTAGTACCAACCTACGAGTGCTTTAATCGTTGCAGTTACTGCAATTTTCGAGCTGAACCAAGTCGGGAAGAAGAGAATTCGTCTTGGTTAAGTTTAGAAGCAGCAGAGCAAAAATTAAAAGAACTGCAAACAACTGAAATTACTGAAATTCTAATTCTTAGCGGTGAGGTGCATCCTTTATCAACTAGAAGAGAAGCTTGGTTTGAGAGGATTTATCAACTTTGCCAACTAGCTTTATCGATGGGGTTTTTGCCCCATACTAATGCAGGTATTCTCAGCTTTACAGAAATGAAGCGGTTGAAACAAGTTAATGTTTCTCTGGGTTTAATGCTGGAACAAGTGACACCCAAGTTACTAAAGACAGTTCATCGACAAGCACCAAGTAAATTACCTTCGTTAAGATTACAACAATTAGAATGGGCTGGAGAATTAGGTATTCCTTTTACAACTGGCTTATTGTTGGGAATTGGGGAAAGCCAATCCGATTGGCGAGAAACATTGCAGGCGATCGCCACTCTTCAGGAGAGATGGGGCAATATCCAAGAAGTTATCTTACAACCACACAGTCCAGGTAAACAAAAGCATTGGCAAACACCTGCTTTTAATCCAAGACAATTACCAGAGGCAATTGCGATCGCTAGCGAAATCTTGCCTGCTAGTATTACGATTCAGATTCCCCCCAATTTAATCCCAGAAGCTGAGTTTATTTTGTCATGTCTGGAAGCTGGAGCTAGAGATTTGGGCGGAATAGTACCTAAAGATGAAGTAAATCCAGATTACGAGCATTTGGATTTGGAGTCTTTAAGAAAAATTTTGCTCTTGGCTGGATGGCAATTACAATCGCGTTTGCCAGTTTATCCTCAATATTACAGTTGGTTGCCATCACACTTACAAGCAAACATCAAAGCTAGAGAAAATTTGCCGCGATCGAGCGAACTTTTGTCTTAATTTCATCGGTAGGGGCAGCTTTTTCAGCTCGCTGAAAGAGAATGCGAGCTGTATCGAGATCTTTTTGTTTGGTACGCAGTAAAGCTTTTCTCAGAAGAGCATTAAGATCGTCTGATTTTTGAGCGAGGATGCGATCGTAAATTTTCTCTGCTTCAGAATACTTACTTTTAGCTTCGTAAAGATTGGCTAGTTTAATCTGCCAATCAGCATTATTAGGGTCTCGAAGAGAAATTTTCTCCATCAAAGGTAAAGCTTTGTCTGTTTGTCCTTTTAGTTCGTAGACATTAGCTAAATTAAGTTGCCAATCAACATTATTAGGATCTTTGAGAACAATTTTTTCCATCAAAGGTAAAGCTAGATCGATCTTGCCTTGCTCCAGATAGGAGTTGGTTTGTTCGACTAGAGTAACTAAGCTATTAGATTGATGCCAGGAAAAGAGAATTGGGGCGATCGCGAGGATTAAACCCAAGGCGACTGGTGGCAAAATAAATTTAAGCCAAGATGGTTGCGATCGCCGACGAGAGCGAGGACTTGGTTCGTTAATCCCAGTTTCTAAGTTTTGATACAACTGAAACTCTTTTGCTTGATTTAATTCTGAAGCTAACCAGAGCAGGGGTGCGGCGGCTCCTTCTGGTTTTAGTTGAGAGCGATCGGCTTGCTCTTGAAGAGCAATGGCAGAATAAAATTGTCGGCAATTTACTTTAACCAAATTAAATCTAGCCATTAGTGGCTGTAATTTTTCTTCAATTTTCAGCTTGCCGATCGCGCTAGTATCGACACGATCGCACTGAGTCAAAATAACAGCAAAAGCATAAAACATTTGATGCTGACTGACTAAAGAGGCGATCGCTATTACCTGTTTGATAATTGGTTCTAAACTAGCTAAATAATTGGGCTGATTAATTAACTCATAGGCATTAATAAATAAACAGCAACTATGAGAGCCTAAAACTATTTTTTGAAAATCGGGATGATTGATGTTACAAGATTCTCCTGGGACATCCCACCAGCGAAAATGACAAATTGTTTTTTCTCCTATTAAACTACGTTGCTTGAGATCGAAGTTAAACGTAGTAATTTTCATCGTTGCAGGTGGATATTGACTATTTTTGCCGATATAGTCAAGAATGCCCAGAACATTTGCTTTCGACTGTCGATCTTGACATTCTAGCCAAACCCGCTCGGTATTTTTTTGTTTGCTATTGCGATCTAATTCAACAAAACTACCAGTCAAAAAAACCGTTTTGCCTACGCCTCTGTGTCCGATACTAAGTAGACTATATGTTTTTGGTTTATTTCTAGTTAATAAGTTCATCTAAAAATTTTCCACCTAGTATAATTACTGATTTAATGATTATGACGATCGATAATTTATTTATAGATAAAATAACTAACTCTCAGGTCAATGCCAGTTCAGTTTTTAGCTTAGATATGCTTGTGGTCACTTGGTAGTTTAATACTCGATCAATTTCCCCAACAGTTTCAAGCAATAGATAAAGCTTGGGAGTACAAGCAATTAACCTAATAGTTTGACCTTCTTCGCTCTGTAGTGAAAGTGTTGAAACGTCCTGCCAATTAAATTCATCGCACACGCTCTCATTTAAATAAAGCATAATTCCTGCTATTGCCAAGACACTATTTTGTTCTATCCCAATTGCCTTACTAAGTAATTGTCCTTCAGGAGAGACTAAAGCTGCGCCCTGAATTTCTGGATTTTCAGAGATTAATTCTTGTAAAATCTGGTTGGCTTGTTCGATATTCACTTGTTGTTTATACAGATTACTAGGAATAAAAATACTTTGCAAATATTCTAAATTATTATCGACTTGATTCTTGATTTTTTCTCGATCTAATTTAGCAACAAATAAATTGAGTAATTGATTTTGTTGCAGAGCCAGATATTGTTCTTGTTGTAGCTCCGAGGGGATTTCTACTCCTTGTGCCGCAGATTGATAATTCCAAAGGTTGGCAATAGTAATTGATTCTAGGTTAATTGGAGGTGGACTTTTACAGTCAACGATTGCTAAAGGCCCTTTTTGCAGACAATTAAATATATAGTTTAAATGAGTTGGTTCTAATAGCTCATCGCAAGAGTAACAAACAAAATAGGGAATATCAGAACGACCCAGATCGTCATGACCGCGATTATAAAGCCAGCCAAATAGACTTTGTTGGCGATCGAGTTGATGTAGATAAACAGCCTTATATCCCTCTGGAGGAGGATTGTAAGTATCCCAATATTGATAAACGATTTTTTCTAAAAAAAATTCCTCTATTTGCTTAGAAATTTGTTGGCTGACAAGCAGTTTAAAACCTGTTTGAGAAAAACTAGTATAAATTAATTGCTCGAAAACTAAAGCCATAATTTTGAAGCAAACCTAAATATAAATAGAGGGCATTTTGACCAAATTATCTTTGATTTTTTCTATTTTTAGCTTGTCAAGATCGGTATTTTTTTTACTCATTGGTTGGATTTAGTCTTACTTTTGCTACTTTCTCTATGCAATAATCATATTACAAGAAATTTGTAGACAGATAGCTATTTCATCTTAGACTGTGAAGGCGTTTCCATCGAAACGTTTAAATTTAAGGTTACAGTAATTAATTCTCACTAATAACTAATCACCGTGAACGCTTTTACTAGCTTAGAAATATCAAAACAGCGAAATCTGTTGATTTTGTTTGGCTCAGGTTTGTTCTTTTGGCTGAGCATGACTTGTTTGCTGCCAGTCTTGTCTACCTATATCGAAGATGTAGGTGGAACCAAACAGCAAGTGGGTTTGGTGATGGGTTCTTTTGCCATCGGTTTACTTGCTTCTCGCGCTTGGTTGGGGAATTTAGCCGATGGTCACAGTCGGAAAATTGTGGTTCTGATTGGTACTGCTGTTGCTGCGATCGCCGCTTTTGGCTATCTTTTTGTCAAATCGGTTTTCATACTAGCTTTACTTCGAGCTTTCCATGGCATTAGCATCGCTGGTTTTACAACAGGGTATCTGGCTTTAGTTGTAGATATATCTCCAGCCAAGCATAGAGGAGAACTGATCGGTTATATGAGTCTATCGATTCCGATTGGCATGACAGTCGGACCAGCATTAGGAGGATATTTAGCCGATTCTGGTTATAGTTATTTATTTTTAAGTTCGGCAGCAGAAGGTTTGTTAGCTTTTATTTTAGCTGCTTTAGTTAAAGAAGAAAAAATACAACACCTAGCAGGAGATAGCTTAGAAACACAGCCAAGCCGAGATTTTTGGCAATTATGCAAAAGTCATTCCCTGCTGATTCCAGGCACGATTTTATTATTAATTGGTTTATTGTTTGGTACTTTGGCAACATTTTTACCTCTGTTTGTCCGAGAAAGCGATCTCAATTTCAATGCAGGCTGGTATTATTCCGCCGCCGCGATCGCCAGTTTTGTAGTGAGAGTATTTGTAGGCAAAGCTGCTGATACTATTGGTAGAGGTTTATTTATTACAATTAGTTTGTTTTTTTATGCCATTTCTATGGTTTTATTGGCGATCGCCCAAGATTCTACTACTTTTCTCATTTCAGCCCTTTTTGAAGGGACTGGTGCTGGAATCTTGATTCCGATGATTCAAGCACTCATGACCGATCGCTCCTATACCAGTGAAAGAGGTAAAGTTTATGCAATTTGCAATAGTGGCTTCGATTTAGGAGTAGCATTTGCTGGTCCTATTCTCGGTTTGCTAGCAGCTTACTTAAGCTACCGAACCATGTTTATGTTTACTGCTTGTTTAGCTGCCTTAGCTATCTCTATCTTTATGACTCAATCAAGTAAGGGTTTAGGTCATTCAACACGCTTCGCCCTCGGTCGAGAACAAGATGCCTACGCTTTAGACTAGATCTAAGCTAACTAAACCTTTGTGCCTTCTTCAATGATATGTTTTGTTTCAACTTTGGGTATTCTCAAAGAAAAAGCTACTTGGCATGATTTGGTAAAACTTTGCTTATTTCTAGCTTTAATTTATGATCTTTAATCCAGACCAAAAAGTTACCAGGATTAATAATTTAGTTGAGAACTCCAACAAACCAATCGATCGAGATATTGAAGCAATTAGAGCTATTGCTCGCGACCTTACTACTACACCTGAAATATTGAGAGAATTAGCAGACAGCCGCGATCGCTCGATCCGTGAGGGAGTTGCAGCTAATCCCAATGCTCCGATCGATATTTTATGGGAATTGGGAGCCAAGTTTCCACAGCAATTACTAAAAAACCCTACCTTTGAGCGACTAATTCAAGAAAATTCAGTTTTTCTCAAGAAAATGCCTTTTAAAACTGCTTCGGTTTTGTTTTTTGAGCCAGCAACACCAGACCAACTTAGAGAAAAACTGCTCAATTATCACCCCAATTTAATAGACTGTTAAAAAGGGAGCAGGGAGCAGTAGCGTGACTAAACCTCGCAAGCAATTTGGGCAACATTGGCTGCAAAGTGAAGAGGTGCTGTCGCAAATTGTAGCAGCAGCAGAATTAAAAACAGGCGATCGCATTCTGGAAATTGGTCCGGGTACGGGGATTTTAACTCGTCGTTTACTTCCAGAAGTACAGGCAGTTGTAGCAATAGAGATCGATCGCGATCTCTGTAAAAAACTGACTAAAAGTTTTGGTCAATATGACCATTTTTTACTTTTGCAAGGAGATTTTCTCGATTTAGATCTAGATCGTCTTGTTAATTCTTTCCCCAATCCTAAGTTTCATCATCCCAATAAAGTTGTTGCTAATATTCCTTACAACATTACTAGCCCGATCTTAGAAAAACTCTTAGGCAGAATTGCTCAACCAGCTCAGACAAATTATGAATCGATCGTGCTGCTAATTCAAAAAGAAGTAGCCGATCGCCTAGTCGCCGAACCAGGAAACAAAACTTTCGGTGCGCTTTCGATCGGAGTACAATATTTAGCCAGTTGCGAACCGATCTGTAACGTACCAGCTAAAGCCTTCTA
>CAZJTL010000246.1:0-6371 GCA_964548905.1 uncultured bacterium | reverse complement strand
ACTCAGGAATTTAATTTTCCCCTACTACTTATAGGCTATCCGAAGAGTAGGTTTGTAATTTAAGGCTTTAACAAATCAATTGCTTTCATTTTAATTATAGTTGAATCGACTTTTTTATTTAATTCAGCAGTAGTTAACTTTCCTTCAAAAGCTTCAAAAGAAGCTTCTTCTAAAGCATGATCGTAAGCTTCATCAATTATTTCTTTCAAAGTTTCAGTATTAGCATAGTAACCATTGCTTTTTCTTCTTTTGTTAGTACGATTAATATACTTGACAGAATTGAATATCGATCGATCCCATGAACTTGTAGTTCTAGCTTCAGCTTCTTGTTTAATTAAATGAATTAAAAGAATAACCATGTAACTATAAATTTTATTTAATTTATCTTCTACTGACATTTCTTCTAATTCATTAACTATTTCTAAAGCTCCTTGATAATCTTGTTTTTCTATCTTTTCACGTAAAGATTGCAATTCATTCATATTGGTAAAACCTCAAGTTAAATGGTAACACCATTTTCTGACCTAAAGCAGCTTCTAAAAGAAGACTAGAAAGACAGCTATCAGCCATTAGCAATGATATGTAGATCGATGTAGCGATGCGATCGGGAATTCTTTCTCTAACTACGATACCTGTAATTCTTGCCACTAGTTCGTTAAAAATACCAATTGCTTCAAAGATTAGTGTTGCGATCGAAAAAAATATTGTTTCTCGCAGAGGCGCGGAGGCGCAGAGAAAGAAACAAAGAGAATTCCTCTATAAAAAAATTTATGGAAATTAGAGCCGAGAAATTAGAAGATGATGAGTGTAGGTTGGCAACAGTCAAATCGGATCGATCGATGCCTAACCTAGGATTGTTCTGTAATCGAGCGACAGGTTTGATAGACTATCTGATGTAGTCATCAAGCTTAAAAAACTGTCTCTAGCGATCGCCCATCTATGAATATCCTCACTAATTTATTTTCCAAAGATTCTAAGCCTAAGCCAACGCAACAAAGTTCCCAAACTGGACTACCAAAAGCCAAAAAGCGCCGTGGAATTGAGGTTAAATCGCCACAAGAAATCGAAATTATGCGACAATCTGGCAAAATTGTGGCAACGGTACTTAAAGAAATTAGCGAACTTGTTAAGCCAGGAATGACTACTGCGGACTTAGATGCGATCGCCGAGAAGCGAATTCGAGAAATGGGTGCAACTCCCAGTTTCAAAGGCTATCACGGCTTTCCTGGTTCAATTTGCTCCTCGATTAATAATGAAGTAGTACATGGTATTCCCAGTCGCAAAAAAGTGATTCGTGCTGGCGATGTTTTGAAAGTTGATACAGGAGCTTATTTTCAAGGTTATCATGGTGATTCTTGCATTACGATCGCTGTAGGTAAAGTTGGTCAAAAAGCAGAGAAATTAATCTCAGTAGCTGAAGAAGCCATGTATGCAGGCATCGAACAAGTTAAAGCTGGTAATTATTTACTCGATATTGCTGGTGCGATCGAAGATCGGGTCAAAGCTAATGGTTATAGCGTTGTTGAAGACTATACAGGTCATGGTGTCGGTCGCAACTTACATGAAGATCCTTGTGTATTTAACTTTCGCACCAATCAGTTACCTAATCTTAAATTGCGCGCTGGCATGACTCTGGCGATCGAACCAATTTTAAATGCAGGTTCTAAGCACACTCGCGTTTTGCGCGATCGCTGGACAGTGGTGACAGTTGATAATGCTCTCTCTGCCCAATTCGAGCATACAGTACTGGTGACGGACAAGGGTTATGAAATTTTGACCGCTCGTAATTAATATCAATTTGAATCAATTTGAAAAAAGACAGATTTACAAATCGGCAATGCCAACCTTCGATAAAATAAACTTCTGCATCAAGGTCAACACTTCTGGAATTATTTCATGTCCCATATCAAACTCTTGATATTCGACACTAATTTGCCTAGATTTTAAGATATCTCTGGCTTTTTGAGCAGCTTGAACAGGTACAACTGCATCTTGTTTACCATGTACGATTAAAACTGGTGGTATGGAAATAGGATTAGTTTGAGGCTGAGAATGTAGATAGCCGCTTAAGCTGCATAAACCTGCTAAAGGAAGAGTCAAACCTACGTCTAGAGTCATTGCACCTCCTTGAGAAAAGCCAGCTAAAAAAGTCTTCTCAAGCGGAACACCTGTACTTTCTGGTAGAGATTTAAGCCAATCTAATAAAACCGATCTACTTTGGGATAACCCTTGATAATTATTGCTTTCTAAGTCATACCAGGCTTTTCCTCCTGGTACTTGAGGATGGGGAAAAGGTGCATCTGGGAAAATTAATTGATATTCGGGTAAATCGAACATTGAGGCTAGAGGCGCTAAATCTTGAGCATTAGCGCCCCAACCGTGAAGGGCAATCAACAGATATTTAGCTGCTTGTCCACTTGTAGGAGAGACGGTGATAGTTTTGAGAGCCAGAGTTTTACTCCTTGTCAACTTAGACTTGTAGACTTATCTACAATAATTATCGATCGCTAATGTTTAGGCTACAAGATTATCTTAGATCAAATCCTTTTGAATAGCGATGTTAGTTGATATCTTCGACAAAAATCATGCCACCCCCTTCACAACGATAAAGCCTCTTGCCTACTTCTGCCTGCTCCCTGCTCCCTTTTTCCTGCAATAATCACGCCAAAGAAAAAGAGAAGAGCAAAAATACTCGAAGATTCTGGTGTAGCAGCTACTTGGTTGTTGTTAGTGGCAATTAAAACTAAATGAGTTTGTCGAGCAAACTTACGAGAATAAGTACCTTCAATCTCAGTATAAACTGACTCTTTTCCTGTACCTAAACTAAAAGCAGGCAGATAAGTTTCAGTAGCAAATGTAATATTTTGATTGGGTTGTGAAACACGCAGAAAATCTTGAGAACCGTGAGTATCTAAATTAGCGGAAAGAGAAAAAGAATCTAACAGATTACCACTAACAAAATCATAGAGACTAAAAGCTATTTCTCCAAAGTTATAAAACTCTCGCGGCAGTGAACTATTAAAATTATTTTTTAAATCTAAAATAGCTAAAAAATTAAAAGAAAAAGTATCGCCAGCATCAACTAAAAAATTGCCTTGAAGTACTCCGCTACCATTAGTATAAGCAGCATAATCTTTTCCTCTTGCTGTTACTTGAGCGATCGATTGATTACAACTAGCAGTACCAGTGAGATTAACTGATAAGTCACCAAAATTACATTCAAGAGGATTTGAAAATGTAGGTTCACTCAAAAATTTAATATCGCTAAGGGACTCCGATCTGACAAAAGAATTAGAGATTGCACTAGAGATCGCACCAGTTTGAGTTACTACTCCTAACTGTTTTGGTTGCTGATTTAAGCTATCAATCGCTAGTAGTCCAGCACTATTAAAATTTGATTTTTTAATCGGTGTAACTGGTTTCGATCTGGCAGTAGCTGAAGAGATACTAGTAGATGAAGCATCAATAATTGGTTCATCCGCTTTTGCCGCAGAAATGATTAAACTTTGACCAACAACTAGAGAAGCTATAAATACTAGAGAGCGTTCCATAACCGTAAAATTACTGAGCATAATTTATTCAAAAATTAACTAAAGAACCAAGAAAGTTAAACTTTTTTGTAGTTCCTTTATTGTTATTTTTATTGCTCAAAAAAAAATTAAATTTATCATGAAAAATCAACCAAGATTTGATGAGTCTTTTTACGATTTTCATGAAGTTAATAAATATTAAAGTTGCTATAAAAAACTCAATAGAATTGGAATTGGAGCAAACACAGGGGATTGTCCATCGGTAGAGGAAATTAACAGCGAATCAAGATTGGAAGAATTAATTAACACTCGCGCTCTCGATCCCAAATTACAGAAGAATAGATGCAGTGAAGTAAATTAAGTGGATTATAGAAATCTAAGCGCTAGAGATGGGAAATAAAAAAAGAATTGGTATTTTAACAAGTGGGGGAGACTGCGCTGGTTTAAATGCAGTAATTCGCGCTGCTACCCACTGCGCGATCGGCAGTCATGGCTGGGAAGTATTAGGTATTTGCAAAGCAACGCAAGGATTGATGAGTCATCCGCCCCAAGCGATGCATTTGTACATGAATAAGGTCGAACCGATTTTGATGATGGGAGGGACGATCTTAGGAACGACCAATAAAGGCGATCCTTTTGCCTTTCCCATGCCTGACGGAACAGTACTCGATCGCTCTGAGGAAATTATTGATGGCTATCATCAACTTAAGCTAGATGCGCTGATTGGCATTGGTGGAGATGGGAGTTTGGCAATCTTGCGGCAACTGGCTCAAAAAGGTGGTATGAACTTAGTTGGCATTCCCAAAACCATTGACAACGATGTTGGTATTACCGAACGCTCGATCGGCTTTGATACGGCGGTAAATATTGCCACAGAAGCGATCGATCGCCTGCACTTTACAGCAGCAAGTCATAACCGCGTCATGATTGTCGAAGTAATGGGCAGAGATGCAGGACATATTGCTCTCAATGCAGGCATTGCTGGCGGCGCTCATGTTATTCTCCTTCCCGAAATTCCCTATAAATTAGAGAATGTCTGCTTGCACATCAAAAAACGTCAGGCAATGGGTCAACACTACTCGATCGCGGTGATTTCTGAAGCAGTTTGCACTGAATCTGGAGATTCGATTAAGCAAATGGGGCAATTCGGTGATTGTCGCTTAGGTGGTATCGGTCAATATTTAGCAGACTCGATCACTCAAGCTAGTGGTGCAGAAACTAGGGTGACAGTGTTAGGACATACGCAAAGAGGCGGTATACCATCTCCGCTCGATCGCATTCTCGGTTCTGCTTTTGGTGTCGCAGCAGTTGAATTAATTGCCCAAGAACAATACGATCGCATGGTGACTTGGCAAAATCGTCAGGTAGTGAGCGTTCCTATTGCCGAAGCTATCAAAGATTATCGTGCAGTAGATCCCCAAGACACATTAGTTAAGACTGCTAGAGGTTTAGGCATCTGTTTGGGTGACGATTTTGTAGCTGCCGAGCAACAGCTTAAAACTTTGGCTGTCAGGGCATAGGGAGACTCGGAGACGGGTAGACAAGGGGACAAGGGGGAGAAATAATGAGTAATGAGTAGCAAGTAGCAAGTAGCAAGTGCGGAGTCGGAGAAACTCCGCCTCCGAGCAAGTAAGAAAACTTGCTTACTTTAGACTTTAGACTTCAGACTTAAAAACCTTCTGCCTTCTGCCCTCTGCCTTCTGCCTTAGCCGAAGGACTGGTCAAGATCCTTCAACTTTGGCAATATCTAGCATAGTCTTCAAAACCGAATCAGGATTCAAACTCATAGAATCAATCCCCAATTCAACCAGAAAACGGGCGAATTCTGGATAGTCACTGGGTGCTTGTCCACAAATACCAATCTTACGACCGTTTTGTTTGGCTTTTTCAATTACCATTCGCACCATGTCTTTAACCGCTTCGTTGCGTTCGTCAAAGATATGGGCAACTAAAGCCGAATCGCGGTCTAATCCTAATGTTAACTGAGTTAGATCGTTAGAGCCGATCGAAAAACCATCAAAGATTTCGCTAAATCGATCTGCCAAAATAACGTTACTGGGAACTTCACACATTACATAAACTTGCAAGCCATTTTCGCCTCGTTTGAGTCCGTGTTTTTCCATTTCTGCTAAGACTTTGCGTCCTTCTTCGGGAGTACGACAGAAAGGAACCATAGGAATCACATTAGTCAATCCCATTTCTTCTCTGACTCGTTTAAATGCCTTACACTCTAAAGCAAAAGCATCGCGATATTTTTCATCGTAGTAGCGAGATGCACCGCGCCAACCTATCATCGGGTTTTCTTCTTTGGGTTCAAATTGTCTTCCTCCCAGAAGATTAGCGTATTCGTTACTCTTGAAATCAGACAAACGCACAATGACTGGTTTGGGATAAAAAGCGGCGGCGATCGCGCCAATTCCTTGAGACAGGCGATCGACAAAGAAGTCGGGTTTGTGAGGATAAAGGGCAGTTAATTTGGCAATTTCATATTTAGCAGGAACGTCTTCTATTTCCTTAAAATGCATTAACGCCAAAGGATGAGCTTTAATTTGATTGGCGATGATAAACTCTAATCTGGCTAAACCTACCCCATCACAAGGAAGAGAAGCTAAACTTAAGGCTTCATCTGGATTGCCCACATTCATCAAAATTTGGGTGCGGGTACGGGGTAAATTATCCAATTGAGTTTCTTTTATTTCAAAAGGAATTTTACCTGCATAAACTTTCCCTTCTTCCCCTTCTGCACAAGATACAGTTACCTCTTGCCCAGGTTCAATATTAACAGTAGCATCACCACAACCGACGATCGCAGGAATTCCCATTTCACGGGCAATAATTGCC
>CAZJTL010000245.1:2687-6410 GCA_964548905.1 uncultured bacterium | reverse complement strand
AGCATCTTTATCCTGTTTTTGAAGATGTTGAATCAGACAATTTTAATGCCTCAATCTAATTTCCTCTAATTGTTCGATCTAAAACAGACAAAGCCTGCTTTGGTCAATACCTATTCAGTAGGATGATTTGGTATTTTTCACTGAGTAGAAGAGTATTTTCTTTATTTTTAGTGTTTATTATAGCAGGGATGAGAGAAACAATGACAATCGTTTCGTCTATTAAAATTTTCTCTCAATACGAAAAGATAATTGCAAAATAAGCTTATCCAAATTCAGTATAAATTGTACTTGACAAAAGTTGCTCGATTGGAATCTCCAGAAAAAAGTTGTTTTAATGTATAACAATGTCCTGACAACTCTTGTAAAGAATCTTGTAAAATCTTGTCTAAGGAGTAAAAGCGCTATTTAACCTTTTAATACTTAATGTGCAAATGCACTAGCCTTAAGAGTTACAGTGAGGAATTATGGTACAAACCGCGTCTATAGCCACAACATTAAAAGCCCCTCTTCGTGAGACGTTGATGTTTGTTAACTATCATCTTAATATAGGTGTTAGTCATATATATCTTTTTTTTGACGAGCCCAATGATGTCTGTATCGAGGCTTTGGCTAACTATCAGAAAGTTACATGCATAAAATGTGGCTCAGAACATTGGACTAATCTGGCTGAAAAATTAGAACTATCAGAGTATTGGGCTAAGATTGATGCACCAAAACTAAACTTAGATCTTAAATTTCTTGATTATCGACAAATTCTGAATGCCAACCATGCTTTCCAATTGGCACAAAACGATGGATATGATTGGCTTATCCATATCGACAGCGACGAACTTATTTATGTGGATGAATCTTTAGATGTTTTACTCTCTAAAGTTAGACAAGATATAGATGTATTAATAATTAAGCCATTAGAAACTGTCTCTGAAAAAGAGCAATACGAAAGTTTGTTTGAAGAAGTTACTTTATTTAAACAGCTAGATGTGCCATGGCAGAAATATCTTGCCTATTTTTTCGGTTGTAAAAGAGTATTTCAAGGAGGTGATTACTTCAGAGCGCACCGTTATGGTAAATCAGCAATTCGTACTAATGTAAATATTAAAAGTGTAGACATTCACTATCCCATTGCTTCAGAAAAACAAAAGCTAAAGGCAAAGAAGTTTTCTCAAGCTCAATTACTTCATTTTGATTGTTGCGATTTTGAAAGTTGGACAAGAAAATGGATTAGGAGATATCACGGTACTGGTGCTTTTGCGGGATTGGCTTCCAAGCGCAAAAGACAATTAGCTGAGTTTACTGAAGTGTATGAGAGCGGCGATATTAATCAACTTCGGAAGTTATATGATAACCTTTACTTTTTATCAAGCTATGAGCGCAAAGTACTGACATTCTTGGGTTTACTCAAGCGCATTGAACTAGATCGACAACTATTTCAACCCCACCCTGCATACACATAGCGACAAACTAAAGACTAGCTTGAGCCTTGTGCAGACAATATCTTAATGTTTCTGCTAATCTCTTGACGTGAGGTTGCTCAAACATAGACAGATGATGACCTGGGACATCATAAACCTCGACACCACCTCCTGCTAGTTTTCCCCAACCCATTTGCTCGTCAATTTCACAACCAACACCACCAAGCCATTGCATTGTTCGCATTAGGATCAATTTACCAGGATAGAATTTGGGTTGGTAATTTTTTGAGGCTTCTAGGTTCAACTCTTCGATCGTGAAGTTACGCAAAGTTAGAGGTAAAGATAAACCTAAGCTATCAAACGCTTTGATGGCAACTCTTTGCCCTGTAAATTTTAATTCATCACCCAACCATCGTTTCCAATCTTGCGCTCTTTCTAGCACATAAACGTGTTTCTTTTCAACTAAGTTCTTGAAGTGAATTAAGAGACGTTGCGACAAAGGCGATCGCACGTAACAATTAGGTCCACGACAGTCGAATAAGACTAGTAGAGATACTTCTTGTCCTTGTTGGTGTAATTGTTGTGCCATTTCGATCGCCACATTACCACCAAAGGAATATCCTCCCAATTGATAGGGGCCTTGTGGTTGAATGGTTTGAATCTCTCTGATGTAATGAGCCGCCATATCTTCAATTGTTGTCAATGGCTCTTCGCCTTCTCTCATTCCTTTTGGTTGTAGTCCGTATACTGGTCGATCGGGATCGAGGTTATATGCTAAATCTCGATACAATAGCACACTCGTACCCCTGGCGTGAATTAAAAATAGAGGTGATTTGGTACCGCTAGGCTTAATCGGAACTAATGAGGAGAGAGTGAGGGTTTTTGCTTCGTTCCGAATTTTCTTAGCTAACTGTGCGATCGTTGGTGCTTGCAAGAGAGTAGCCAGAGGTAATTTTTTGTTGAAAGTTTTCTCAATCTCAGTAAATAGACGCACTGCTAGCATGGAGTGTCCGCCTAGTCCAAAGAAATCATCTTCTAGATCGATCGCGTCAATATTTAAAACCTTCTCCCAAATCTGCTTGAGCTCGATTTCCAGTTCGTCTCTGGGAGCTAGCAAAGTTTTGACTTTGCCATTGGTTGAAGCTTTAGCTAAAGTTGGTTCGGTAGCTAGAGCGGTTTGGGGTGAAGCTAAAACGGGAAGGAAAGCGATCGCGCGATCTGGCTCCTTAACTAAACTCTCCAGTATAGTTTGAAACTTCTCTAGCATTTGCTCGATCGCTTCATCACTAAATAAATCGGTTTTATACTCAAAGGTTGCTAGTAACTTGTCTTGTTTTGGTTCGACAAATAAAGATAGATCGAAATCTGCTGTTTCTTTACGAACCTCGTAAGCGCTAACCGCTAAGGTAGTCATCTCTGGAGGTTGGTTGAGATTACCCTGCATTGCAAACATGCAGCGAGTCAAAGGAGTGCGTGCTAAGTTGGGAAATTCGGTCAGTTTTTGGAAAGGTAAATCTTGATGCTCGAATGCTGCTGAAGCTAACTGACGTACTCTAGCGATCGCCTCAGCAAAACTAGGATTACCAGCTAAATCTGTCCGCAATACAACCAGATTATTGAAATAGCCTATTAATTGTTCTGCTTCTACTCGGTTGCGACAAGCTACAGGAGAGCAGAGAATTAAATCTTCTTGTCCTGTATAACGATTGAGAAAGATGTTAAAAGCTGCTAACAAAGTCATAAAAGAAGTGACTCTGTGTTTGCGGCTTAAATTTTCGATCGCCTGGGTAAGCTGTTGGGGTAATTCTCGCGACTGACGCACACCTTTGGATGTGACAAAACCCGATCGTTGCTTATCTGTAGGTAAACGTAAGACAGGAACGTTACCAGCTAATTGTTTTTGCCAGTATTCAATCTGAGTTTGTGCTACTTGGCTGGCTAACCATTGATTTTGCCAAATTACATAGTCGCCGTATTGCATCGGTAGTTCGCTCAGTGGCGAGGACTTACCAGTAGCAAAAGCATCATACAGGGTGACTAATTCTTGGAAGAAGAGACGAGTAGACCAACCATCAAAAACGATGTGATGTGCTACTCTGAGCAGAATATACTCGTCATCAGCAATCCGAAATAGTTTGACTCTCAGTAAGGGAGCTTTGGTTAAATCGAAGGGTGTTTTAATTTCACCAGCAATTAAACTTTGAATTTCTGTCGGTTTTTGTCTGAGATCGATGAGTTGACAATCTAAAATTACTTTCTTAGAAATTACTTGAACTGGTTGCTCATCAACAACTTGGAAGCAAGTTCTCAG
>CAZJTL010000245.1:0-2587 GCA_964548905.1 uncultured bacterium | reverse complement strand
CGATCGGTTCGTAATTAAAATATTTGGCAACTTCCCAGGTGACATCTCCAAGAAAATCAACATGGTAATTTTCCCGCCATTTTTCTGCAACTTTAGCATCAATACCTTGGTGACGGTGGAATTTCATATCGCCTAGCATTCTGGAGTCAGCGCGAAGTCCATCGGTCATTCTTCTGTTTTTCTCTTGGTAGAGTTGGAGCATTTCTGGTTGAAAATCTAGTCCCAGAAATTGACAAATTCCTACTAATTCTGCTTGAGGTTGACTAACTAAGTCTTCAAATCTCACTTGATACTGACGTTCCAAGGGAATAGTTTTTAAAAATTTAGCAATGTTCTGTTCGTTAATTAGCCAAACCATTTCCCCTACTTCCCGACAATTATAGGGAAGTTCGCTATTAATTCCCAGGCGATTAAACAAAATTTGATCGAGTTTAGCCTCTTCAAAGGAACGGATCATTCCATAGGGATGGCGCGATAGATGGATATAGCGAACATTCTCAAAGTCTTCCTCAGCACGTTTGAGCGTTTCTAAATCGAGAGAATAGTCAGGGGTTTTATCAACCAACAGGCGATCGCCCAACCATTCTTGCATTAGGCTGTAATATTGTTTGAGGTCTAGTTGCTGCTGTGTCAATTCTTGCATTAGGCTTTGTGCTTCTTCTACAGTGCAGCCTTTAATCTCCATAATTGCCCGAATATTCCCTTCACACCAAAAACTACGCTCTCCAGAAAGATATTCTTGGCGTTCTTTGAGAGTATTGAAATAGAGCAAATGCAACTCTGGAGGGGCAAACAATTGGGGATGTCCGCTCAGCATTACGCGAAATAGAGTCGAACCTGCTCTCGGTGGCGAGAGAACAAAGACCATGGGGCGGTTTTTGCTTTGTTTGGGCGATCGATAAGGTGCCAGGGATGGTAACATTTCTCGGAATTGAGCTACTCGATCTGCGTCAATCTTTTTGCTGGACTGTTGCTTATCAGTAGTCTGTTTGTATTCAACGCCGATTATTTTGGCTACGGATTCTGGATATTTTTGCTGGAGATAATCGGCAATTTCGGCGATTGTTTGGCGATTAAAGAGCATTACCAATTGAAATATTTCTCCAGTACGCTCTTGCAGCTTATTAATAAAAATTGCTGCTTTAATAGAATCGCCAGCTAAATCGAAGAAGTTATCTTCAATGCCGATCGGGTGAATAGCTAGAACATCTTCCCAAATTTTGACTAATTCCTGTTCTAGAGGATTGCGAGGCAAAACTAAATTGCTTATTTCTGCTGTATCGCGTTGATTTTGGGATTTAATTAGCTCAATTATCTGTTTTGGGTCAGATAAGTCATTATAAATTCGCTTAAATAGTTCAGATTTCGATTTGAGCTTAGTTTCTGTCTTATCTTGAATTTCTGATTTAGATTCACTCCCTACTCCCTGCTCCCTGCTCCCTCCGCTTCCTCCGCTTCCTCCGCTTTCTACTCCCTGCTCCCTGCTCCCTGCTCCCTTGATAGAGTTTGGATTATAAACTAACTTAGCAACGTAATCAGTAGGGAATTGGTAAATATAGCCTTTCTCTTGCTGCTGTTGGAATTGTGCGCCAACACTGGTGACAAAATCAAGTGCTGGTTGATTTTTTTGAGTAGGGATATAGTTAACTTCTACGTAGTTAAGACCGCGATCGCTAGCAATTTTACCCAGCGTTGCTAGCATTTGATGTTCCACACCTCGACCCAATACTCGACAGCTTAGCAGGAAAGTATCTACGGCGATCGCCTCTGCTGTTTGAGCATACAACACCAATCCCACCAATCCGTAATCGCCAAAACGGTCTTTTACTTCCACCGTTAAAGCAGATAATTGTCCTGCATCACACAGTTGTTGAATTTCAACCTCAGAGCGCCTAATCGTAGTCAGATTAAACTGATTGGTACGCTGTGTCAGTTGAGAAGCTCTGGTGAGGCGATCGCTAGTTAATTCTTGGATGTCAATTTCTAGTTGCAACCCTGCTAAGAAATCTTGGAAGGTAAGAGAATCTTGACGCAGACGTTCGCGTTGGACGTTTTCTTGATATTGTTGGGTACGTTTTTTGTCTTCTTTGGTAACTTTCAGGCGATCGAATACCCAAGTATGGCTGATAAAGCGCTCAATTTCTGCTGGTTGCTGTGGAATTTGTAGAGTTAATACTTCTGGACAGTTAGCAGCTACCTCAGCGCATTCAACAGGATTGTCATCGATAAAAATAAAGCTATCGATACCTAAATTTAATTCTTGTGCTAGAGATTTCAGATTTTCCGATTTGGGTAGCCAGTTAATCCGCCAAGAAACTAAACGATCGAGCTTAAGAGGCATGTCTTGACGCTTCTTAAAGACTTCGATCGCGTCTTCTTCAATATTTTTACTACACAGACACAGCAACATCCCTGCTTCTTGTTGCTTGACTAGTAGCTGTTGAAACTTTTTGTGAGCGGCATCAATTTCAACTCCATCTGCACCTACTTCCCCACAAACACCTCGCCAAAGAGTATTATCGCAGTCGAGAACGATGACTTTATGAGGAGAACTTTTAATGACAAAGAATCTACGAGCTACGATCGT
>CAZJTL010000244.1:0-6448 GCA_964548905.1 uncultured bacterium | reverse complement strand
GGTCAAGCTGATTTTAGATTAAGTTTTGTATCGCCCAACTGATAACCTTGCGGCTACGCCCTACCGACAGCCCAGCAGTAAGCTGAGCAACGCGGATTACAAAAAGCTTTAAAGCAAGCATTTTACATTTACTCGATCGCCAGTCTTCTGATAGTAGATATTTCAGCAAAAATTCATCTTGGCATCAGCAGCGAATCATATTCATAACAAATCTTGCTCATAGAATAGAGATTAGACAGCACCAACCAATCTCGTCAATACCGAACTTAATTTTTAGAGCGTGTGGCGATTTAAGTAATAAATTGAGTAACTATGACAGGAAAAGACTGGTTCGTAACCAATGATGGACAATGCTTGGCTTGTGAGGTCGATCGAACTGAAGAATTATCCCATCCCTATCGACTCTATCGCTTTTTAACCGATCTCGAAGATATTTTAGATCGCGTTAGCGACGATCGTTTGCGACTACAAGCAATTCGTCCTCTGGTACGCAAATTATTAATCAGTTCTTCCTGGCTGCAAATACCCGCACTCGATCCTAATCCCGAAACTGGGTGGGAAGTCTTAACTCTGTATGACGAACCATTTTTTCCTCTAACAGTACAGCTAGTCGCTTGGAAACCTGGTATGACTTCACCAATTCACAATCATGGCTGCTGGGGTTTGGTAGCGCTGCTGAGTGGAGAAGAGAAAAATACCTTTTGGAAGCGATCGCCAACATCGGAATTTCCCGATTCCCTTCGGGATAGCTACGCTTCACGCATCGAATCAGTCGGCGATCGCCTGCTTACTCCTGGTGATATTCTCTGCTTAATGCCCGATGTCATTCACCATGTCGAAGCGATCTCCAATGAACCGACAATTAGCTTTAATTTGTATGGTGAAACTAACTACAAACAAAGATTTGAGTTCGATCCCATACTAGGCACGGCAAAAAACTTTTAATCCTTTGAACCAATGAAGCCAAGTCACTATTTTCGAGCCGCGATCGATTTTATCTGGGGCAAACGAATTTCCACTACCTCGCTTCAGTTCCGTCTGACTTTAGAACTGCTAGCTATCTCGATTTTAGGACTAGGTAGTGTGGCGGTTTGGGCTGGCTGGCAAATGGAGCAAAATCTAGTGACTGCACACAAGCAAACTCTAGAATATATCGCTATGCGTTTTCCCGAACAATATGAGGTTTACTCTCAGGAGAAATCGCTTGAAACTGGTTTAAAACAAACTATCAAAAGAGTCTCCACCCCAGGATTAGTAATCTGGGTCGAAAATTCTCATGGTCAACTTTTAGCACAGTCTGCGAATATCGATAGTTTTTTGTCTGAGATCGAAGCTATCAAATCTCTGGCTGAAGTACCAAAAACCCCGCAAGTAGTCCGCTTTGGTGATCGAGATATTGTCTTGTGTGGCAATCTTCTTACAGTCCAAGGCAAACCATTGGGTAAGTTGTATCTCTCTCAAGACATTACAGCAGATTTGCAGAAGTTAAATACTGGCTTGTGGCAATTGTTATTGATTAGTATGGTGACGATCGCGATTTTAACTGTGGTAATTTCTCAACGAATTCGCAAAGCCATGCAGCCCCTAGAACAGATGAGTAAAGTTGCCAGTGCTGTTTCTGCCGATGATTTGAGTGCAGCCAAACTGCAATTGCATCAAGCACCAGGTGAGATTTTAGGACTGGCACAAGCTTTTAACGAGATGTTGTTTCGACTATCGGGTGCTTGGGAACAACAACGTCAGTTCGTCGGCAATGTTTCCCACGAATTACGCACTCCTCTTACTATTGTGGTTGGTTATCTGCAAAGTCTGCTGCGAAGAAGTACGAATTTGAGTGCTTATCAACAACAGGCATTAGAAACGGCAACAGCAGAAACCGAACGAACCATTCGTATGTTGGAAGATTTGCTCGATTTAGCACGAGTAGATAGTGGCAATCTGCACTTTCGGAGTGCGCCGATTATGTTAAATACCCTTGTAGTAGAAGTGGCAGCAATGAGCCAGAAAGTCAGCAATCGCCAAATTAATGTGCTGGCAACCGATGAAGATGTGGTTACTTGTGCCGACCAAGATCGCCTACAGCAAGTATTAATTAATTTAGTGGATAATGCGATTAAATATTCCGACCCAACTCAACCGATCGATATCATTCTAGAAAAAAATGCTCGATCGGCAATTATTCACGTGCGCGATCGCGGTATTGGTATTTCCCTGAATCATCAACAGCGTATCTTTGAGAGATTTTATCGAGTGGATGAATCTAGAACCCGTTCTAGAGATGGTACGGGATTGGGTTTGGCGATCGCTAAAAGTCTGATTGAAGCAATGGATGGTCGAATTACTCTTCGCTCCAAACTGGGGAAGGGTAGTATATTTACAATTACTTTACCAATTTGGCAAAAGCATTTATGAGCGAGCACATTCTCATAGTAGAAGATGATCCCAAATTAGCTGAATTTATTGCCGCAGAACTCAGTTTGGAAGGATATCACGCGATCGTTGCCTCGAATGGAATGGATGGATTGACGATGACTCGCGATCTTCAACCCGATTTATTAATTTTAGACTGGATGCTTCCTGGCATTTCAGGACTAGACTTGTGTTTGCGACTGAGAAAAACAGGTATTCAAGTTCCGATCGTTATGTTAACGGCGAAAGATGAAATACCAGATCGCGTTGCTGGATTTAATGCTGGAGCCGATGATTATGTAATCAAGCCTTTTAGCATAGAAGAACTTTTGGCAAGAGTGAAAGTCCGCTTACGTCGCACTCATCCTGAAGAGACAAATATATTAGTGTTTGAAGACTTGAATTTGAATTCTCTTGCCCGCGAAGTTTATCGAGGCAACCAACTAATTGAACTAACTGCCAAAGAATTCGATTTGTTGGAATTCCTACTTCGCCATCCCCGTCAGGTACTTACTCGCGATCGCATTCTCGAAGCAGTTTGGGGCTATGACTTTATGGGTGAGTCAAATATTATCGAAGTCTATATTCGTGCCTTACGGATCAAGTTAGAGACAAGCAACCCAAAACGTTTGTTACATACGGTTCGAGGAGTTGGTTACGTACTCAGGTAGCTTAGCTATAATTTCCTTATTATTTCTGCTCCCTGATTTTAAACTATTGCCAATGAGAGATAACAAATTAGCTAAATTTTTTGCTTGGTTTGTTAGCGTAATTTTGCTCTGTACTACCTCAGTCTATTTAGTTCAGCAGGCGAATTCTCAAGAGACAACTAAAAACTATACCCAGAAAGAAATTATTGCTGAACTTGCTAAGGCTGATATTATTTATCTCGGAGAAACTCATGATAGTCCTGAAGATCATCAAGCACAGTTGGAGATTATCAAAGCGCTTCATCAAAAAAATCCCCGAATGGCGATCGCCATGGAAATGTTCCAGCGTCCTTTTCAGTCGGTATTAGATAAATATATCGCTGGAGCAATTAACGATCGGCAATTAAAAGAACAAAGCGAGTATGAAGAACGTTGGGGTTTTGATTGGCAATATTATGCTCCCATTTTGCAATTTGCCAAAGCGAATCGTCTTTCCTTGTTAGCTTTAAATACTCCTGTGGAAATAACTACCAAAGTTAGTACCGAAGGTTTAGACAGTCTGACTAAAGACGAACTCAAGCAAATTCCCCCCATCTCGGAAATTCGCACTGACAATCGAGATTATCGTCAGATGTTGCAGGCAGTTTATCAACAGCACATGCATGGCGCGCATGGCAATAGCAATGATTTTGATGATTTCTTTACCACCCAAGTTTTATGGGATGAAACAATGGCAGAAACGATCGCCAAATTCGCTCAAAAAAATCTTCGCGATCGCCAAATTGTCTTAGCAGGAGTAGGTCATATCATTTACGACTATGGTATCCCCGATCGCGTGGCACGTCGTTTACAAGGAAAGTCTTTTGAACAAAAATCTGTCTTGCTCAGTGATATTGTCAAGAGGGAAACGCAACAAGGGCGATCGCCTGCTGATTATATCTGGTCAAAGAATCAATAAAAAAATTTGTCGATAACTTTTTCTAAATCGTTTATTAGTTTTTTGAGAAAAGATTCACCGATGATGACACTCAAGAAACCCGAACCGATGGCAAAAGAGGCGATCGCCTTGAGAGGATTCAAAGAAGATAGATAAATTGGCGAATAGTCGCGGTAAAGAAATACCCCAAACAAATAGACGATCGAGGAAATCGCCAAACCCAAGCCAACACCTAATAAAAACTTTTTTATCCTACTCGATACAGCTAATAGTAAGCTCTTGAAAGTAAACTTAAGTGCTTTAATTATCTTGACGAAAGACTTCTGCAACAGATATTTAAATCGAGCGAGCGAGCTTAGATTCGAGCGATCGAAGTGAATAAGTCGAGCAGAAGCGGAGTTTAGCTTATTTGTGTCAGTCATTGGGATCGATTTCGATTCTTATTCGATTCTTAGCGATACCAATTTGACATAATTTGTCGAAGACAGCCAGATTTAAAATATTTGCCTAACTATTCCAAATTTGTAAAACACGTCCAGTTATTTGCTTACCCAACCAAGGAGTATTACTGGACAGAGATTTAAGGGTTTTTTGCTCGACTGTCCAAGTGAGATTGGGATCGAATAAAATTAATTCTGCTTTTTGCCCTGAAGCGAGGGATAATGGTTGTTGTTGCCAGCAAAATTGTGGTTTAGTTGATAATGCTTGCCATAACTCTAAAGCTGTCCACTCTCCTGTAGCAACGAAGTTTTGCCAAAGTAATGGTAAAACTAATTCTAAGCCGATCGCGCCTGGAGGTGCTTCAGCAAAAGCTAAGGTTTTTTCTTCGTAGGTATAGGGGCTATGATCGACAGCGATCGCGTCGATTACTCCTTGTTTGACTGCTTGTCTGAGCGCTTCAACATCGCTAGGATTGCCTAAAGGAGGTTCTAATCGCAAATTGGGATTATAAAGATCGATCGCGTCTGTACTCAATAACAAATGCATCCAAGTAGTACTTGCTGTAACTGGAATTCCACGCGCTTTAGCATCGGTAATTAACTCTACTCCACGACGAGTAGAAACTCGCATCAAATGTACTGGTGTATCGATCGCAGCTACTAATTCAAGAACGGAGGCGATCGCTACTGCTTCTGAAATAGCAGGGTTTCCAGGTAATCCAAAACGGATTGAATTAGCACCTTCTCTGATGACTCCATCGCCTCTCAAATCATGATTACTAACGGCTAAAGCAATTATTTTCTGGAGAGGTTTAGCATATTCTAATAATTGTCTGAGTAAGCCTAAATTCTCTACGGGATAACTATCAGCAAAACCAATTATTTGGGGTGCTAATTCGGCTAATTCCGTCATCTGTTTGCCTTCAATGCTACTGGTAAAAGCTCCCCAGTAATAGAGATGAGGAAAAGGTTTTAATTTAACTTGTATTTTTTGTCCTTGTTGCTGCAAAAATTCTATTACCGCAGGATGATCGATGGCTGGTTTGGTATCGGGTAAGATAGCAATCCGAGTAAATCCTGCTGCTGCTGCTGCTGCTGCTAAAGTTGCCAGAGTTTCTCTATCTTCGTTACCAGGTTCACCACTATGGCTATAGAGATCGACTAATCCAGGCGCGAGGACTAAACCTCTAGCGTCAATTACGTTAGTAGGTTCGGGAAAATCTGTTGTAGAAAATGTCTCTAGACTTTCGATTTTGTCATCGACAATTAAAAGATCTCCAACCCAATCCTTATCAGCAACAGGATCTAATATTCTGGCTTGTTCTATGAGAGTAGATTCGCTATTCATTTTTTTGTTTCGGACAGCCAAAACTCAATTTACTACAAAAAGCCGTCCTTAACTTTTAGATATAGCGTTTCTCAAATTGAGACAGACTTTGGAGCAGAATTAATCGAAGAGAAAGAAGACTAAGAAGCTCCTTTTTAGTCTCTAGTCTCAATGCGTTACGTCGTTATTTGAGTGTATATTGAGTGCAAGCAATGAAGCGCTAGCTCGGTGAGAAGGCTAAAGCTACTGATATATCCCCGAAGGGATGTATCGGAGCGGCGGGATTTGAACCCACGACCCCTACTACCCCAAAGTAGTGCGCTACCAAGCTGCGCTACGCCCCGATACTCACAATTCACTATTATACAGTATTCTATCCAAATAAAGCAAGAAAATAATTTTGAGCTGCCGCGCAGATAATTATTTTAATCGCTCGAAGTTAAACAATTTCAGCTTTGTCTACTACAAATTGCCTTGAAGCGTGAACCAAGGCTAATAATGGACCCATTTGTTCGGTACCATTAACACCTAAATCGCTGTGGCACAAGTATACTCTTTCTCCAGTTCTTGCTAGTAAATCTCTGATAATTCTTTCCAAACGCAGGCGATCGTTTATCTGCTCATTCTCTGGCAACCAGGCACGTCCCGACCATTCTTTGAGAAATAAAGGTGCAGCAAATAATGT
>CAZJTL010000243.1:0-6546 GCA_964548905.1 uncultured bacterium | reverse complement strand
AGCGATTTGGGCTAAATTATGGCGATCGTTAGCTACTTTTGCAAGAGGTCTAATATTGCTTATGGCAATCCAGATGCGAATATAAACCACATCATCAATGCAGCTAAAGTTGCTGAAGCCCATGAGTTTATTATGCAATTACCTCAGCAGTACGATACAGTTGTGGGTGAGAGGGGGCAAAAATTATCTGGTGGACAGAGACAAAGAATCGCGATCGCCCGTGCTGTCTTAAAAAATCCTCCCATTCTCATCCTTGATGAAGCTACTTCTGCCGTTGATAATGAAACCGAGGCGGCTATTGCTAAATCCTTAGAAAAAATCACCCAAAATCGAACCACGATTGCGATCGCCCATCGTCTTTCTACCATTCGTAACGCCGATTGTATTTACGTTATGGAATACGGCAAAATTGTCGAAAAAGGAACTCACGAACAATTGCTAGCCAAAAATGGTATCTATGCTAATTTATGGCGGGTACAGACTGGTACTAAGCTGGCGAGTATCTCAGAAGGCAGAAGGTTTTAAAGCTAGCCAGCCAGGGATTAAAATCCCTGTCTCAAAGCTAAAGTCCTCTAAAGAGGACTAGAATTCTAGGTCGAGCAGTTGCAATAACCGACGGAGAATTCATTCTCCGTCTAATAGATTAAGTCCATTTTAATGGACTAAAACCCTTATTTAGTCGTGTTTAGACGACTTTGTATATTAGGCAGCGATTTCAATCGCTGACGGGTTAATGAGATTGGTGCTTCCTGCTTTCCCCTATGCCCTACATCCTACACCCTACACCCTTTCTAATCCCTAACCCCTAATCCCTAACCCCTAACCCCTTGTAATAGCTGACGATCGCCTCAGTTAATCCCTCTAAAGTATATTCTTGAGCTTCTAAATCTACTCTTCCTAGCAATTCTTGACAGGTTTGAGAGGTTTGGGGACCGATCGATGCGATACAAACATTATCGAGCAAGGATTGAAGATTATTATTGGGATCGTCTTTTAATAATTGTTCGAGTAATTGGACGAAATTACGGACGGTTTTAGAACTAGCAAAGGTAATAATATCGATTTGTCTTTGCTGAATCGCTTTTCCTGCAATTGGATCGATGCGATCGGGGCATTTGGATTGATAGGCGGCGACTTCTACTACTTCTGCGCCACTGTTGGTTAATTCTCGAACCAGAATTTCTCTTCCACCAGTTTCCACGCGAGGAAAGAGAATTTTTTTACCTGGTAAGGATTCTGGAAAGTTTTCGACTAAAGAATCGGCGACAAAATTGGGTGGAATAAAATCCGGTTGGAGATGATATTTTTTGAGAGTTGCTGCTGTTTTTTTGCCGACTACAGCAATTTTTACTCCTGCTAGAGTGCGAACATCCTTACCCAAATTCGCTAGGCGATCGCAAAAATATTCGACGGCATTGGCAGAAGTGAGAATTAACCAGTCAAAATCTGGCAAAACCGCGATCGCCCGATCTAATCCTTCCCAACTTGAAGGTACAGTAATTTCTAAAGCAGGCATTTCGATCGCCGTTGCGCCTTGTTGTTGCAAGAGATTAGTAAATTGACTCGATTGTTCCGCCGCACGAGTTACCAAGACGGTTTTTCCTTGCAGGGGAAGTACTGTTTGTCGATTGTCTAATTGTTTACCAAGTTCCACAACTTTACCAATTACAATTACAGCAGGAGAAAGGGAAACACTAGCGGTTTGCGATACTATAGTTGTCAGCGTCCCGAACCAAATTTGTTGTTCTGGGCGAGAGCAGTTACGAATAATCGCGATCGGTTCTTCAGGCGATCGCCCAAAGTTTAGCAAATGCTGAGTTATTTCTTCTAGCGAACTTCCTCCCATTAAAATTACCACAGTATCGATCCTCGCTATTGCTTCCCAATCGATTATTTTTGGGTCGTGAGCGCTAAGTACGACAAAACAACTACTTACTAGGCGATCGGTGAGAGGAATGCCTGCTAGTAACGGTGCTGCTGTAGCTGAAGAAATACCTGGAATGACTTCATAGGCGCAACCAGCTTCGGTCAAAGCCTCAATCTCAGAGTTAGCGCGACCAAATATAAAAGGATCGCCACTTTTGAGTCTAATTACCTGTTTGCCTTGTAAACAATAGCTTACCAGTAGTCGATCGATCTCGGTTTGGGAAGTACTAACTCGACCGCCTCTTTTGCCTACGCAAATTTGCAAGCAATCAGCAGGTACTAATTGCAACAGTTGCAGATCGACTA
Source organism: uncultured bacterium (assembly GCA_964548905.1). GTDB lineage: Bacteria > Cyanobacteriota > Cyanobacteriia > Cyanobacteriales > Xenococcaceae > CAZJTL01. The sequence goes on along the minus strand of CAZJTL010000243.1, from coordinate 4,314 downwards.
AAGCATCATAAATTAATATTTCTGCTACTGAAAGTAATTGTTTTCCTCGTAAAGTTAAATAAGCAGGATTTCCCGGTCCCGCACCCACTAAATAAACTTTTCCGCTTGCTGACATGAGTTTGAATTTTTGATTTTCGTCGTAAATGTATCTATACTGACGAGATTGCTTTTATCTTTACTTCATAATCATTAATAAAAAGCAATCGCTAAATTTTAAAACAATTAATGGTCTTAACTAAATGGATTATAAGCAAGAGTTAATTACTACTATTCACGATTTTGGCTGCGATCTAGATTTACTGGAAACTCAAATGATTGGTTTGAGCGAGCGATCGCCAACCGCAGTCATCATTCCAGCTTTGTATGAAGAATTAGAACGACCAGCACTAACAAGAATTCGAGATTGTCTGCGAGATTGTTCTTTTATTAAAACTATCATTGTCAGCTTATATGCTGATACCCCTCAACAATATGCTCAAGCTGTAGGCTTTTTTGATTCTTTACTCCAACCTACTCTAGTGATTTGGGAAAATGGTAAAAGAGTGATTAGTATTTTAGATCGGTTGCGCGATCGCGATTTAGATTTATTTAAATTTAAAGGCAAGGGTAAAGCAGTTTGGTTGGGATTGGGGTTAGCAACTCTAGAAGCAGAAGCGATCGCCATTCACGATGCCGATATTACTACCTACGATCGTTCCTATCCACTCAAACTTCTCTATCCCCTTTTGGAAAAAGAATTTGGGATTGCTTTTAATAAAGCTTACTATGCCCGCTTAGGAGACTATCCTCGCAATTTGAATGGTAGAGTGGTTCGTCTCTTTATCAATCCGTTACTCTCGGCATTGACAGATATGTTTGGTAACAAGGACTATCTGCGTTACCTTAGCGCTTATCGTTACTCTCTGTCTGGTGAATTCGCTCTTACCAACGATCTTGCTCTCAATACTCGCATTCCTGGTAATTGGGGTTTAGAAATTGGTTTGTTAGCAGAAGTATATCGCAACGTTGCTTTAAAAAGAATTTCTCAAACAGACTTAGGTATTTTTGAACACAAACATCAATCTCTGGGTAAATCTAATAATGAGGGATTGCGAAAAATGTGTAGAGATATCTTTCGCTCGATTCTGCGAACATTAACTGAAACTGAAAATGTAATTTTATCCAGAGATCATCTTCATGCTTTGCGCGTCAAATATCGTCGGGAAGCGCAAAATTATACCCGTCAATATTTCGTCGATTCTCGTTTCAATAACTTACAGTACGATCGCCATCAAGAAGAAGTAACTACCGAAATTTTTGCTGAGGTTATTTCCGAAGCGGGAGAGCAATATTTCTGCGATCCATCGGGCGCTCAAATTCCAGACTGGACAAGGGCTTTAGCCGTTATGCCCGATCTGCGCGAACAACTCAGGAATGCAGTCATTGCTGACACCAATGAAGCGAAAGCGCAACAGTTTACTTCTCAAGCAGCAGTTTCGGCTTGAAATACATTAGTGCAGGAAGTCTTAGGGAAAAGTCAAAATTTGCTTTAGATCGAGTATAAATCCAGGTAATACATTTTCTCCAGACAAGTTGGTAGGAGATGCTAGAATTTCAACTTCTCTACCTGGACGATAAATTTCTACTCGTTGATTTTGAGGATCGATTAACCAACCCAAACTGACACCACAGTCTCGATACTCCTGCATTTTTTGTTGTAGTCTTTCTAAACTATCGGAGGCAGAACGTAATTCTACAGCAAAATCGGGAGCTAAAGGCAAAAATTTGTCAGGATCGGCATCGATCGCTTCTATTCTTGCTTTTTTTACCCAAGCAGCATCAGGAGAACGATCTGCACCGTTAGGAAGTTTAAAACCAGTAGAAGAGTCGAAAGCTAATCCCGTACCATCTGCATCTGCCCAAATTTCTAATTGTGCAGTAAGCTTAGAATTGCGATTTCCGCTTTTCCATCCAGTCGGAGGCATAATCGTCAATTCTCCTGTAGCAGTACGTTCTAATCGCAGTTCCCGATTATTCTGACACAATTGATAAAACTGCTTGTCGGTTAGCTCAATGGTAGGACTGATGTTGAGGATTAAAGCATCCATCTTTGCTGTTGGTTGATTCTAAATTTAGTCTAGCAGTAAATTATTCAATAAATTTTCAAGCAATCTTAAATACACAAAACGTTTCGTCTAATTCTAAAGCTGTTATTTTGTTAAAGATTTTGGGAACGATCTACATTAGAGATTATAAAATTTGTGATAATTAGTTTTTAGAATTTAGACTGTATGTGGCTTACCTATGGTTTGATGGCAACAATAGTTGGTTTCGTCGCTTATAAACTATTTCTAGAAGAAACCGATGGCGACAAGTAATAAGCTGGTCAACATCTAATTGATAGGTAGAGAAAAGGCAGAAGGAAAAGCATATTGTGCAATTTGAATAGGGAATCACTTAGTAATATTAATCCCAAAATTATAGTTATAACTTCGATCGAAATCTTATCAATAACTAAATTTAAAGTTTTTGTATGATGCGATCGATATCAATAATTTAGTTACCAACAACAATCAATAATTGAACACATCATACGTATATCGCCAAGAACAGGAGTATTAGTTTGGCTGTTAATTTATCTATCGCCAATTTTAGCGATCGCTTTCGTTCATCATTATTTCAATCTATTTTTAGATCTCTTTTTCCCAGGCACGCGATCGCCTGAATCAGTTATCAGCTAATTGCTGACGGCTGATAGCTATAAGCAATGAACCATGAACAATTAACAATCGACTTTAAATTATGTCCTTTCTAAACAACTTAGAAAAAGTAGCTATTACTCGCCATGAAATTGCTAATTCTTTGAGCAAAATTGTGGAAACTTTAACGCAATCCGAACTGGCAGGAGATTCTGGTTCGGGTAAGCTATCTTTAAATACCAGCATAGAAGATATTTCTGTAGCTAGCAATAACTTACGTAATGGCGTATTTAGACTATTAGTATTGGGAGATTTGAAACGAGGTAAAAGTACTTTTCTTAATGCGCTTATTGGCGAGAATTTATTGCCTAGCGATGTTAATCCTTGCACGGCGTTACTGACAGTTTTGAAATATGGTGCAGAAAAAAAAGTCACTGTTTATTTTAACAACGATAAAGCTCATGAGCAATTAGATTTTGAAACCTTTAAACAGCGCTATATGATCGATCCAGATGAAGCAAAGCGACTCGAACAAAATGATCGATTAGCTTTTCCTGATGTCGATCGCGCTGTTGTTGAATATCCTTTACCTTTATTAGAAAAAGGCATCGAAATTATTGATAGTCCTGGGTTAAATGATACGGAAGCAAGAAATAAATTATCTCTTGGCTATATTAATAACTGTCATGCCATTTTGTTTGTCTTTCGGGCAGTTCAACCTTGCACTTTAGATGAAAAACGTTATCTACAAAACTAGATCAAAGGAAGAAGCTTAACTAATTTCTTTTTAATTAATGCTTGGGATGAAATTCGTAAGGAATTAGTCGATCCAGATAATTTAGAAGAATTGGAAAAAGCGCATCAAAAAATTAGACATGTTTTTCGTTCTAATTTAACTGATTATTGCCAAGTAGACGGACAAAATATCTACAACGAAAGAGTATTTGAACTTTCTTCCTTAATGGCATTACGCAAACGAATTAAAAACCCAGAAGATAGTTTAGAAGGAACGGGTTTTCCTGAATTTACCAAAGCCTTGAATACCTTTTTAACTCAAGAAAGAGCGATCGCAGAATTTCGTCAAGCTAGAACTTTAGCAAAACAAGCTTACAACCAAACTCATGAAGCGATCGAACGTCGTCTTCCTCTCTTAGCAGAAGGAGTAGAACAATTAAAAGAGAAAATCGATTCCGTCGAACCAGAATTTCAACAATTAAATGATATCCGCGATCGCTTTGACGATGAAATTAAAAATACGCGCGATCGTAAAGCAAAAGAGATAGCTAATTCATTTCGAGAATATGTTCTCAATTTAGGTAACACTTTTGAAGAAGATTTTCTTCGCTATCAGCCAGATTTAGGTTTCTTAGATTTTCTCAGTCAAGATCGACGCGAAGCCTTTAATAATTCATTCAAACAAGCATTTGAGCGTTATATTACTGAAAGAATTTCTGCTTGGGAAATTACCGCCGAACAAGATTTAGAAAAAACATTTTCCGAACTAGCGAAAATGGCTGCTAACTATGGTGCAATTTATAGCAAAGTTACCAATGCGATCGATGAAAAATTAATTGGCAAAAAGGCGTTGCATCCCTGCGGGATGATCTGATAATAGTAAAGAAAGGGTCACAGGAGT
>CAZJTL010000242.1:0-6676 GCA_964548905.1 uncultured bacterium | reverse complement strand
CTCAACCATTTTGTTCTGGTAAACCTGGGGGTACGGGATTGGGACTGGCGATCGTCAAACGAATTGTAGATGCACATGGAGGAGCGTTGTCAATTCATTCCAATGCACTAGCTGGTACTAAGGTAGAGATCTTATTACCTTTGACTAAACACTAAAAAGAAGATCATATTTCACCAAATTAAAAATCGCCATATTAACATTTATCAATTTCGCAATTCTTATTTTTTAGAGTAATTTTCCCCCACAGAATCCCCAGTGTTTCCACATCAATTGAGAAAGTTTTCCACATTTTACCCAGACTTTTCCACAGGCAAGAACGAGTGTATAAACAACTTACATCTGAGTGGGGAATATACTTCGATTTTCTCTAGGCAGTTAATTAATACTACTTTTTCATGAATTTAAGTAACAAAAAAGGCTTTCAAATGCCTATTTTTACGTAAACATTTATTTTTGCTGAAGATGTTTGTAATATTTCTCAGCATTGACAAGACTACCCCCTTTTAGAAGAAAATAATTCGACTACAAAATAAATGACCTTCTTTCTAATTCCGAACAGAACGTCAAAAACTAGTAGTACAAAAAATCTATAGTTTCGATTTTGTCTTTCAGGATCGACCTTGCTGGAGAATTGAGTTTATCAATGAACACCCAAATTAGCATCTTGGCAGAAATTCCCGAGGAATTACACGAATCTCTCAAAGATTATCTAGAAGCTCATCCTAATTGGGATCAAGACCGCGTTTTTGCTGCTGCCTTATCGTTATTTTTGTTGCAAAATAGCGATCGCAAGACAGAAACATCTGCTCAAAATTATCGTTCCTGCGCTCGCGTTTATTTAGAAACCCTCTTCCAATAAACTAGGAAAGTAGCCCCTGTATCTTCTGTAAATGCCTCAAGAAAAGTCAAATTCATCTCAATTGGTAATTCCCCAACTTATTGTTGGGTTGGGAAACCCAGAATCAAAATACGATAAAACTAGACATAATATAGGTTTTGAAGCCGTTGATGCCTTAGCCGATCTATGGCAGTTATCCTGGCAACAAAATCGTCGTTTTCATGGGTTGTTTGCAGAAGGAAACGTCCCTGGTGGGAGTAAAATTCGTTTGCTCAAACCCCTTACCTATATGAACCGTTCTGGACAGTCGGTTAGGTCGTTAGTAGATTGGTACAAACTTTCTCCCCAGTCAATCTTGGTAGTTTATGACGACATGGATTTACCCTTGGGAAAACTGCGACTGAGGCTGTCTGGTTCGGCTGGAGGACATAATGGCATGAAGTCGATTATCTCCAATCTTGGTAGCGATAAATTTCCTCGTTTGCGGATTGGTATTGGTAAATCTAGTGGCTCGAAAGAAACTATTTCTCATGTCTTGGGTAAGTTTTCTAAGGATGAAACTCAGATAATGTCTGAAGTTTTGCAATTAGCAACTGAAGCGATTAAGTTAAGTTTAAAAGAGGGAGTGGAAAAAGCGATGAGTCTATATAACGTCAAAAGTGTCGAGTTGTCCACCAAACCAGAGTAAATCTGTGAAGACTTCTGTTCCCTGTTCCCTGTTCCCTGTTGCCTAGCGCTATAACTGTCACAATTTAAGCCCATCTGCTTGTGAATTCGAGTTACGATCGCACAGATTAGATAAAACGTTCACAAAAAGATGATCGATAAGATAGATTTTATTTTATTTGCACAACATGGTTGGGCTGATACTAGCGATCGCATTTCTCAATTAGCACAACGCTTAGCTACAGCAAATACTTTAGCAATTGCGCCCGATCTGGGTTGGTTGAATACTTGGATAAGCATCGAACCACTAATCGATCGCTTAGAATCAGAAGTGATTGAGGCGATCGCTAGTTATCCTCATGCCAGTCTCAAAATTATCGGTCATTCTTTGGGGGGATTGATTTGGTTAGAACTACTCGATCGCCATCCTGAATGGTGGTTAAAAGTTCATTCTATTGTATTACTTGGTTGTCCCATTGGTGGCGCTCATTTAGCGCGAATTATCGATCCTTTGTCGATCGGTATGGGTATTGCTAAAGATTTAGGCAAAAACCGTCGCGCACTTGCAGAAAAAATAGCCCAACATATCCCCACTTTCGTCATAGCTGGAGATCTCGATCGGGGAAGTGACGGAACTGTTACTGTTGAGTGTACTAAGTTTTTATATTCTCAGTTTGTTTGCTTACCCAATTTACGTCACGCAGCTTTAAAAGTTCATCCCAAGTTAGATAGTATTATTGAAAATTTTTGGCATAATCCAGTCGTAACAGAAGTTTCAACTACAAATTTTAGCGATCGCTTAATTATCCATCTTCGTTCTATACCTGGAATGACAGATACTCATTGGCGCAACTTCGATCGCGCTCAAGTTTATTTAACTTTCAAAAACGCCCTAACTATTCGTACTTGGAAAAATCCCCTACAAGTCGAACATATTTTTCTGGCAAACGAACAGGAACAATGTCTTTATTCAGGTTTCGTCGGTTGGTTACACAACCAAGAATTGCTCAGTAGCTTAGAAAAAATTCAACAACAATATAGTTCAATCCCTAATCCCTAACCCCTAATCCCTGATAAGCTCGAATCATTGCTTGAGTTCCCTGTTCTGCGCCTTGTCCTCGATCGAGTTCGCTAACCTTCTTAAACAGGCGATCGGCTAGTGCAACTCCATCTAACTTTTGCTCGGAAATTGACATAATTTCTTGTACCAATCGTAAGTCTTTGAGAATATGTTTAATACTAAAACCAGGTGCTAAGTCAGATTGAATTATTTTTGGACCGAGATTAGACAATGCCCAAGAACCAGCCGCACCAGTCTCACAAACTTCAACTACTAAATTGGGATCGATACCTTGATGCTGCGCCATAGTAATCGCTTCACACAAAGCCACCATATGAACAGCACAGAGGGCTTGATTGCACATCTTTACCGCCTGACCGCTACCAACAGCACCACAAAGACGAATAGTCTTACCCATCACTTCTAACAGAGGTAAGCATTCCTGGTAATCCTGTCGATCGCCTCCTACCATAATCGTCAGCGTACCATTAATTGCGCCTACATCTCCTCCCGAAACTGGCGCATCGAGAAAACGCAACTGATGCAGTTTTAATTCTGCTTCAATTTTACGCGCCGCATCGCTACCAATAGTACTCATGTCCACGACTAAAGTACCTGGTTTGGCATATCGAACAATGCCTTCACTTCCTAAAATTACTTCCTCAACATCAGGAACATCACCAACACAGGTGAAAATAACTTCAGCAGATTCAACAGCTTCTTTTAGAGATGAGACAACGATCGCACCAGCTTCAGCAACAATCTTAATTCCTGGGCGATCGCTAGTACGATTCCAAGCTTTGACAGCATAACCCTTACGAGCCAGATTAGCCGTCATCGGCGTTCCCATCAATCCCAATCCTAGAAAAGCGATTTGTTTAGTCATAGTTTATAGTTCATGGTTCATGGTTCATGGTTCATTGATAAAAAAGGGAACAGGGAACAAAGTAGGAAGTAGGAAGTTTTTTACTCATTACTCATTACTTCCCCTACACCCTATACCCTACACCCTACACCCTAACCCCTAACTAAAGCGATAAGCGGGAAAAAATCCTGAATCGAGTAATTGTTGTGGTTGAGTATTTAAAGACTTAGCTCGATAATCAACTAATCGATCGTAGTTTTGGCGATCGCTCACTAGACGCAGAGTAAAAAATTTATATCTTAGTTTAGAAAAACCTGCTTTGAAATTATATAAGCCATCTTTTCCGCCTCCAAGTCCACCTCCTAGATGAAAATAGGAATTACCTCTCTCTTTTGCCCAGAGACGAATGAAATGTAACAACAGGGTCATCGGAGTTAGTCTTAAAAAATCGTTCTTTGTGCCACTAAGATGATACTGAACGATGCCCTTATGCTCTAAGAATAAACCACTACAGATAGTCTCACCTTCAAATTCAACGATCGATAAGTGAGCTTTGTTGTTCAACCTGAATAAATTACGATAGTATTCAGTCTCAAAGTAATAAGATTGCTTAGCAGCAAGACGATCCATGGTTTCTTGGTAAATTTCCATAAATTCTGGTAAATATTGCTGACTATCGACAATTTTAGCTGCTAAACCTCTACGCTTACATTGATTGATTCTGTGTTTGCAACTGCTTCTAGTATTCGACCAAATTTGAGCTTCGCTCTGGCGTAAATCTACAGCAACAGTTTCCCCATTGTCTGTAAAGTCAAAAGTATCTGCTGAAAAGATATTTAAGATATCTTGATTAAGGATGGGATGAAGGCGGAAAAAAGCCGAACAAATGTCTTTCTTAGCGAACCAAGATTTAAGTTCATCAGCAACTAACTCAAGAAAATCTGGATCGGAACTTGCAGCCTGATTATATAAAAATCCTGGGTAGCCGTAGGGGGAAATTACATCAAATACTGGTTTGGTACTAGAATTTGGTAGTAGTTTTCGATCGCACTGACGCATTAAGTAAGGTACAAAAAAAATTTTCTCACCATCAGTAGCTAAAAAAGCTTCAGGAATTGCGTCAAGTCTATTAGCTTCGATCGCTAAATATTCTGGAAGATGATAAAAATCACAATCAAGTTTTTCTAAAATTTGTAACCAAAGAGAATTGGCAAGATCGAGTATTTGAATATTCATGGAATTAGCTTCTCCAATGGGACTATACAGTTTCATTAAACAAGGCTATTTCTGGCGATTATTCTTTTTCACTAGTTTCTATTGGGCAAAACGATAGGCAGGAAAAAAATCTGATTCTATTAGTTTTTCTGCTTGCAGATCTAAAGTTTTTGCCCGACGCTTGACAAGCTTGTCGTAATTTTCTGTGTGAGTAATTAAACGCAGAGTAAAGAATCGATATCTTTGCTGAGAAAAACCCGCCTTAAAATGATATAAACTATCGTTTCCGCCACCAAGTCCACCTCCTAAATGAAAGTACAAGTTACCTCTTGCTTTTGCCCAAAGACGAATGAAATCGAACATTAAAGTAGTAGGTGCTAATTTTAAAAATTCGTTTTTTGTTCCACCAAGATGATATTGAACAATACCATCATGCTCAAATAGCAAACTGCCACAGATAGCTTGACCTTCTAATTCAACTAGACAGATGTGAACTTTATCTTCTAGATTTAATAAATTAAGATAGTATTCATTCTCAAAGTAATAGGATTCTTTAGCGGCAACTCTATCCATGGTTTCTTGATAAATTGCTTTAAATTCAGCTAAATATCGCCTATCGTTGCTGATTGTTGCTACCATGCCCCGACGTTTGCACCTATTAATCTTAGTACGATGGCTATCTCTAGTATTTGACCAAATTTGAGCTTCACTTAGGCTTAAGTCTACAGCAATAGTTTCACCGTTGTCTGTAAAGTTAAAACTATCGGCAGGAAAAATGTTGATTATATTTTGATTAAGGATAGGATGAAGGCGGAAAAAAGCTGAACAAATGCCTTTATTAGCAAACCAAGATTTAAGTTCATTAGCGACTAGTTTAAGAAAATATGGATCGGAACTTGCAGCTTGATTATATAAAAATCCAGGGTAGCCATATGGAGTTGTTACATCAAAAACTTCTTCAGAAATTGATTCTGGGAATAGTTTTTCATCACATTTACGCAGTAAGTAAGGTACAAAAAAAATTTTGTCACCATCAATAGCTAAAAAAGCTTCAGGAATTGCGTCAAGTCTATTAGCTTCGATCGCTAGATATTCGGGAAGATGATAAAAATCGCTATTGAGTTGTTCTAAAATTTGTTTCCAAAGAGGATTTAAGAGATCGAGTATTTGAATGTTCATTTTAGGGGCTAGGGATTAGGGATTAGGGAAGCAATCTTGTGCAAGGGAGCAGGGGAGCAGGGGAGAAAAACTAGAGCCTAGAGCCTATCTATTGCCTTTTGCCTCTTGCCTTTTGCCTTCTACTGATAGCTGATAGCTTTAAAAAATTGCTCTAATCAAGACAAACGCTTCCGCCGCGAAATGATTTACTGTGCTTCCTCGTAAAGTAGCTAAGGCTCTTAAAGATTCTTCTGAACGTTCGTTAGGAAATGGTTTAATCTGAGAAGCATAGGCTTGCATAGCTTCAATTTTGGTTTCTAAATGAGCGGAAATATCGACAAAGGTATTAGGAACAAAATTAGGAGTTAGATAGGGAGCATACCAGTTAGTTTCTGAGAGAGTTTCATAGGCGTAAATATATCTGGGTGCATTGCTATGATTGGGTCTAGCAGCTACTAGAGCAGATAAAAATACCTTTTGATGATCTAAGTGAATATCGCCGTTAAAGGGAATATAAATAGTATCTGGCTGGATTTGCTGGCAAACCTTGACTAGTTCTCGGTTAAGATCTCGGTGAGGGATAGTATCTAAACGAGCAGCAGGAAAAGACATAAAAATAGTGTCTTTAACTCCCAAAATACGATGTGCAGCTAAAGCCTCACGGCGATCGATCTCGGCATCTTCTTCACTAAAATCGGGAGGACAAGCTTTAGTGACGATCGCCACGTAAACCTCTTTTCCTTCCGCCCCATAACGAGCGATCGTACCTCCTACACCCAAAATTTCATCATCAGGATGAGGAGCAATTACTAAGATTTTGTTCATAGTTCATAGTTCATGGTTCATAGTTCATGGTTCATAGTTCATAGTTCAT
>CAZJTL010000241.1:0-6705 GCA_964548905.1 uncultured bacterium | reverse complement strand
CAGTGGCTGATCGATCGCGGTAAACCTCAGTTAGCTTTGGAATTAGCTCGTATTTTTCTGAATTGGTATAACGTTCGAGGAGTCTATTCAGCCTATCAGCAAGTTCTCGATCGCCAATGTTCGTAGCGATCGGCTATCAGCATTAGGGGCAATCCCTTGTGGTTGCCCTTTCAGCTATCAGCTATCAGCTATCAGTTATCAGTTTTTGCTGACTGCTGACGGCTGACTGCTGACGGCTGACTGCTGACGGCTAAATCTCAATCCTTGCTCCTTTAGTATCTAAACAGAGCGATCGCACTTGAGCTTTAATACCTTCTTTTAACCAGGCTGCTTGCATTGCCTCTGTTACTGAATCAGCTTGTTGCGGATTAGTTAAGGCGAGTAATGTTGGTCCCGCACCACTAATTACCATACCATAAGCACCAGAAGCGATCGCTGCCTCTTTCACTGTTTGATAACCCTTAATCAATGATTGACGGTATGGTTGATGTAGTTTGTCATCTAAAGCCATTTTTAGCCAATCTTGACGATTGGCTTCTAAACCTCGAATTAACAAACCCATATGGGCGATATTAAAAATAGCATCGGCGCGACTAATTTCTTTTGGTAATACCGATCGCGCTTCTTCGGTGGAAAGTTCAAAATCAGGAATAGCAACAACAGGAACGATCTCTTGATGCCAAGGAATTTTACAGATTTGCCAGTTACCCATTTCGCCTACAGATAGCTGACAATTACCAATTAAAGCAGGAACGACGTTATCGGGATGTCCTTCGATCGCGATTGCCAATTCCATTACTTCAGCCAAGGAAAGTGGATTCCCTGCCATCTGATTTCCACCAACTAAACCAGCGACGATCGCTGTAGCGGAACTACCCAAACCTCTAGATAAAGGGACTCCTAATTTAATCGCGATCGCTATATTTGGGGGCGTTTGTTGGATGTGTTGGTATAACTTGAGAAAGGATTTATAAATTAGGTTTCTTTCATCTTTAAAAACGCGATCGGCTTCTTCTCCAGTAACAGTAATTTGTAAGCTTTCTGAGGGAGAAAAAGTAACTTGATTGTAGAGGGTTAAAGCTGCACCAATGCAATCGAAACCAGCACCTAGATTAGCAGTTGTCGCGGGAACGGTAACAGTAAATATAGAATTGTTCATCGTTTATGGTTCATTGTTCATTGCCGATACAAGGATTGATTTCTTGGTAGCTATGGGATAAATCCACCTCAAAACTTTATACTCTCTCATCTACCAAGATCAAGACAAGTTAATAGTAGTGCAGCAATTCTTATTGGGTAGATTGCTAACTAGTTGCGATCGAGATCGCACTATCATCAAAAGTTTAAAGGTGAAGGCTGCCTTGCCATGCAGCTCGCGTATTTGAGGGAGCAGTATGCAGTTGGGACGTTATACGTAAAGATAGTTCAGCCTAATTTTTTCAAAATCAAATAATTTTTTCCGTATCGTTTAATAAGAATGGTTAAAATCTTGATTCCTCCCCAAAAAATAGCTAGATAATTACTAGATAATTAATGGTGATATAAATACTTATTCAGTAAGTCAGCAGTGGAGGTATTTAGCTATGTCTCCCCCAGATTTTTTAAATTAATTTAATTCAATTCAGGCAATCCCTACGTTTAACTGAATTGTACTTACCGAACTTGTGTTAGGTGAGTGAAGGCGCTAGCAATCTAAAAGCGATCGTTGCTTCAATGTGGCGTAAAAGTGGCGAAGCTGACAAAACTCCGCCATCTAAGACTCTAAAAGCTTATTCCGATTGAGTTTGACTCAAAAATCTCCTTTTTTGATAAAGGGAGGCGGTTATGACTACTAATCTTACTGAAGTTGGTTGGACAGATGAAAATGGTAGTTTACTAGGTAAGTGGACTAACCAGATAGATGTTGTCAATGATGATACTGCAATTAATGTTGCTCCCGACTTGACTGTTAATACCTTAAATGGTGACGATCTTATTAATTGCGATAGTCCAACTGAGGGAATTCTTATTGGCGATCGCGCTCGACTCTATACCGATAATGGGAACGATACTATATCAGGTAATGGTTTTATAGGTGTTCGACTTAGTAACGATGCTGTTATAGACACGGGAAATGGAGATGACACTATCTCTGGGACTGGTTTCGATGGCTTTTTTCTTCAACGAGGAAGCAGTATTAACACGGGAAATGGTAATGATACTATCGATGCCTTAACAGGTGGTTTCTCCAATTCTGATGGTTCTGGCAGGATCTATTTAGGCGATGGTGATGACCTAATACGGGGTTATGGCTATCAATAGACTTCCTGCAAAAGTCAGTTCAAGCTAGGTAAAATAAAACCAAACTTGAACTCGACTCATGAAAAAAGAAAACATCAAAAATTTAAAGCCAACAGAGTTTAAACGTTTTACTGGAGTATCTCCTGAGACATTCAAAGATATGATAACAGTCTTAGAGGCTGAAAAAATTCTGCACAAAAAAACGGGGCGACCAAACAAATTATCTACAGAAGACCAATTATTAATGACACTTGAATATTGGCGAGAATATCGTACCTATTTTCATATTGGAAATAGCTGGGGAATTAATGAGACAACAGCTCTAAGAATAATCAGAAAAGTAGAAGATATTTTAATCAGATCGGGATTGTTTAATTTGCCAGGTAAAAAAGTAATTCAACAAAAAGATACGCCAATTGAAGTAGTTGTATTAGATGTAGCAGAACCTGAAATAGAAAGACCAAAAAAAAACAAAAAAAATATTACAGTGGCAAGCAAAGATGTCATACATTAAAAGCGCAAGTTCTAGCCAATGCCAAAACGAGACAGATATTGTGTACTGCTTGTTGCAAGGGAACAACTCATGATTTCCAGCTAGGGAAAAATAGTAAAATAGGTATCAATAAAGATATCGAATGTTTAGCAGATAAAGGATATCAAGGAATTCAAAAAATTCATACCTTAAGCAGAATACCTTACCAAAAAAAGTCAAAACAAAAATTAAATAAGGAGCAAAAAAAATTTAATAGAACTCTAGCAAGTGAAAGAATTATTATTGAAAATATTCATCGCAGTCTCAATATATTTAGAATTCTCTCATCAAAATATAGAAATCGACGACGAAGATTTGGTCTGCGATTTAATCTCATTGCTGGTATTTATAATTATCAACTTTCTTGAAATTAAAATTAGCATTTGAGTAATACTTTTGCAGGAGGTCTAATATGTTGATGGTGGTCGTGGATATGATACGGCTGAATTAGGTATCGACTACGATCTGACGCTACTCTCTTTCGGAAGTTCGTCTGAAATCCAAATCGGTGAAATGACATTTGTTAACGTCGAGATGTTTTTATTTGGTAGTGGTGAAAACTATACTTTTGAACAGCTTCAAAACTTAGAGCCGATAACAGCTTCAAACTACTGATAGGGATTAAACTTGTTTCCAGTTTCGCTCGGTTTCTTCATCTGCTGGAAACAGAGATTCAATCCGTAATTCCTGAAGGGTGATGTCGTAGGGAGTACCCAAAGTGGCGATCGTCGAAAAAAATTGCCAGTCGATCTCATTTTTCTTGAGGTGAATGGTGAGGAGCAAAGTATTGTGTGCGGCTCGATTTGAGGTGTGCCAAAGCTCAGAAACACCAGGATAACTCATCAGTTCATCAAACAAGGAAATAGACTGCTCGCTTTCACCAAATGAGTTTGCTTCTCGATGTAACCGCCCAAGCAAATGCTCTGCAAATTCTTCCCAGTTAGCGATAAATGGACGTAGTCCCTGTGAATGCAATGCCACCCGCATCAAATTGATTTTTCCGTCAACGCAGAATAAGGTTTGTAACTTGTTTGGCTCGATAAAAGTGGTGAGAAGTCGATTGGCTCCATTATTTGTTAAGAGCAAATTCCAATAGCGATCGACTACGATCGCAGGTAATGGTTCTTGCTGGTGCAGCATAAAATCGATGGCTTTGCGAACCGAAGTCATTTCAGCCGCCGATAAATCGGTTTCTGTGTGAATAGGAGCAAATCCAGCCGTGGTTAACATCAAGTTTTGTTGTCTCAAGGGAATTTCTAAAACGGTCGCTAATTCTAGAACCATCTCCCGACTGGGTTTGGCTCGTCCCGATTCGAGAAAGCTAATATGTCGTTGAGATACTCCACTTTCTAAGGCTAGATTGAGTTGACTACATCCGCGTCGATCGCGCCATTGTCTGAGAAGAGTGCCGAAGGAATGAGTTTCGCCCTTATTAGTAACTATCGATCGTCTTTGCATAGTAAGAATAGCTTAGAAAAACAAATTTAATTACCTTAGAGGTAATTGTTTTTATTATCTCTATTTGGCACGATCGAGACAGATCGATTCACAAGGAAAAAATCATGTTGAAGTCAACTAATATCGCTCAAACAAACTCATTCAACTTCCTGAAGCCTCTGTATTTACTACTGACGATCGCTGGTGCGATCGCCCCTTGGTTCTGGTTACTTCAAGATCCAAGCGCTCTAGTTTCTCCAAGCTTATTTATGCAAAAAGCGTTTGCTAACAATGTTTCTTCTGCCCTAGGAAACGATTTGTTAATTAGTGCGATCGCCTTTTTTTGTTGTGTGTGGATCGAGTTGAAGCGTTTGCAAGTTTCTCGGTTGTGGATGCTAGTGTACATCGGATTGACCTTTGGCATAGGTCTTTCTTGTGCTTTGCCATTTTTTCTATACCACCGAGAGCAAATTCTCGAACAAAATTGATAATGATAAACCTACGCGCTGCTACCTTAGCCGATCTAGATTTACTAGAACACTGGGATGAACAAGCCCATGTAGTCGCTGCCGATCCTAACGATGATTGGGGATGGGAAACAGAACTTAGCCGCACTCCCGCTTGGAGAGAGCAACTGATTGCTGAAATTGAGGGTCGTCCGATCAGGTTTATTCAGATTATCGATCCAGCACGTGAGGATAGTCACTATTGGGGCGATGTCGCAGCAAATCTTCGCGCTATTGATATTTGGATCGGAGAAGAAGCCGATCTAGGTAAAGGCTATGGTACAAAAATGATGCAGCTTGCCCTTGCCCGATGTTTCGCCGATCCTACTGTGACGGCTGTACTCATCGATCCGCTTGCTAGCAATACTCGCGCTCAACGCTTCTACGAAAGACTGAGCTTCCAATGTGTCGATCGCCGATGGTTTGGTGAAGACGACTGCTTTGTGTATCGCTTGAATCGAGCCGATTGGAATTATATTCCTGAGTAGGAGACTTTATAACTTGGCAAGAAATAGTTCCACTCTATATATTTCACTATTTCATTGCCTTATACAACCAAGACATATTCGATGTTTATCAAGGACGTACCTATATGAAAACACCTTTTACTGGCGGCTGTATGTGCGGAGCTATCCGTTATGAATGCTCAACAGAGCCAATTATTATGGGTAATTGTCATTGCCGAGATTGCCAGAGGGCAACAGGTACTGCATTTGCTGCTGCAATGCTTGTGCCACGCAATGCAGTTACGATCGCGGGAGATGTGAAGTACTACGACGTTACGGGCGATAGTGGAAGCATCGTCAGTCGTGGATTCTGTCCGACTTGTGGCTCTCGGTTATTTAGCAAGCCTCCGATTCCCGAACTCATGGGCATCATGGCAGGCAGCCTCGACGCTCCAAGCGAGTTTCAACCTGGCATGGATTGTTATACAGTCAGCGCCCAACCATGGGATTATCTGAACCCAGATTTGCCTAAGTTCGACAAGTTACCACCACCCGATCGTAGGGAGCAGGGATTAGGGATTAGAGGCTAGGGGTGTAAGGGTGTAAGGGTTTAGGGTGTAGGGGAAAGTAGGAAGTAATACAAAGTAGCGAGTAGCAAGTAGCAAGTAGCAAATAGCAAGTAAAACTTCTGACTTCTGACTTCTGACTTCTGCCTTCTGCTCCCTGCTCCCTGCCTTTTTTCCTAGAGCCTATGAAATACATTTCGATCGCTAAAAATGTACGGCTGTAAAGCGTACTATATGTCATAATATATCTAAAGCAGATAATTTCTAAGTCATGGGTACAGAACAAAGCACAGGCTTAAGCAAAGCTAATAAAATTCGGAAAAATGCTCGGTTAGAGGCTCGCGTAACCGAAGAGCAAAAACAACTAATGGAAAAGGCAGCCTTTTTGCGCGGACAGAACTTGACGGAATTTATGGTTTCAGTTTTGGCTGAGGCTGCTATCCAAATCATCAAAGATCGTGAAATTATTGAATTAACCGAACGCGATCGCGCCACATTTGCAAATGCCTTATTAAATCCTCCCTCTCCCTCCGAGCAAGCTTATGCTGATGCTCAATGGTACAAGCAAATAATCAATAAAGAGTTACCAAGTTAGTGTTAAACCCAGAATCCGTTGATTTTTGTCTGGAAGCACTCGAAAAACATCACAACCGAGAAGCTTTTAGTTGCGGAAACGAACAACTGGATCGATACTTACACGATTTAGCCATCCAAGATAAAAAGAGAAATATTGCCATTCCCTATATTATTTTTGACCGCGATCGCCAAAAAATTATTGGCTACTATACTTTATCCATGAGTGGGATCGATCTCGAATATCTACCCCAAAGTATTGCTAAAAAATTACCCAAATATCCGATAGTTGGTGTAACTTTAATAGGAAGATTGGCAGTGAGCCTCGATTACCAGGGATATGGTTGGGGAAAGTTGTTAATTAT
>CAZJTL010000240.1:0-6834 GCA_964548905.1 uncultured bacterium | reverse complement strand
AGTGCTTAACAATTTTGGAAAAGAATATGTAATTAATTTTGTTTAGGCACTTATTCCCGAATCAGATTTTATGGCGCAGATAAATGCCAACACTAAAACAACAATAATTCTGTGTTTTTTAGCTTTGTGTATAGCAATTGGTTTGGGATTGATTACTTCTCATTGGATTATTCAACCAATTTTGCGTTTAGGTAAAGCATCACGAGCGATCGCTAAAGGAAATTTTAACCAACAAGTAGAAGTAAAAGGCATCAACGAACTGAATGTTTTGTCTCATTCTTTTAATGAAATGGCAGAACAATTACAAGCATCTTTTGCTAATTTAGCTTGTATTAATGAAGCGCTTAATCAGAAAAATCAAGAATTTGCCCAAGTTAACGAAGAATTGGATCGAACAAATGAAGAATTAGAAACTCGCGTCGAAGAAAGAACCGCCGAACTACAACTTGCTAAAAATACCGCCGAATTAGCCAATCGTTCTAAAAGTGAATTTCTAGCTAACATGAGTCACGAATTGCGTACTCCTCTTAATGCTATTTTAGGCTTTTCTCAATTAATGAACCGAGAAACATCTCTCACTCAACAGCAAAAAGAAAATCTCGGTATTATTAACCGCAGTGGCGAGCATTTACTCTCTCTAATTAACGACGTATTAGATTTAGCCAAAATCGAGTCGGGTAAAATGACTCTCTATCCCACAGATTTCGACCTGTACGCTCTTTTGGACTTAATCGAAGAAATGTTAGCCTTAAGAGCCGAATCTAAGGGGTTACAGCTTATTCTCGAACGAGATAGTAATTTACCTCGATACATCAACACCGACGACAAAAAACTGCGCCAGGTTTTAATTAATCTCTTAGGTAACGCCATCAAGTTTACAAACGAAGGTAGTGTAACGCTTAGAGTGAGAGAACAGGGAATAAGAAAAGCAGGGGAGGCGGGGGAAGCAGGGGAGGCTATGCAAAAAAATTCTCCCCCTGCACCCTTCGCATCCTCTGCCCCCCTTGCCTTCTCTACACCCCACACCCTAATTTTCGAGATTGAAGACACTGGCGCAGGTATTGCACCATCTGAAATAGATAGTTTGTTTGAAGCCTTCGTGCAAACGGAAACAGGTAAACAATCTCAACAGGGAACGGGTTTGGGTTTACCGATTAGTAAAAAGTTTGTCGAACTAATGGGAGGAGAAATTAGTGTTACTTCTGAAGTTGGTAAAGGAACTATTTTTACATTTAGTATCCAAGCTAGAGTTAGTGAAGCAAGTTTAATTCAAGCACAAAAACCTACTCAAAGAGTAATTGGACTAGAACCAAATCAGCAAGAATATCGCATTCTGGTAGTAGACGATCGCACGGAAAACAGACAATTACTCTTAAAACTATTACAACCAATTGGATTTGAACTAAAAGAAGCAACTAATGGACGAGAAGCCATAGAAACTTGGCAAAGTTGGCAACCCCATCTAATTTGGATGGATATGAGAATGCCAGTGATGAACGGTTATGAAGCAACTCAACAGATTAAATCCCATCTTAACGGACAAGCTACAGTGATTATTGCTTTAACTGCAAGTACTCTCGAAGAAGAAAAAGCGGTTGTCCTCTCAGCAGGTTGTGATGATTTTGTTCGTAAGCCTTTTAGAGAAGAAGTTCTTTTTGAGAAGATGGCTCAATATTTGGGAGTACGTTATGTCTATGAAGATATAACTTTAGAGAATTTATCTGAGGCTGAAGAAATTGACAAACTAACTGCTCAAGCTTTAGCTGTTATGTCCGATGACTGGTTAAGAGAATTGTCTGAAGCGGCTGAAGTGATTAATAATCAACTAATCTCTCAATTATTAGCACAAATACCCCAGGAACATCAATCCCTTGCCAAAGCCATCCAAAAACAAATCGATGACTTTGATTTCGATCGCCTGATGAATCTCGCTCAAGAAGCTGTCAATTTATGAATACAAGTGATTTAAAGTCTTTTGCTGGAAATATTTTAGTAGTTGATGACACTCCTGATAATTTGCGGGTTTTATCTGCATCTCTAGGCGAAAAAGGTTATCAAGTTCGCTGTGCTAAAAATGGTTCGATGGCATTGATCGCAGCTATCAAAGAGCCACCAGATTTGATTTTGCTAGATATCAAAATGCCAGATATGGATGGCTATCAAGTCTGTCAACAATTAAAAGCAAATGAAAAAACTCGTGATATTCCCGTAATTTTTTTAAGTGCCTTGGATGATATTTTTGATAAAGTTAAAGCTTTTAATGTTGGAGGTGTGGATTATATCACCAAGCCTTTTCAAGTGGAAGAGGTTGCAATTCGCGTTCGGCATCAATTAGACTTACAAACTGCCAAAGCTGCAATTTATCAGTTAAATAGCAAATTAGAACAAAAAGTACAGGAAAGAACCGCACAACTCGAACAAGTAATAGACCAGCTTAACCAAGAAATTCTTGATAAAGAATATACTCAAAAGCAACTGCTTCAACAGTCTTTACACGATAGTTTAACAGGTTTACCCAACCGTAATTTACTATTAGAACATCTACAAAAAGCGCTGCAACGCAGCAAAAGAAATCCAGACTATTTGTTTGCAGTCTTATTTATCGACCTCGATCGCTTTAAAATTATTAACGACAGTTGGGGACATTCTGTAGGCGACCAACTTCTAATCGCCATCGCTGGTATCTTAAAAAAATGCTCCCGCGAATTGGATACTGTTGCCAGATTGAGCGGTGATGAATTTGCTATTCTGCTGGAAGAACTTCACGAGTATACTGATGCGATCGCGATCGCCGAAAGAATTCTAAAACAATTTCTCTGTCCCATTCATTTAAAAGATCGCACAGTTTTTACTGGTGCTAGCATCGGTATTGTTTTGAGTGGTGCAACCTATCAAGACGGTGTAGAATTACTGCGAGATGCTGATATCGCTATGTATCGAGCTAAAGCATTGGGAAAAAGTCGTTATGCTATTTTTGACCAAGAAATGTATGCTCAAACGCTTCATCTTTCCAAAATAGAAACCGACTTGCGTTTTGCTTTGGAGCGAAAAGAGTTTATACTGCACTATCAACCGATTGTATCTCTAAAAACTAGTAAACTCGTTGGTTTTGAAGCACTCCTGCGCTGGCAACATCTCGAAAAAGGCTTGATTTATCCTGGTGATTTTATCGCGATCGCAGAAGAAACAGGCTTAATTGTGCCAATTGGTGAATGGGTTTTTAGAGAAGCTTGCCAACAGCTACATATTTGGCAGCAAAAATTTCCCAATGTCTCATCTTTGCAAATGAGTATCAATCTTTCCAGCCGACAAGTTCAACAATTTAACTTAATTGACAAATTAGTCGAAATTATGACTGATATTGGCTTGAATGGCGAAACTATTCGTTTAGAACTGACCGAATCTATGCTTATGGATCGAGGTGAAAAGACGATCGAACTTCTTTCCCAAATCAAACAGCAAAAAATTCAGTTGAGTATCGATGATTTTGGTACTGGTTACTCATGTTTAAGCTATCTGCATCGTTTTCCCATCGATAATTTGAAGATCGATCGCTCTTTTGTCAATCTCATCAACGCTGAGGGTGAAAATCATCAAATAGTTAAAACTATTATTACTCTCGCTCATTCTTTAGGCATTAAAGCGATCGCTGAAGCAGTGGAAACACCCGAACAGTTAGCTCAGTTGAAAAAGCTAGGTTGTGACGAAGCGCAAGGATATTTATTTGCCAAACCTCTCGATCTTCAAAAGGCAGAATCGATTATAGCGAAGTATTCGGAAAAGGATTAGGGATAGTTCATGGTTCATGGTTGATCAGAAAAATGGCGCGACGCAAACCCCGTACCCTCGTAAGGACGCTCGTTATCTCGATTATCTTCCACCAACCACTACATTTTGAATACGCAAATGAGGGCCACCAACACTTACTGGTAAAGGCATCTGTCCACCTTTACCGCAACCACCATTCGTGTAGAGAGTATCATTACCGATCGCCTCAATATCTTTAAGAGTTTGAAACACATTCCCAGAGAGAGTAACATCGCTTACTGGTTCGGCAATTTTACCATCTCGAATCATATAACCTTCCGCCGCCGCAAAAGTAAACATTTCGCCGTTAGTCTGTCCACCTAGCATTCTCACTGCATACACACCTTCTTCGATATCGCCAATCATCTCCTCAAAGGAAGTATCACCAGATTCGATCGCCGTATTAGTCATTCTCACGATCGGTGGAAAACTAGCACGAATTGCTCTAGCATTACCTGTAGGCATCTCATGCATCTTGCCAGCAGTTTCTCTGGAGTGCAGTCTTTGAGTTAAGATGCCATCTTTAATTAAATATTTACGCTGTCCTGGTACGCCTTCATCATCGTATTTGAGAGTGCCAGGTAAGCCATCTAAAGTAGCATCATCAATTACATTCAGCTTGGGATTGGCGATCGGTTTGCCTAATGTCAATAAATCCTGCATTCGAGGATTTTCGTAAACGAAGTCAGCTTCAGAAAGATGACCGAAAGCTTCGTGAATAAACACCCCAGATAAATAGGGATCGAGGACTACTGTATATTGACCCCCTTTAACCGATTTTGCCTCTAGTTGTCTGATGGCGCGTTCAGCAGCACCAATTACTCTTGATTCGATGTCTATCATCGCCTTAAAATCGGAACGAGAATGGACTGATTCAAAGCCTTGACGAACAATTCCCCCTTCTCCTCTAGCGATCGCACCAAATCTACCAGAAAGATCTAGGCGTTCTTGAACGATACAGCTACCAAGAGAGTTAACAAAATAGTTGGTCGCAAAGCGATCGCTCAAACTGGCTACAGTGGTTTGAATGCGAGGGTCGTATTTAAGTAACAGTTGGTTGTAGAGTTCGAGTAATTGACGCTTATCTTGTAGAGAAACACCGCGAGGATCGCGCCCCATTTCTAGCTTAAGATAATCTTGAATTGGTTCTACATTTGCAAGTTGCGTAGTTTCCTTGCCAACGATTTTAGCTTGACTAATTGCTTCTTCAATGCGGTCTTTTAGTTCTGCTAAGCCATTAAAAGTAACGAAACTCCAACCACCTTGATGACAAGCGCGAATGCCACCAGCAAGACCAAAACCGCGATCGACAGCATCCAGGCGATCGCCTCGATAGGCAATGGCGGTAGCTTCAGTTTGTTCGACTCTAACTTCTAAATAGTCTACTGAATTGCGATAGGAGGCTACTGTCTGTTGTAGTTGTTCGGCGATCGAGTTATCCATGATTCTAGAAACTAAAAATAGCTATCTCTTTTAGTCTAGAACCGATCGATCGAATTAATCATTTTCTGGGATGACGAAGGGAACGGTAGCAGAAATTAGAGATCGCATGTTTAGAGTGCTTAAGGGTTGTCAAGTGGAGATGCTGATTATTGATGAAGCCGATCGCTTGAAGCCTAAGACTTTTGCTGAGGTGAGGGATATTTTTGACAAGTTAGATATTGCTGTAGTTTTGGTAGGTACGGATCGCTTGGATGCGGCAATTAAGCGCGACAAGCAGGTTTATAACCGTTTTCGTGCTTGTCATCGCTTTGGTAAGTTGTCTGGGGAGGATTTTATTGAGGCGATCGCATCTACCCTTTTATCGGCTTTAAGAAAGTTTTTCAGATTAACAGCGCGATCGAGTATTTTATTAAGTTCGGCAATATCATTAATACCTTCGGTTTCGGCTAAGTCTAAAAATTCTCGCTCTAAAAGTTCGGCAGGGACAATTATTTCATTGGGAGCTAAATTATAGTAAAGAGGTAAAGAAGAAAAGCATTTAATTAGATCTTCACTAGATAAATCTCTGGGGATTTTCACGAGGCAAATACCTCATCTCTAACAATATGTAACCGAATTATCTTAGGGCGATCGCTCTCTTCAAAATGACAATTAACTGCATCCCGAACCATTGTTCTTAAACTTTCCAAATTTTCTGCTTCGGTAAAAATTGATTCTCCCAAAGCCTTTGCTGTATAACCACTATCGGGATCTTCTTCTACTAAAAATACAATTTCTATTGCTTCACTCATAATTTTTCTTTTTACCAATTTGTTGTGTTTTTAAGTTGATTTTGCCAGAATTGGAGGCTGGGGGAAATCATCAACTGGTGTATACAAGGTTAAAATCTCGGTAATCGATCGCAACTCTTCCGCTTCTGCTACATGAATATAATTATTTTCAGGCGATTAGGAGATCGCTAATTAAACTTACTTCCAAGATTTCTCAGTTAACAAAACATCTACATCCTGGGAAAATGGATATACATCGGGAAAATTAACATTATATTCAATTTGCATATTTTCCAGAGCTTCCTGATAGCAATCAAGATATATAGTTTCTAAAAACCTATGTAAACTAGGAGAATCAGCCAGAATCTTGTTTAACTTTGATTGAGTACGCTTAATAGTTACTTCCCAACCTCGATAACAGTCAGGTAAAGGTACATATTGACGTTTTAAAAGATGTTCAAATAAAGTTATTAATCTATTTTGTAGTTCTCGTTTATCTCTTTTTCCCAAAGATTCTACCTCTTCAATTAAATTCTCCCAATCTAAATCTTTTATATCTTTTGCTTTCAATTTATTAACTGTATCTTCAATCCAAAGAGCAAAATCTGAATCATAGAGAGTTTTAGAAGTTATTTGTGTCATCAATCTTGCCCTCAAAATAGTTTTGCTTCGATTCTATCTAAACTGTTCTAATTACTCAAAGCAATAGGACATAAGGGAAGTCCAATTAAATAAACATCCAATAAAAGTGTAAAGTTAGTCTCTGTACAGGACAAAAAATAGACTCAGAACTTGCAAAGCAATACAGAAAAAG
>CAZJTL010000239.1:0-6878 GCA_964548905.1 uncultured bacterium | reverse complement strand
CTTATAAAGCGAGTTTAGGCTTTGTTTGGGGTTGATTTTTGTTTAAGTACCGCTAATGGCTAATTGATATTACTTTAGACTTCAGACTTCAGACTTTTCTCATGCCCCAGTCACCCCGTCGCCTCTGCCCCTCCGCTTCTCTGCTCCTCTGCCCCTCTGCTTCTTTGCGCGATCGTATCGAGAATGAGATCGCGATAATTTAAGACGATAGTATCCCAATTAAACGTCAAAGCTTGTTGACGAGGTTTATCGTCCCAATCTTGGTTGAAGGCTTGAGCAATAGTATCGGCATAGCCTTCTGGATTGGTTACATCACAAAGTAAGCCACCATCACCAATAATGTAACGGCGCATTTGGTCGTCGGTACTTACAACTGGCAAGCCGCTAGCCATAGCTTCAAGATAGGCAAGTCCAAAAGGTTCGTTCAGAGAAGGAAGAGTAAAGACATCGGCACTGCGATAGACTTCGGGCATTTGCTCAAAGTTAGAATAATGAAGAGCAAAACGATCTGAACCTAGTAACTTATTGCCAAGTTCTTGAAAATAAGCGCGATCGGGGCCATCTCCACAAAGAAGTAAACTTGCTTGAGGTAAGCGTGCTACTGCTTCGATCGCCAGTTCGATTCGCTTGTGACTATTGCGATTTAACCAGGCTACGCATAATATTATCGGTTTTGGTAAATTAAAGTCGAGCTTGCTTCCTTCTGGTGTAAACCTTGTAGAATCTACCCCGTTGGGAATGACATTTACAGCTTGTCGTGGTTCGATCGTGCGTGCAAACTTAGCGGCTTGAGGATGAAAAACTACCAGGCGATCGGGTCGAAATTTTAGATTTCTTGCCAGACACTTACCATTGGCTAATAAGCCACAATGCTCTGTAAACAGGATGGGAATTCCAGTCAAAACCCTTACAAAAGCAGCCATTGCTAAACCCCCGTAATCATTATTGGGAAAAATTAAATCGGGCTGTTGATGTAGCAAATGAAGAGCGCAAGGGAAAAAGTTAGTCAGATGTTCGGCAATAATTTCAGGATGTCCAATTCGACCCTTCCATAGAGAAGGTTGTCAAACCTACTAATCCGCCTTCTGCTAGCGATCGAATGTAATCGTTATGAGCTTCCAGATTATAAATACTCAAGTGTTTGCTGGTAGACAAGCCATATCCAAAAATAGGAAACTGTTGCCAAGCCGTAAGAAGATAATTCCATTGAGAGATACGCCAGTTAAAACTGTTACCATCTGAACCAGAGAGCAAAATTGCTCTTGAGATATCTATGTTGGAATTTAGTAAAGGTGTTTGTGCGATCGATTGCAGGCGTTCTTGTCCAAAAGGAGTACTGATAAAAAGTCCTAAAACTAATACCAGCAAAAGTACACCACCAATTAAATTGAGCCAGTTAAATTTAGGTGCAATGGTTACTAACACAAAAGTACCAAGCATTCCCAAACCAAACATTGCTCTTGTTCCAATTAAAAGCAAGGCAAGCAAACCCAGTAACAGCAACCAAGGCAGACGATTTGAAGCCCAACGCAACCGCCAATAAGTCAAGCCAATAAAGAACAAGATGAAAGTAACAAAAGTATTGGGATGACCGAGAGTTCCATTAATGCGATCGCCATGATTAGTAGCTAAAAAACTAGGTAAAACTGAATCTGGTAGGACTAATTGCAATAAACCTACGAAAATAGGTGTAATTAAAGCAATAAAGAGCAGAGAAATTATCCTTTTCGGATCGAGTCGCCCTTTAAGTTGCATTGCCAACAAATACACCATCAACCAGGAAAATAAGCGCATCCACTCGCGCAAGTTATCTCGCAAAACTTCTGTTCCCAATCCCAATCCACCCAAAATACAGAGAATGGGCCACAAAGCTTGCCAAAGCGTCCAACCAGCAAAGAACCAGCAAAACCAGTCAGTGCGAACTGTTTGCCGTGTCAGTAAGAGAAAGGTGACATATACCAATGTCAGTCCACTAACTCCAACTGCATAGGCAGCAGGTAACTGTTGCGCGGAGAAAATATCGAGAGAACTACGTAGGATTAATAAACCCATTACAGCTAACTCGAATTCTAGGAAAAAGTAGACCAATACCGCCGCCGCCGTTAGCAACAAGACTAAATATAGAGGTTTAGCACCAGCCAACCATCCCGCGATCGCACCAAAAACAACACCAAAAAATCCAATCCACACAGTCAAAGGCGACGATCGCGTCCAAGTATCGGCGAAATTTTTATTTTTATTGGTTGATTGTTCATAGTTCATAGTTTATTGCTAATCGCTAATTGCTAATGGCTAATTGTATTTACTTCAGACTTCAGACTGTCTTACTTTAGACTTCATTCTCCCCTGCTCCCCTGCTCCTCAGCTTCTCAGCTTCATTCAAAGCCTTATAATCATGCAGTCCATATCGATAAAACCTTTCAGTTCGATCGTCAGTACCATTGATGGCAATGCCCAAGATATTAATGCGGTTACTAGTCAACTCCGAAACCGCTCGCACCAATATGTCTTTTTGGGTAAAGTTAGGACGGGCAACCAGTAGTAAACCATCGCTATCGCGACTTAAAGTTATTGCATCAACACAGCTTGTTACTGGTGGAGTGTCGATCAGGACTAAATCAAAATGTTTGGAAGCCTCTGTCAGCATGGCTTGCATTCGTTTCGATTCAAAAAATTGAGAAGGATGTAGTTGCGGTTCTCCACAAGTTAAAACTGATAAATTATCAATATCAGTCTGCTGCACTGCCTCAGCTAGAGAAATTTCACCTTTAATCACATTGGTCAAGCCAGGTTGCGGTAATAAATTAAACAGTCTGTGCTGTCTAGGTCGTCGCAAATCGGCATCAATAATCAAGGTTTTTTTGGCTAAAGTTGCCGAAACAACTCCTAAACGTGAAGCTAAGGTTGACTTTCCTTCTTCTGCCAGAGTACTGCTAACTACTAAAGTTTTTAAATCCTCCTCTGGTGGTTCGGCAGGATCGACAATTCTCAAATTGCTAACTTGTTGCGCTTCGGCAATGCGTGCTTCGAGCTTGAGATTACTGTCAGGGTCACTTTTTCAAACTTTTTAGCTTTCGATTTTGGTTAGTCGATCGATCTATAGCGTTGTTGTTTGAGTTGTGAATTAGTTGGTGAAGGAAGGCAATAGGCAATAGGCATTCTTAAATTGTTTATTAATCATTTAGGATTGCTATATGCTTCTAAAAAATTTTGCCTATTCTAGCTATTGGCGCTTAATGTGCTTAAAGTTAGCCGATCGCCAAAATAGAATTTATCTTTTTCAAAGTTGCAATGCACCACCGTAGTAAAAAATATAATTGATGTGCTTCAAAGCTTATATCTTCCAAGAGGCATAAACTAAAATTAACTCAACCATTGCTCGCTATTGTTATTACTAGAACTTTATCTTAGCGATAATAATCTCTTGTTATATTCTTCGGTTTAAAACTCGCTAATTAACTTTTTATTTAAGCTTAAAATTTTAAAATACTGAATCTTTTTTTCGTTAGTTCACTCTAAGTTAAATTTAATATGTTCAGCTCAATAAATTTATAGCATTAAATATAATTGAGTATATCTGTCTACCGAAATAAGTAAACCTACTTACACTTCTTTACTTAGAAACTTAATTTAAGATGATGATTTTGAAAAATACTTTGAAATTTCTACTTTTCAGGTCAAATTAATAGTCGATCAATTTAGATTTTCATTATATTTACTTTTAAAATTAAGTCCATTCCTATGATAGAGGTTGACATAATCCAATAATTTTATTGTTCTTAGTAAATAGTTTTTTTTCTTCAATTCTTTGATGATAGAGTATGTTTACTAGTAACAATATGCAGCTTCAAATTGAATGTAATAGCTTAAAAAATGACCAAATTTGCTTGATATGCAACAATCAGTTTCAGATGAGTGAAGCAAGATTGATTGTTTGCAACTACCAAGGCGATCGCTATGGAGATGTCTGTCCCCATTGCATCCTTAAAGGTGGTAATTGGATAGCCAAGCAACTTAATAGTATTAAGTCTGAAGTTTTTTCTTCTGAGATCTTGCACCAGTTGCAACAACCGTCGGAGAATTCATTCTCCGCCTCATACATTAAGTCCATTAAAATGGACTGAAATTCTTGTCTAGTCGTCACAAGAGCGACTTTTTTTATTAGGCAGCGTTTCAATCGCTGACTGACTGACTGACGGGTTCATGAGAATGCTGCAAGATCTCAGCCTCCAACTAGCGGCGATCGCCACTAGCAATAGATAAAACTAGCACATCGATCTAAAATCTCAAACTATTACTGAGCAAGGATTTGGCAATGTGCGAGTTAAGAGTTCTTCAGACTTCAAACTTTAAAATGCTCAATGAACCATGAACTATGAACCATGAACAATTAACTAGCTAAAGTCATCACAGTTGGTATTGGTGGTTCTACGTTTTCGCCTAGGCGCGATCGATAGAGATCTCCCAAACGTCGCTCGCATTGAGCTAATTTGCTCTCAACCTCCATTAAGACACTAACTGTGAGCGGATCGGTAAGCTGACTGCTTAAATTATAGGTATCGATAACACTAGTTTGGATTTCGCCCAAGGCTTTACGCAATATAGCAATCTCATCATTAGACTGGAATAAATTTTCTAAGTTGCCATAAGCTTCGCCGCCTTTTGCTTGCCAGGATGTTTGTTCGCCGAAATCGGCAAGGCGATTTTCTAATTTTTGAATGTTAGCTTGTTTTGTCGCACAAATTTCTTGAAACACTGAAACTATTTCTGAGTCAGTAATTTGTTCTTTATAGCGATCGAAAGTAGTTAATGTGTAATTTTCGCCAGTAATTGTAGCGTTGAGAGCATTGATAATATCGCTACGATTAGAACCGCCCCAAGCCTCACCTAATTTCCACCATTCATAAGCACTATCGCTCGTACTTGGTAAAGTCATATTTTCAATAGATAAACCAAGGCGATCGAGAATGGCTTTAGCAAAGATAGGTAAATCTCCAGGTTGTCTTGAAGTAATTAGATTATCGTCAATTACTAAAGACTCATTAACATAACTCGCTCCCGCATTCTCTATGTCTTTGCGAATAGCTAAAAATCCTGTGGCACGTTTACCTTGCAAGCGATCCGCTTCAATTAACAGTTGTGGTCCATGACAGACAGCAGCGACTGGCTTACCTAGATCCATCGCCTCCATAACTAAGCGTACCGCATTCGGGTTAGTTCTAATTCTGTCAGGAGCAGCACCACCTGGAATTACAATTGCATCAAAATCTTGCGCTCTTACTTCTGTTGCCGTAGCGCTAGGTTTTACTTTAATTTTACCTTGCTTGCCTTTGTATTCGTCGTTCATGCGCGAACCGATTAAAGCAATCGTAGCTCCTGCTTGACTCAATGCTGCACAAGGTATTTGCAGTTCTGAATCTTCAAAATTGTTTTCGACTAGGACAGCGACTCGTGTTGTTTGATGACCGTTTCTTAAGACCATAAGGCTTTATCTCCTATTTATCTGTAGTTTCCCTGCACCCTTAAACCCCTACAACGGCGCTTAAAGATCTGAGGCGACCTCAGATCCCGCACTTCCCCTACACCCTATGCGAAGCGCGCTTAAAAGAACTTAATACCTAGGGTATACATCGCGATCCTAGCTCTACTTCATTCTTAAGGAATAGATATGTATTTCTAAAGATTAAGTTTTTACGATCGCCAAATATTTTGGCTATAGGAGCTAAATATCTCTTGTGGTAGAAGTTTTCGAGCTTGTTGTCAGTAAAAATAGCTATAGATTTTTCTCCAGCCAAATCGCTTTGATTAGCTCTTAGACAAATAAATAAAGGAGTTTTTATGCGAATTGCTCAAATAGCCCCACAATGGGAGTGCGTGCCACCAATAGGCTACGGTGGCATTGAGCTTGTAGTTAGCCATATTACCGATGAATTGGTCAATCGCGGTCATCAAGTATCGCTTTTTGCTTCAGGCGATTCTCAAACTTTAGCCGAACTTATATCTGTTGTTCCTTGCGCTTTACGGACTAATCCTTCTATTGAAGAGCCTGTAGTTTACGAGCTATTGCAACTAGAATTGTTAACCCAAATAGCCAAAGACTTCGATCTCATTCATTTTCATACTGGTTTAATGGCATTACCTTTTATGCCACTATTAAAAACCCCTGTAATTCATACACTCCACGGACGCTTTACACCTGATAATCACAAAATCTTTGACCGATATCGCCATTTGTCTTATGTGAGTATCAGTAATGCTCAACGTCAAGGAGCGCCTCAACTAAACTACATCAATACTGTCTATAACGGTATTAAAACCGAGGATTACTTTTTTGAAGCAGAACCACAAGATCCTCCATATTTAGCCTTTTTGGGCAGAATTTCACCAGAAAAAGGTCCTGAAAAAGCGATCGCGATCGCCCGTGCTTGTGGATTACCTTTAAAGATGGGAGGGAAAATAGATAAAGTCGATCGAGATTATTTTCAACAAGAAATTGCTCCTCTAATTGACGGTAAACAAATTGAATTTTTAGGTGAGTTAAACCATCAAGAAAAAGCTCAATTATTAGCTAACGCAAGCGTCACCCTATTTCCGATCGCTTGGGATGAACCTTTTGGTTTAGTGATGATCGAATCTATGTGTGCTGGCACGCCAGTCGTTGCCTTGAATATGGGTTCTGTTCCTGAAGTAGTTGCCCACCAGAAAACTGGATTTGTTTGTTCTAGTTTAGAAGAAGCGATCGCCGCCGTTCCTAAAGCGATGAAGCTCGATCGCCGACAATGCCGCAACCATGTGGAACAGTTCTTTAGCATTGCCAAGATGGTAACCCTCTTCTGTCACTTTCCGTAAATTGAATTAGAATAAGAAAAATTCTTATA
>CAZJTL010000238.1:0-6914 GCA_964548905.1 uncultured bacterium | reverse complement strand
TTACAAGCATTTTATCTTATTTTGATTATTAAATTTGTTTAAGTACCGTTAATTGTGCGAGTTCTTCCACTGTTTAGATCCAAGTTTCTGAAAAGATAACAGAGCTTTATCATAGCGATCGCCTGCTACTAAAATGAAATCATTATGTCCTGCTTCTGGTATCCAAAGAGATATTTTAGGCTCTGGTGCAGCTTTGTAAAGTGCTTGACCATGTTGAATAGGAATGATTTGGTCGGCTTGACCATGCATAATCAGGACGGGACAATTAACTTTTGGCAGCTTTTCAAGGTTTGAAAACTTATCGAAAGGCAGTATGGGAAAAGGGACAACGACTCGGAAGGCGGATGTAAATGTACTCTCCAAAATCAATCCAGCAACAGGATGCCTAATTGCCAGTTCAGTCGCCGATCCTCCCCCCACCGATCGACCGTAGACGATTATTTGTTGAGGAGGTATTTTGATTTTTTGTGTCAGGTATGAATAAGTTGAGGAAGAAAAATTAGACTGTCTGCTAGAAAGAAAATGCCAAGCGCAAATAAAGCGTAAATAATTAGTGGCAAGAGTGCCGATCTCGTAAAAATAAGTTGTCTAGCGAGCATTTCGATAATCTTTCCAGAGGGTGATGTTAAATTTTACGGATTAAGGGATTGTAAAAATATATAAAATCCATTAACGAGCGGGTAAATATGAAAGCAATCTCACGTCGAACCTCTGAATTAAACCCTGCTGAAGAAAATATTACTCCATCTATACAAACAACCCTTAGTGGAATACTCATCCTGCTTCCTCTAGCTTTGTTTCTGCTTGGTCTTTTTACTGGTTTAATTAATATTTAATTAAGCTCAAAGCGATCGCTATTTACCATATTTAGAATGCGATCGCTTTATTTTTTTTTAGTCATCGAAAACAAATTTTTAGCTTGAGTATCGAGAAATCCTTCAAATAACTTACCATCAATTAGATTTCGTTCGGCTAACTCGTAGTAGGCATATGTCCAGGGAATCTGACTTACCCTCTGGCTGTTATCGTCCCCAACTTCAACCATCTCAGTTACCGCCAGGGTAGCTGTTTGACGCAATCCAGTATTTAAACTTCCTTCAATTTTATTCTTCATGGGAATCCCTCGATCGCCTAAAGCTTGTGCTGTCTTTTCTATATCCGAGTAAATTGAAGTATGGTGATGATTGATATAACCAGTAAAATGATTGACGGCATAACCGTGGAGTAGCACCCACGCGCCATATTGACTAACTGTATTGACTGCTTCAACGAGCGATCGCTTGGGAGGTTGCCAAGGACGGGAAAATAATGTTTTGAGTTGAGGGATAATTGTTTCTGGAGATTCTGTTGTCAGCCATTCGTTTAAATCTGGTCGATGGAAAAAACTACCAGTGTTAACTGTTTCTTTTATCTGTTGGGCTAAAGTGGCAGGTAAGGCATCTACTACCAATTCACTGATAAATAGCTTGGGTAAATTAAAGCGATTTTGTTCGGGATGGCAATAGTGACAGGCTTTTAGATAGCGATCGCTAAATTCGTATTCTCCAGCTTTTTCGTAGCCTAAAGCTTCGACGATCTTGGCAAGATAGGGAATTCCCAGGTTAATTTCTTCGCCTTGGCGATCGATCTTTAAACCTAGAGAACGAAAAGCAATATGATCGTTAGCAATACTAAATCCAGCTTCTTTAATCATTTGCTCGTAGATGCGAGCATATTCAACTCGATGATAGTAATCCTGCCAGAGAGTATCCCAGAGTAGATTGGCAATTTCAACAGCTTTCATGACATTTATGCTAGCAAATCACTGATAATTTGTAGGGCTATCTGAATTTGGTCGCGATCGATAACCAAAGGAGGACAAAACCTAATCGCAGCTTGACCACAACCAATTAATAGTAAACCTCTAGAGAAAGCTTGGTTGATAATAAGATCGCGTAAATCGCGATCGAGATTTCCTTCTATGTCTAATAAATCGGCTGCTACCATCAATCCTTTGCCCCGAGGGGGAGAAATTCGCGGGTATTGAGTTGCTAAATGATTCAAACCAGCTTGTAATTCTTCTCCCATGTTGCGAGCATTTTCCATTAATTCTGATTCTAACAATCGCAGGGTTACATTAGCAGCAGCACAGGAGACTGGATTACCGCCAAAAGTCGTAGCATGAGCGCCTGGAGTCCAAGTCATTATTGATGATCGCGCTAAAATAGCACCCAAAGGAAGACCGCTAGCGATACCTTTAGCCAAAGTAATGATATCGGGCATAACCTGCCAATGTTCGATCGCCAATAATTTGCCAGTTCGTCCCATACCCGATTGAACTTCATCAACAATCATTAAAATTCCATAGCGATCGCAAATGTCGCGAATTCTAGCTAAAAAACCATCTTCAGGAACGATGTAGCCACCTTCTCCTTGGATTGGTTCGACAATAATTGCTGCTATTTCTTCTGGGGGCAATACTGTATTAAATAGCTTTTCTTCCAAATAATCGAGACTAGCATGAGTACCATAGGGAATATGAGTAACACCAGGGAGTAAAGGTCCAAATCCCTGTCGCTGAACTCTTTTAGAAGCTGTTAGAGACATTGCCCCATAGGTGCGTCCGTGAAATGCACCGAGGAAAGCGACTATTCCAGAACGTTTGGTATGATAGCGGGCTAGTTTGATTGCTCCTTCATTGGATTCAGTTCCAGAATTAGTAAAAAATACGCGGGCGCGATCGCCAGTTAAAGATTGAGGAAAAGGAGCGCGATCGGCTAATTTTTCGGCTAATTCTACCATCTGCGGGTAGTAAAAATCAGTCCCCGACATATGCAGCAAATTAGCTGACTGTTCTTGAATCGCCCGAACGACTTGAGGATGAGCATGACCTGTTGCCGTGACTGCAATTCCCGCCGTGAAATCTAGAAAAACATTGCCATCCACATCTTCAATCATACAGCCCTCACCTCTAGCTACTACGAGGGGATAATCGCGAGTATAAGAAGGAGATGTCACCGCGCGATCGCGTTCTACTAGTTCTTTTGCCTTTGGGCCTGGTAAATTGGTAATTAACAGTGGTTTCTTCGGAAGAGTAAGCTTGGTGGAAATTTCGGGCATCAGAGTTGCTAATTAATAATTGGAAATTCCATCTACTAGGGTAATCTTCCGTCTCAATAAAAAGGTGAGGATTTATGCACAAAATTAAGAGAGTGTTTATAAAGTAAATATAAAAAATATTTTTAACGCCCCCGTTCACCCGCCGCCAGTAACCTCTCGGACATCAACGACTTGAGACACGGCTCAAGCGTGCGAAAGAGCATTATGATCGGTACTACAAACAGCGTTTAGAGGAGAATAAAGATGACCGAAAAGATTAAGGTACAACCTAGCAGTGGTAATGTTTTTGCAGATCTAGGACTTGCAAATTCTGATGAATTATTGATTAAGGCAGAACTTGTCCGACAAATCAGTAATTTAATTGACTCTAAGAACTTGACTCAAACCGAAGCAGCAAAGATTCTTGGGATAGACCAACCTAAAGTTTCTGCTCTCTTAAACGGAAAACTCTCTGGATTCTCAACTGATCGTCTGTTTAGATTCTTGAATGCTCTTGGCATTGATGTGGAGATTCGAGTCACATCCAAACCTACATTAGAATCTCAGGCTCAAACAAGAATTGTTACTGCTTGACTATCGGCAGACGAAGCAAATTTTGAGACTCAACCCTTGTGCATCACTCTATTTCGCTGCAAACTCCTGTGGGACATGAGTCCGAAGCCACTAATCGTGATTATTCTCTTGGATCTGTGCAGATGTTATCATGCCCCGATCTACAAATTTCTCCAAAGTCAGAACAGAAGGACTTAAGGCAGTAACTGTTGACCGCAAATCTGCCTCTCAATCTTCGCGGTAATCGGCGAAGTGGAAACGGATAGTACTCTTCAAATTCACGAAAATATCTCTCTATTTCCTCTGCACTATCTCTCTCAACTTTAACAAGTGCAAATACGCCGTAGATATCATTTACTGAAGTAAACATTCGCGCAAAATCTTCTGCTGACCAACTCCCATCTATTTCAACACGTAAACCCATGTATCACCTTGTTGCTCATTGAACCAATTTTTATGCCTACATGTAGCTCACTGTACATGGAAAGATGGCTGTATAACGGCTAAAGTGAGCAGCGGCAGATCACCCTGAAACGAAGCGCAAAGACTTTGTACCGTCTGCTCCACTGTAGTCAGCGTTGCTTCACGCCGTAAATTTACAACTCCTTGCATCATAGATTTTTCTTCAGACTTCGCGCTCCAAAATGATCGACGGCGCGGTGTCCGATCCGAATTACCCAGGGTTGGGCATCGGGATGTCGCTCAAATAGTCGATTAGTTGCGGGTACTAAATTTTCATCGACCTCAAACTCTCCAGTTTCGATGTCGATCGCGACAATTTTACCCTCATTACCCGCTTCGACTTGCTGCCGAATGCCAGACTCATAGAGTTCTTTCCCCCGACGAGCCATCTCCTCTTTGCTGTAACGCCTTTGCCGAACTGTCATAGCCTTGCCCCATTGACTGCCTTCTCCATTTTAACCTGAACGATCTCGCTCTTTTGAATTGATAGGGTGTGTTTGGTAACACACCCTGTGGCAGAAGATGTTTTAGTTAGTCAACTGGATACACTTGAATGACGAGATGATGTCATTAGGGATATTGGCAGACTCGACCCATCGATAGTAGCCGGGACCAAGTACCCAGCTTGCTCCCTCGTAGTGCCAGTGTTGGAAAAACTGCCATACTCCAGAAGCAATGACAATAGAAGAGATTTTGTCATTCCAATAGTCGCCAACATAATACCAGTTTAGATTGGTACGTTCGTTAGCTCCAGCGAAGTCAATATGCTCATAGATAACGATTTCGGGAAGACGACTGGAAGTGATGCTACTCACTGATGCTGAACGTTTGACTCCCTTGACCAGTTGCAGATCACCGATCTCGGATTCCAGATCAACAACGCAGCCGTTAAGAGTAGTCAAATTATGGGGCAAAACAAGCTTTTCCATAGCAAACTCCTTACTTTCAGAAATGACAATACTGCGCGGTCTAACTATATATTAAAAACATCTTTTTTAGATTTACTTTATAAACTGTCTCTTACTTGCTACTTGCTACTTGCTACTTGCTACTTCCCCTGCTCCCCCGCTTCCCCTGCTCCCTCCGCCCCCTCTGCTTTCCCTAATCCCTAACCCCTAATCCCTCTCCCCTGCTCCTCTGTTTAGTTCCAGTTCCCAATTAAAGTAAAGGGTGACCAGAAATAAGGATGAGACATAACTAAATTGCCTTGTGGTAAATCACTTGGTAAAGCTTCTGTCACTCCATCAGATAAGATCAATTTGCCATTGTCAATTCTGACTCGACCTTTAAGCATTGCTAACTGAGCGTTGCGTAAAGCTTCTGCCTTAATGGGGGCGTTGCTCAAATCTTGATAAAACTCGCTCATTAAGCCTAAAGTACCCAGATCGCTTACTTGCCAGAGACTAGCTAAAGCAGATTTAACTCCAGCTTGAACGGCTAATCCTGCAAATCCTAGCTCAGCTTTTTCATTGCCAATTGCCGTTTGACAAGCACTGAGAACTAATAATTCTACAGGTTGAGTAGCGGCAGAATCCCAACCAAACTGACTCGAAAGCTTTCTCAATTCAGGCATATTCAGCTTACCATTGTAAAACTGAATATAAGAGTCTTTAGTATCTCCAGGTAGAAATTCAGCGTGAGTGCCTAAGTGAATGATGCCGTAACGTTTTTGCCCGCTATTTTGGCTGATAAAATTCTCGATCGTAAACTGTTCGTTGAGAAATACATCTCCAGAGCGAGGATTGCGGGTAATAGTTTCTAGTTCGATCGGAATTGTTGGTAAAGGTATTTGATTTTGAAATTGAGATGCTCCCATTGCCAAAATTGGGCTACGACTAATATCGACGTATCTAGTATCGGTTAAACCAAAGCTAGGTACTAAAGCAACAGCATATTTTTCAATCAAGAATTTTTGACCATCATTGAGAGCGGCGATCGGTAACAATCTTAGACCAGAATCCATCGAAAAGACGAGAATATCAACTTGATTAGCTTCTAATTCTTTCTCAAGTGGCTCTACAATCCATTTATATAATTGTCTGGCAGATTGCAAGTAACTAGTGTCTTTAATCTTGGTAGGATCGCTGATTTGTTGGCTAAATGCCATCGCTGTCTCGATCACTTTGTCGCGAGATAGATCGGGGACTGTTTGCCGTAATGCTGTTGCTGGAATTGCTTGAGCAGGATTGGTTGCAGCTACCAGGCGATCGCCATTTTTAGCCGCATTTGGTGACGTTGGTAAAACAGCAAAGGTTTCTAAGCGATTGGATTGTACAGAAACATTAATGAATACTGGCTTTTTACCAGTTTGTTGCCATAATTCGCCCAATCTCTTGGAAATTTCTTGTACGGATGGAGCTTTACCGTATAGTTCTAAATTGGCAGAACCCATTAATTCTGTAGCTTGAAATTCTTCCTGAAGCTGAACCGCTAGATCGCTACCAGCTTGTTGAAGTTGAGCTTCAAAGGCAACGCGATCGATAGTATTGTTGTTTTGCCCACCACTTGATGCTTTTTGCTGCTGATTTTCGTCTTTTTTCTGCTCTTCTTGTGCTTGCTCTTCTTTTTTCTCTTCCTGTTGTTGATTTGTATCAGTTTTTTCTTTCGCTTCTTGAGGGTTTTTAGCTTGTGAATCCGAACTACTGGTCTGAGAATTAGTGTTAGTTGCTGTAGTAGTTTTGGTGGTACCAGTAGCCGAACCTTGTCCAACTGTATTACCACTACTTGTACCAGTATTGCTGTTGCTACCAGTAGTTGTATTAGTTGTGGGTGTTTTGCCTGTAGTTCCAGTAGTACCAGTA
>CAZJTL010000237.1:0-6934 GCA_964548905.1 uncultured bacterium | reverse complement strand
GAACAGGGAACAGGGAACAGGGAACAGGGAACAGGGAACAGGGAACAGGGAACAGAGTTAAGTGATCGCTGGATTCTGTCTCGCTTCAATCAGGTAGTCAAACAAACCAGATCTTATCTAGATACTTATGGTTTGGGTGAGGCGGCCAAAGGACTATATGATTTTATTTGGGGTGATTTTTGCGACTGGTATATCGAACTAGTTAAAACGAGATTGTGGGGACATGCTGGGGAGGAATCTAAACTAGCAGCACAACAAACCTTAGCTTTTGTCCTTGAAGGAATTCTTAAACTCCTTCATCCCTTTATGCCTCATATTACCGAAGAAATTTGGCATACCCTAACTCACAAAGAAGATGAGTATCTGGCGCTGCAACCTTATCCAGAGGTAGCAGAAGATCTAATCGACTCAGAATTAGAACAACAATTTGAACTCAGTTTTGGTGTAATTCGTACGATTCGTAACCTTCGCGCCGAAGCAGACATCAAACCAGGCGTGAAAATTCCAGTTATTTTGCAGACAGAGAGCGATCGCGAACAGAAAATTTTGTCAGCTTCTGAGGTTTACATTCGAGATTTAGCCAAAGTAGAAGAGTTAACAATTAGTTCAACTCTTGCTGAAAATATAAAACAATCGATCGCGGGTATCTTTGCTACCATACAAGCATTAATTCCTTTGCAAGGTATCGTTGATGTAGCGGCGTTGCGTGCTAAATTGCAGAAGAGCCTAGCTAAAGTGGAAGCAGAGATAAAATCTCTCTCTAACCGTCTCAACAACCCAGGATTTGTCAATAAAGCACCTGCTGATGTGATTCAGACGGCAAAAGATAATTTAGCAGAAGCTAACAAACAAGCAGAAATTCTTCGCGATCGACTGCAACGTTTAGATTAATAGGCTCTAGGCTCTAGGCTCTAGTTTTTCTCCCCTGCTCAGAAGCTCCCTGTGAAATTTAATTCAGATCCATCTATGTTGTACTTAGCGCAAGTTCAAAAAAATACTACTTCAGGTGGAATGGAACTGCAATGTCTTGCTCGGCAAACATCCCCACAAACCTGGGAATCTAGCAAGGTAGAAGTCTTATCTGTAGAAGACAGTAGCGCTTTTAATGAAGGAGTATTAGTTTTAGTAGAATGTACTGGCGATCGAGAAATTGTCAGTATTAAAGAGGCTAAGGATTGGATTTTAAATTTCTTGCAACAGCATTCCACTCAAACAAAAGCTAATTCTTCTTTACTAGAAGAGGAACAAGCCATCATTGAGAGATGGAGACAAGAAATAACTTCCCAGAGTTTAGAACTGAACCGTCGCGCCCTAGAAGTTGAAACCCACCGCGAACAATTACAAGAATTAGAGCAAGCTCTCAAACAAAAACAGGAACAGTTAATGCAACAAGAAAATTATTCGGAATAAAAATTGAACTTGTTGGCGAATTGTGGAGTCATAATTTCCGATTACTCTGCGATCGATAATCAACCATCATGAAACGAAGAAATTTTTTGCAAACGGCTAGTCTTATTGCAGGTGGACTTTTAGTACCTGTGGGAGTTAATAGTTGGGTCCTTAAGAGTTTAGCAGGTGAGAGTAACCGCCAAAAATTGATTGTGATTTTTTTACGAGGGGCGATCGATGGCTTAAGTTTAGTTGTCCCCCATCAAGAAACTAAATACTACGAAGCACGTCCGACAATTGCGGTTCCCTATCCTCAAGAGGAAGAGGGGGCGATCGATTTAGATGGTTACTTTGGTTTGCATCCAGATTTAGCCGATCTTCTTCCCTACTGGAAAAATAAAACTTTGGCATTTATCCATGCTTGCGGTTTAAATTTAGATACTCGTTCCCATTTTGACGCACAAGACTATTGTGAATCTGGTACTCCTGGCGTTAAAAACACCAATGACGGCTGGATGAATCGTCTGCTGGCAACTCTTCCCCAACAACAGCCAAAGCCTACTCAAGCTCTTAATATTGGCGTGAGAATACCAAGAATTCTCGAAGGAAAGATGCCTGTTGCCAATCTTCCCCAAGGCAAAAACTCAACTAAACCTATACCTCTAGATAATCCTGAAATTTATACTGCCTTCGATAGTCTTTACAGTAATAGCGATCCGTTGGCTCTAGCTTATCAAGAAGGTCGCCAAGCCAGAGAAATTATTATGTCTCAATTTAGTTCGGAAATGGAGTCTGCTTCTCGCGGTGCGCCTGCTTCAGATAACTTTAGCAACGATGCGAGGGATATAGCCAAGTTGATGCAAGGAGATGCCCAAACTCAACTTGCTTTCATGGATTTTGGCGGTTGGGATAGCCACGTTAACCAAAAGGAACTGTTAAATCGGTATCTTAAGCCTTTGGGTAGGGGATTGGCAACCTTAGTACAAGAGTTGCAACCAATTTATCGAAACACTGCGATCGTGGTTATGTCAGAGTTTGGTCGTACTGTTAAAGAGAATGGTAATCGTGGTACCGATCATGGACACGCCAATGTGATGTGGGTTTTAGGCGGTGGTATTAAAGGTGGTAAAGTTTACGGTAACTGGCCGACTTTAGAGGAATCTAAGTTATTTGAAGGTCGAGATTTAGCTGTTACTACCGATTTCCGCGAGCCGATCGCCTCTATCTTGATTCAACACATGCACATCGAGCCACCACTGATTTCTAGGATTTTCCCAGGTTATCAGCCAAAAAACTCAATTCAATTAGTGTAGCAGGCTTCTTGTAATTCAAGCGATCGCACTTATCGATTTTGAGGCGATCGCATTTCAACAAGCTAAGTTAGTTCTGCCATCAAATCAGCAACCGAAAGGATTTCCTCGACAGGTTTAACTGCACCTCCTGAAAAAATTAACCCCCCTTCGATATCTCCTTGGGCAGCTAAAGAAAGTGCCTGGAGAAGACAATAGGTTTTGCCCTTGTCTCGACACAGACAGGATTCTAGACAGTTGGCAAGACAACGTTTTTCTAAGGTTGGTGAATTTGCCAGCGCCTTCTCTGTAAATAGATTTCTCATTGCTCGAACGGGTTTTCCAGCAGGACTGGGAAGAGTGACAAGATTCTTAGATTCTGCTTGAAGATGAAATTCTTTATAGCGTCGATCGCCTCCACATTCTTTGGTGGTAATGAAACGAGTCCCGATTTGTACGCCATTTGCTCCGATCGCTAACATGCGATCGATATCTGATCGCTCCCAAATTCCTCCCGTCACAATTATGGGTATATTTGCTTTGATTTTTTGCTTGAGATAATCCTGTAATCGAGCGGTCGTTGTCTCGATCGTCGAAACATTGTTTTCTTCACACTGACTGGCAAAGTGTCCACCGATCGCTTTGCAATTTTCCACAATCAAAGCATCTGGCAAAAGTTGATACTGTTGTTGCCAAGTTTCACAAATAGTCTGAGCCGATTCTAAATTAGCCACGATCGGAACTAGTGCGACATCAGGATAGTTTTTGGTATATTCAGGCAGATTGAGAGGAATACCCGCCCCAGTTACAATCAGATTGGCTCCGTGAGCGGCAGCAGTTTGAGCTAATTCAGGATAATCTTTAGTCGCAACTAGAATATTGACACCGATAATTCCATCTGGACTAATTTTGCGTGCTTTGTGAAGTTCATCGATTAAAGCAAGTTGATTGGCTTCAAAAAACCGTCTTTTTTTGTTGTCTGAATTAAAGTAAGGCGAGTTTAGACCAATTCCAAAACTAGAAATCACTCCTATCCCGCCTGCATTGGCAACCGCACCTGCTAAATTTGCACCCGACACGCGCACTGCCATTGCACCTTGAATAATGGGATAACGAGCGATATGTTGACCGATTTTGAGGAAAGGAAGTTGAGACATTGAAATTTTTGTTTTGGGTATGAGGTGCAGAGGAGCAAGGGAAGTAGAGGAAGCAGGGGAAGACTAGCTGATAGCTGAGTGCTGATAACTGAATGCTATTCTCTTTCAAATCGATCTAGAAAAAGCAGTTTTCGCCTTTTGTCGAAGGTAGGTATCAAAAACGGCGGCGATATTGCGAATCAAAAGACGACCGCTTGGAGTAATTTCAATCCCATCACTCCATCGCTTTAGCAATCCGTCGGCTTCTAAGGCATCCAATTGTGGTAATTCCCATTCAAAGTAGTCATTAAAATCGAGATCGAAACCAAGATGGTATTTGTTTTCTAAGTTTTCCGTTGACAATTGAAATTGACACATCAATTCCATAATTACCGTGCGGCGAATGCGATCGTCATGGGTGATTTGTACGCCTTGTTCGATCGGTAATTCTCTGGCATCTATGGCACAGTAGAATTCTTTCAATCGCTTGTAATTTTGTATGTAAACATCCTGCAACATACTGATGGAGGTAATACCAAAACCTAACAGATCCGATTCTGGTTTGGTTGTATAGCCTTGAAAATTCCGATGTAGTTCGCCAGCTTGTTGGGCGATCGCCAGTTCGTCATCGGGTTTGGCAAAATGATCCATGCCAATAAAAACATAGCCATTTTGCGTTAGTTGCGCGATCGTCGTTTGTAAAATTTTTAATTTTTCTGCGGCGTTTGGGAGTGCGGCTTCGGGCATCCGTTTTTGAACTGGTTTCAGCCAGGGAACGTAAGCAAAATTGAAGACAGCAATGCGATCGGGGTCTAATTTTAGGGTTTTTTGGACAGTTTCTTGAAAAGTTTCTTGAGTTTGAAATGGTAAACCATAAATCAAATCCACATTGACGCTTTCAAACCCTGCTTCTCGAATCCAATCCATGACATTAAACAGCATTGCTTCTGGCTGTATGCGATTGACTGCTTTTTGTACTTGAGGATTAAAATCTTGAATGCCAAAACTAATTCGATTGAATCCTAATTGCTTCAGAAATAGAATGTAGTCGCGATCGACGTAACGGGGATTGATTTCGATCGACACTTCGGCTGCTTTATCCAAGCAAAAATATTGGTTTAACTGGTTCCAAAGAAACTCTATTGCTCCCTAACCCCTAACCCCTAACCCCTAACCCCTAACCCCTAACTCCTCGCCCCTACACTCCTATGTTCGGTACTTCCAGGACGATCTTGCCGAGTGAGTAGATCGAAAGTATGTTCGCCGATCGCGGCTTTGACATCGGGTTCTAGTTCGTGCATCAGATCCCGATTTAAGGTAAAGGCATGATTTGCTTCTGCTACAATTCGTTCTATGGTGTCTTCGTCTATAGGTAGTGAATCTAATGTTTGACGATAGCGTTCTTTAAATGCTCGTCTTGCTTCTGGTGTTGCTATTTTCGGGAACTCGTAAAAGTCAGTACCGCG
Organism: uncultured bacterium; assembly: GCA_964548905.1. Lineage (GTDB taxonomy): Bacteria > Cyanobacteriota > Cyanobacteriia > Cyanobacteriales > Xenococcaceae > CAZJTL01. The sequence continues at coordinate 1,654 of CAZJTL010000237.1, read as the reverse complement.
ATCGGGTGGTAAAGATAAAGCCGATCGAATAATATTTTTCAAACTTTGACCTCCAGACAAATCGCCCATATAGCGGGTGTAGGAGTGGGCAATAAGTAAGACGGGATCTTCCTCAGCCAGATTTGCAATGCGATCGCAATAGATATAACCCGCCGCCGAAGGAGTAATTTGATTGAGCCAGTTTTCATCGTAATAAAATCTCAGATCGCGAACAATATTCTCGGCGCGGTTTAATTCTGGAAAATACAATTTACCTAGGATCGGGTGATTGGCATGAGAATAAAATGCGGTTTCTAGTACGCTATAGACAAAGTACAAATCGGCAAGCAGTTTACGCAAAGGTTCTCTTTCGACAATACCTTTGATAAAGCATTTCATAAATGCCGTGTTTTCTGCTTTGGTATGGGATTGTTGGGTACCTTCCCGTAAGCGTGTAGATAGATTAGTCATAGGATTATTGGCTGTGTGAATGATTTTAAGTTTTAAAAACGATTGTCAGATGAAGAATTGGATGCGCCGAAGAAATCTCCTACAAAACTTTTTCTCGCAAACTTTCTGCATCAATAGATTTTTGCCAATAAATACCAAGAAGATGCCAAACGATCGCTACAATCGGCGGAATTTTGCGGAGGAATTGAATAATCTTTGGATGATTGCTGTTACTGATTTCTGCTAATTTCTGATTGGCGATCGCGCATTGTTCTAAATGTAGGAAGAATTTTGGATGGTTGGTATCTAAAACGCTGGGAAATGCTCTCTTTGCGGTTTCATTGGTTTTACTAATCACCTGCTTGTTGTATTCTCGTGGATCGATGCCGATCGATTCATAAAAACTCGTTCTCTCCAAAACTGTCAGGGTGTGTGTGGCAAATACAGTCAGCAGGAAAAAACGCGCCCAAAGTCTCGATCGCCAGCTATTCCAGAGTTTAGGCTGCGATCGCAATAAAGCTTTAAAGAAATCTCCATGTCGATTTTCATCCTGACACCAATGCTCAAAATAGCGAAACAGAGGGTAAATTTGATATTCTGGATGTTTTTCGAGATGGCGGTACACCAGAATATAGCGCCAGTAGCCTATTTTTTCAGACAGATAAACCGTGTAGATTACCCATTCTGGCGGAAAGAAAGTATAAGTACGATTTTTGGTTAAATAGCCCAGATCCAGAGACAAGCCAAAATCTGCCATCGCTTTATTCAAAAAACCAGCATGACGCGCTTCATCCCTTGCTAGTAAACTAAAAGCTTCCGATAATAAGGGATTGCGATCTTTTAGTTTGCGGGAGAGTTCTTTAAACAGCAGAAAGCCAGAAAATTCTGAGGTGCAGGAACGTTCTAGAAAATCAATAAAGGATTGTCGCGTTTCGCCGTCAATGTGTTCCCAAGATTGCTTAAACTCTTCATTGCGGACAAAATGATGGCGGTTATAGTCGGCGCGCAATTCTGCTACAACCGCTTCTAATTCATCTTGTTGTCCAGATAGATTCATCTGAGCAACAGCATCAAAATTGGTCGTGTAAAATCTAGGTGTTAATAGTGTTTCTCGATCGGGTGCTTTGATTCCCGAATGCAAAGTAGCCGACTCAGAATTAGGAATTGAACTGACCATAAATTTAAATTAAATCGATCGTTCTTATCGTCGTTTTCTTGACCAAAA
>CAZJTL010000236.1:0-7017 GCA_964548905.1 uncultured bacterium | reverse complement strand
AACAAGGTAATTATCACTTGGAACGTTTTATATTTAATTCTGCCTAGCTACTTATCTTAACATTTTAACCCCTGTTCCGATCGCGCTCTTTTCCATATCTTGCTTCTTGAACACTATTGCCAATTCCTTGGATGATTCCTTTGCCAATTAAGCCGATTCCTCGTCCAATTACTTGAGTGAGAAAATAAACTACTCCACTACTAACAAAAGAAATGATTGCTTGTATTCGTGGTGTGAGTGCATCGCGGGTTTCAAGAGCGATCGTCACTAACCAAGGTATTCCTCTAAGTTGTTCTAATTCTCTAGTCCGAGGTGCGTAGAGCGAATATTGTTTGATACCAATGCCATTGAAATACAGCAAGCGATAGCGACTTTCAAAAATATCTTTTGGTTCTTCCCACCAGAGATTTTGACGATATTTCCAAGCTAATTGATTGCGAAAATTAGCGATTTCCCGTGAAGATCTTTGGCTCGATCGATAGAGATTGTATTTGCTAGTTTCTAGATCGGCAAAGTTATTTAAATTAAATTGCATTACTCGATTGGCAATTTGAATAATAAAATTGTGCAATAATTTTTCAGCTCTATCTATTGATTCTGGTGCTTCGAGTCTGTATTCAACATTGTCAAGTTTTAAAGGTTTTTGACCTAGTAAATAAGCAAACAAATCTACTTGAAAAAATACATTTAAAAAATTCTCTTTTCTGTCAAGCCAATCATTAGCAATTAATTGGGATAAATCACGCTCTAATTGTATTTCTTGCTGATAATATCTGCGGAAAAAATCTGTACAGCAAATTCGCCATAGCTCTTCAGATATGACTTCAACTTTATCAATTAATTCTTCATTTTTTATCTGTAAAAATTTTAATTCTTCTAAGCTTTTTCGCAAGCGATCGATAACTAAATATAAAAGTTCTTGTTTCTTTTCAGTTTTTAGAATATCAATTTCTAGAGGAGTTTTAGTTAAATTTTCTACTCCCGATCGAATTTTAGTTAGGGTACGAGTGAAAATTTGTTCGGAAATAGATTGCTGTGACTCGATCGCGCCTGAATTTTCTAAAGAGCGAGCGAGGAGATTTCTGCCTATTGGTGGTGGTATTCTTGGAGGATTAGATCTCTCTTGTAAAACTACAACATCAACAGGTAACAAGCGATCGACTAACCAACGCGAAGCCAACAATTCTCGTTTTCTGCCTCTCCAATAAAACCAGTCAAAATTACTTAAATTGGAACGGTTTAATTGACGATCGATTTGAGTTAAATTTTCTTCTATTTGCTGTATTCCCATTTGGTGAAGACGAGAAAGCCAGCGATTTTTTCGTCTAGCTTGTAAGGAAAAAGTTTCGCGATCGCGCGTTGCCAGATTAGATATTTGCCAATAATTATTACCTGACGCAACCTGTCTTAGCGCAGCAGCAATTGTTTCTATATTTGTTCCTTTTGGGCAATAACCTTGAATACCTAATGCTTGTGCAGCTAGTAAGGTTTCTGTGTCTAAATTACTACTAATAATAAATATTGGTAAGTTGGAATAATTTTCTTTCACTTGTTGGCAAAACTGCCAAGATTGAATTTCACCAGTAGAATTACCTAAATTTAAATCTAATATTAAAAGATTGGGAACTTGTCGAGTTAGTTCTTCTAATGCAGCTTCAGCATTATCGATCTGAGCGATAATTTGAAAATCGTTAAAGGCTGATATGGCAGTCGAGAAACCCAATCGAAAAATCGGATCGTCATCAACTAAAAAAAGTTTAATAGTTTTTTGAGTCATTACTCTTCAGTATAGCTATCAGCTATCAGCAGTAGGGGCAATCCCTTGTGGTTGCCCTCTCAGCCATCATTAAATAAACTATATGCTAAATCATGGTCAAAGTCTGCAAAATGCTTTTGTTTTTTATTAACGCTTCAATGTACCATAAGCTAAAACTTTCAGGGCAAAAGGGAACAGTCCAAACCTTTTAGCGATCGTCGATCGCCAAATAGTCGAACAAAAAACTATAATCATTGAAATTAGTATTCAAAAATCACTATTGCCTCTTGCCTACCTTCATCAATTAATTAACAACTCAAACAGGACTGTTATATGACAGTTACCATCCCAATCCAAGCGATTCAACTATCTCCTGGTAGTAAGTTCACAGTTAAAAACATTAACTGGCAAGATTTTGAGGAAATACTTAATGACCTCGGTGAAGACCGTAACACTCGCATTAGTTACTACCAAGGCACTCTCGAAATTATGTCACCCTTAGCGCGTCACGAGCGCTTTCATCGTATTATTGCTTATATCGTCACTACCATCCTCGAAACTCAAAATCGTAACTGGGAAGACTTTGGTTCTACTACTCTCAAGCAACCGATTCAAGCAGGAGTAGAACCCGATACTTGTTTTTATATCGAAAATGCCGATCGCGTCCGAGGGTGCAATGATTTAGATTTATCGATATACCCTCCGCCCGATCTCGCTATTGAATCCGATATTACTTCAAAGACAACGCTCGATGCTTATCTAGCTCTTGGTGTTCCAGAGGTTTGGATTTATGATGAAAATCATCGGCTCACTATTCAAATACTAGAAAACGGTCAATATTTAGAATCATCTACCAGTCCCACTTTTCCAGATTTATCAATTCGAGAGTTGATTCCCCAACTAGTTCAACAGGCGATCGATCAGGGTACTCCTCTGATGCTAAGAGAGTTAAAAAATCGTCTGAATGAAAATATATTGGAAAACTAGCTAGCGGCACTTTCTCTTTCCTTTGCCAGAAAAAACCTACATTAAAGTTTATTACTTGTTCCACATCTGTCTCTTAATCAACCATTCCCCTGATGCTTCTTTATGGAGAAGCCAAGTCTTCATCAATGTGAATGAATTCGTCGTCCCATCAGCGTAGGCTACAGCAGTTCCATTGACTTGTGCGATTCCATATATCCATCGATCGTCGATCCTCAGAGCATCAATGGGTTTAGATTGGATATTCCATTTCGCAACATCATAGTCCTTCTGCTCGCTCTTGGAAATCTCATCCGAGCCGTACTCAGGCTCCGATCCAGGTGGAATCCGAATCGCGTCTGCGGCAAATAGCTTCCGATAGGCTGTCGAATCGTTGGCGCTAACGGCTCCCTGATATTTCTCACACATTGCTTTGAGAATTTCGTTCGCATTAATCATAATTTGTGCCTCCTTGGTTCGTTTGCTCTCTCCTGTTGCATTAGCAAGGGACAAACGAATAGTATTGGTATAAACGCAGCCAATTTCTTGTACCAGCTATCATAGGAGCATTCTCGCGCTGCCTACCAGCAAATTTATTGACGCAAGACTAGTTTTGCATCACAATCGAGGAAACACGCTATTCATCCTTGTGTAGCGAGTAGTTAGGACAAACTCCACGAAATTGACTTAATTTGAATACACTTACCCACCAATAGGAAGTTAAGTCCATCCTATCTAATTCGCATCAGTTTTCACAACAGTAAATTACAAATCTTTGAGATCGGCAAAAGACTTTGCTATACAAATTCAATTTTTTTATGAGAGCTTAAGAATAAACAGTCTCTAACTTTCAATCCTCGATCGCCAACTAGTTAAGCAAAGAACTATAATCATTGGGCAAGAGAGATTTTTGGGAAAGCTAATGAGATTGGCAAAAAGAAACATTAAGACGATCGCTGTTTTTTTTAAATCATTACGCTTGAGTATATTTCTTGCCTGTCTGTGCCTAATTCTATTGACAGGCTGTAACTTAGACCAATTCAAAACTAATGGTGCGAGGATACCTCAATTAGTTTTTTCTTCTCCTAGTAATCCTGCTACTTTTAATTCTGCTCTCAATGATTCGGCGTTTAGCGTCTTTGGCTATATTTATGACGGATTAACAGCAGAAAACGGTCAAACTGCTGCCTTAGAACCAGCATTAGCGGAATCATGGCAAATTTCTCCCGATAAGAAAAAGATTACTTTTACCCTGCGTGAAGGTTTGAAGTGGTCGGATGGAGAACCCCTAACCGCCGATGACGTGGAGTTTACTTACAATCAAATTTATCTTAACGAACAAGTTCCCACAGGAACTAGAGATATTCTCAGAATTGGCAATAATGGATCTTTTCCTGCTGTTAAAAAAATTGACGACAGAAGAGTAGAATTTACCGTACCCGAACCCTTTGCTCCTTTTTTGCGCTACACGGGTGGGATTTCCATTTTACCCAAACACCTTTTAGAAGAATCAGTCAAGACTAAAGATGCCAATGGTAATCTCAAATTTTTAACTACTTGGGGAACCGATACCGATCCCAAAAAAATCGTTGGTAACGGCTACTATACGATCGATAGCTATGTTCCTTCTCAACGAGTAGTATTTCGGCGCAATCCCTACTACTGGCGTAAAGATGCTCAAGGTAAATCCCAACCATACATAGAAAAAGTTGTTTTAAGAATTATTGAATCAGACGATACCCAGTTAGTAGGTTTTCGTTCTGGAGATATGGATAGTCTTGAGGTTAAACCTGAAGCCTTTTCTCTGCTCAAAAAAGAAGAAGATAAGGGCAAATATACCATCTATAATGGTGGTCCTGCTGCTGAAAGTAGATTTGTTTCTTTTAATCTCAGCAAAGCACGTAACAACAAAGGAAAACCTTTTGTCGATCCGATTAAATCTGTTTGGTTTAATAATTTAGCGTTCAGACAAGCCATTGCTTATGCGATCGATCGCGAAAGTATGATTAATAATGTTTATCGTGGCATTGGTGCGATTCAGCATTCGGCGATCGGTGAAGATAGTCCTTTTTATTTATCTCCCAAAGAAGGATTAAAAACTTACAGTTACAATCCCGCAAAAGCCAAACAATTACTCACCGATGCTGGATTTAAATATGGCGATCGCGGTGAATTATTCGATCGCGATGGAAACAGAGTCAGATTTTCAATCTTAGTTAAAGCAGAAGAAAAATCAAGGGTTGATGCGGCGGTACAAATTCAACAAGATCTCAAAAAAATTGGCATCAAATCAGATTTACAAGCAATTAGTTTTAACACCATCATTCAAAAACTAAAACGAAGAGATTGGGAGTGTTACGTCGGTGGGTTTGGTGGTGGCGGTAGCGTCGAACCCCATAGCGGTTTTAATATTTGGTCTTCTCAAGGTATGTTACATCAATTCAACCAAGGACCCCAACCAGGGGAAGCACCAATTCAAGGATGGGAAGTAAGTGATTGGGAAAAAGAAATCGATGAACTCTTTGCGGCGGGAGTCAAGGAATTAGACGAAAGCAAACGCAAACAAATTTATGGTAAATTTCAACAGATCGTCGCCGAACAAGTACCCTTCTTTTATTTAATCAACCCGATCGCCCTAGAAGCTGTCCGCGATCGCATCGAAAACATTAAATTCACCTCTCTCGGCGGCGCATTCTGGAACTTTTATGAATTAAAAATAACTAATGATTAAATATAGCTATCAGCTTTCAGCTTTCAGCAAAACAAGGGAACAGGCGATAGGCAATAGGCAATAGGTTCGCTTTCTTTAGATCAAGAATGGGATGAGTCGATCGATATCTGGGAGAATGGATCGATAACGAGTCAGGACAAACAATGAATAATGATGTAGTTCCCTTTCTAGCTGGTGTAGCTTTTCTGGTTCTCTATCTAGTATTTTCAGCAATGACCGAAATGGGAACAAAATTACCTTGGAAAAAGTAATCATGACCAATCAAAACTCTTGCCACCACTGCGAAGGGAAAGGATACCTCGAAATTCGAGACTGTTCGGGTGAAATTCAACGCTCTGAAACTTGTTCTTTTTGTGGTGGCACGGGATACATTGAAGAAGACGAAGAGGGGTTAGAAGGCGATCGCACTTAAAATAGTATTGAGCGTATAAAAATAGATCGCGATGAAAGAACCACCAAAAAACAACAAGATTAAGCTCGACGCAGGAACTATAGTTTTAATCATCTCTGCCCTTATTTTATTACCATTGATATTTACAGGTTTTATTTCTCATTAGCCAAACATCTCAGTCGAACTCACGTTAAATCAAAGGTTTCCAGCCTTTTCCTCGATAACCAAAATCAAATAATTGGGGATGAATAATCTCTGCTAGTATTTCTGTTGAATCGACGAGTCTTGGGCCGGGACGATTGAAATAGGCATTTCCATCGACTAGAAAAACTTTACCGTTTTTAACTGCTTTTAGCTTCGACCAATCTGAATGAGATTTCAAGACTTGCGACTCAAGTTCTGTACGTTCCAAATCGAAGCCACAAGGCATAATTACAATTACTTCTGGATCGGCATCCATTAAACTTTCCCAAGATAGATAAGGAGAATGCCCACCTTTGACACTTAAAAGCGATCTTCCTCCAGCAATTTCAATTAATTCAGGAATCCAATTTCCTGCACTCATCAGTGGCTCGATCCACTCTAAAGCAACAACAGTAGGTAAACTTTCGATTGGAAGAGCTTTGAGTTGATTAGCGATCGCATCAATTCGACTCTGTAATTTATTTAAAACAGGTTTAGCTTCAACTCCAACGGTTTGGGCTACTCGTTCGATGTCTCCCCAAACTTCTTTTAGTAAATTGGGTTGCAAAGAAATGACTTGAGGATGTGAATGAATCAGTTGTGCAGTTGCTTTTTCTACCTCTAATAAATTAACAGCACAAACATCGCATTGGTCTTGGGTTACGATATGAGTTGGTTTTAATTGTTCTAAAATTTCTGTTTTAATGTTGTAGATGCTCAAAGCTTCTTTCAAAATAGTTTTCACGTCACGATCGATTTGAGCGCTTTGATTGTTGCTATTTAATTTTGCTTCGGTACAGACGGGTAAACCTTTGACTGAAGTAGGATAATCGCATTCGTGAGAGCGTCCTACTAAAGAGGATATCAAACCCAAACAGGCGACAATCTCAGTGGCGCTAGGAAGAAGTGAAACTATTCTAAGATTTGTAGAATCGCTCATAGAAAATTACCCGATCGGTTGCACGCTCACCATATCATTCTAAAAGCTGTGGC
>CAZJTL010000235.1:0-7129 GCA_964548905.1 uncultured bacterium | reverse complement strand
CTTTTTCTGTATTGCTTTGCAAGTTCTGAGTCTATTTTTTGTCCTGTACAGAGAAGATTAAAGTGCTATGCTTTGGACTCGATCCCATCAAGCCTAATATTTTTTTATGGGACATAAGCACTCATGATCCATTCAACATTGGAGGTATTTTATTGCTCGACCAGGTAAATTGTAGAGTCGAAGATATTTACGGCGTATTTTTAGGCAGCCAAATATCGGCAAAAATAGGAATGTATTCCCCTGGTGTCGGTCAATCGTATCCTAATATACCTTTTAGTTATTCATCACGGTTTTCTCTTACAATACCTAATGTGTTGGAAGGAAATAGTGTTGAGTTGTTTGCGAGACTAACAAATACTGATGTAATTAAACTTGCTGTTATAGAATTTTCGTAGATATTGGTGCAACATTTTTGCTTGGGTATGACATTTTCTAGGTTAACGGAGATACTTGCATTAAGAAAAAAATGCTCTCAAAAATCCCATGCGTATCCTTCAGATTGTTCCTTCAATATCGCTTGTATATGGTGGTCCGAGTCAAATGGTTTTGGGTTTATCAAAAGCACTTGCTGCTGAAGGGGCTGAAGTAACCATACTTACCACAGACTCGAATGGAGATGCGGGACAAGCACCACTAGAAGTACCGATCGCCCAACCTATAAAACAAGATGGCTATCAGATTATCTATTTTCGCTGTTCGCCTTTTCGTAGATATAAATATTCTCTGCATTTATTATATTGGTTGCAGATTCACGCACATGAATTCGATTTAGCTCACATTCATGCTTTATTTTCTCCCGTTAGCACTGCTTCAGCAAGAATAGCGAGAAAGAAAAATTTACCTTACATTTTGCGTCCTTTAGGCACTCTCGATCCAGCAGACTTACAGAAAAAAAGCCAGCTTAAAAAGCTCTATGCTTATTTGTGGGAGAAATCTAATCTAGCTGGTGCTGCCGCTCTTCATTTTACCAGTGAACAAGAGGCGAAAATTTCTGAGCGTTTTGGTATTAAAACAACAGATTTAGTCTTGCCGATTGGCATAGAATTACCATTACAATTACCAGCATTTGGCAAAACACGCGATCGATTAAATATTAACGGCGATCGCGTTTTACTTTTATTTATGTCTCGCATCGATCCGAAAAAAGGATTGGATTTATTACTCCCTGCTTTAGAAAGCTTAATTGAACTAGGATTAGACTTTCATTTTGTCTTAGCAGGTACTAATCCTCAAGATCCTGATTACGAGAGAGAGATTCAACACCAAATAAGTAATTCACCTCTAGCCGATCGCACCTCGATCGTCGGTTTTGTTAGTGGTGAAAAGAAACTAGAATTACTTCTAGATGCAGATTTATTTGTTCTTCCTTCCTATTATGAAAATTTTGGTATTGCTGTAGCAGAAGCGATGGCGATCGGCACTGCTGTAGTTATTTCCGATCGAGTACACATTTGCGATCGAGTCGAACAAGCTGAAGCAGGATGGATCGCTAGTTGTAGCATCGAAGATTTAACCACCAAACTTAAATTGGCGCTACAAGATGCCGAAGAAAGAAAAAGACGCGGACTAAATGCTAAAAACTATGCTCTCAAACATTATAGCTGGAGCGCGATCGCCAAACAGATGATTGAGGCTTATAAGTCCTTGATTAATGCTGATTAGCTAGCTATCAGTTCTCAGTTATCAGCTATCAGCAGGAAGTAGGAGAGACGGGAGAGTCTCGCAAGTGTAGGTTTTTTATAACAAGAGAAAATAAGTACGCAAAAATAAGGTAAAAGAAAGAGAGATTCGATCGTAAAATCAACCAATTAGATCCCATGATTCCAGGCGAACTTATTCCCAGAGAGGGAGAAATTGAATTAAATGCAGGAAGAGATAAGGTCAAAATTCGGGTAGCTAATACAGGCGATCGCCCGATCCAAGTTGGTTCTCATTTTCATTTTTACGAAACCAATCAAGCTTTAAGTTTCGATCGCCAACTAAGCAAAGGAATGCGTTTAAACATTCCTGCTGGTACGGCGGTACGTTTTGAACCAGGAGATGACAAAGAAGTGGAGTTAGTTAATTTTGCTGGTAGTCGTCAAATATATGGTTTTAATAGCTTGATCAATGGCACTCTTTGACACTCGCGCGGTAAATCTCTCGATTGTACCGCACGATTCTTGCTTCACACCCTCTTAACTAGACATACAGCAAGCCATATGCCCCCGTCAGACCGAGTCCACAAGCATTTTAATTTAAAGTCCACTGGCTGCCCGACAGCAGACGCGAGTAAAATACTCTTACTCTAAACTGGAACACTTTTACGCAGCAACAGACATTTTCTTGCTGCAACCCATGTATTCGTTTTTCGAGGTACAGACCATTTTAGTTAAGCGGACAGCGTCCTTATTTCACGGCTGGCGAAACCTTCAACTGAATTATACAACGCTTAAAACCCTATGTATAGGAAACAGAAGATGAATGAGAATTCACTAGATATTTTGGTAGGTATATTGGCTCTGTTTATCGTAATTGGAGGTTTGCTAATGTTATTTAGTGGAATGTCTGCTTTCGATCGAGATAAGAAATAATCGAGCGACAAAATTTTTTTTCCATAAACAAACCAGGCGATCGCTAATGTGGAATATCCGTGCAGCACAAATTGAAGATATTAATTCGATTTTTAGCTTAATTAAAGCCTTAGCAGAATACGAACAACTCTCCCATGCAGTAGTAGGTAATGTTGAAGATTTAGAAGAGCATTTGTTTGGCAAACGTCCTTATGCTGAGGCGATCGTTGCCGAATTAGAAGATAAGCTAGTTGGTTATGCTCTGTTTTTCTATAATTACTCGACTTTTCTCAGCAAACCAGGCATTTATCTAGAAGATATTTTCGTTTTGCCAGAATATCGCCAGCAAGGAATTGGGAAGGCACTATTAATTCATGTAGCGAACATTGCTGTATCAATTGGTGCTGGACGCTTAGAATGGAGCGTGCTGGATTGGAATCAACCAGCGATCGATTTCTATCAAAACATGGGAGCATCAATTTTAGAAGAATGGCAAATTTGTCGCGTTAGTGGCGATCGCTTGCAGGATTTAGGGGATAGGGGTGTAGGGGTGTAGGGTGTAGGGGGTAGGGGATAGGGGTGTAAGGGTGTAGGGAGCAGGGAGCAGGGAGCAGGGGAGCAGGGGAGCAGAGGAGCGGAGGAGCAGAGAAGACTGGGAGACAATTCGCACTTCGCAATTAAAAAAACTTATGACTTATGACTTATGACTTAATACTTAAAGAAGCCTTCTGCATAAAAGCCTTCTGCATAAAAGCCTCCTGCCTTCTTTCAAAGAACCATGAGCTATGAACCATGAACCATGAACCATGAACATAAATATAGAAGAATACAGACAGCAATTTCCCAACTTAAACGATAAGTTCTATTTTAACTTTGGTGGTCAAGGAATTATGCCTCGTCAGTCATTTGAGGCAATTAGCAATGCTTACAAATATATTCAGGAAATTGGACCCTTTTCTTTAGAAGCAAATAATTGGATTTTTCGACAGGTAGCCTTAACCAGAAAAGCGATCGCTGCTGAATTGGGTGCTGCACCAGAGACAATTACTCTGACTGAAAACGTTACTGCTGGTTGTAATATTGCTCTGTGGGGAATTACTTGGAAAGCAGGCGATCGCATTTTAATGACTGACTGCGAACATCCTGGCGTAATTGCTGCTGTTGCTGAACTTTCTAGGCGCTTCAAACTAGAAGTTTCTATCTGTCCGATTATGGAAACTCTTAACGAAGGCGATCCAGCAGAGGTTATTTATCAGTATTTAAGTTCAAATACACGTTTAGTGGTGTTGAGTCATTTGTTATGGAATACAGGACAAGTCTTACCCCTATCGGAGATTATTGAGGTTTGTCACGAGTATCCCTACTCTAGTCAACCTATTCAGATTCTAGTAGATGCGGCGCAATCTGCTGGTTGTTTGCCATTAAACTTAACTGAATTAAATGCAGATTATTACGCTTTTACAGGACATAAATGGATGTGCGGTCCTGCGGGAGTGGGAGGATTATATGTCAGTCCAGAAGCATTTATTAATTTAAATCCTACTTTCATCGGTTGGCGGGGAGTAAAGCTTGACGAACAAGGTCAGATAACAGATTGGAAGCAAGATGGTCAAAAATTTGAAGTTGCTACTTCTGCTTATCCACAATATGAAGGATTAAAAGCCGCGATCGCCACTCATAATCAATGGGGAAATTCTCAACAGAGATATCAACAAATTTGTCAGTTAAGTGCATATCTGTGGCAAGAATTATCTAAGCTTGAAGGAATTAGTTGTCTAAAAAAATTACCACCAGAAGCAGGTTTAGTCTCCTTTCAAGTGACAACAGGAAGTATTACTCACGACAAATTAGTGCAAGCGCTAGAACAAGAAAAATTTTTCTTAAGAACGATCGCCGATCCTAATTGTATTCGCGCTTGTGTCCATTATTTTAATACTGCTAGTGAAATTGAAAAATTAATTGAAGCAATTAAGAGATTTATCTAGCTTTAAGCCAAATTGCTTAAGCTATTAAGCGTAGATCTTTACAATTTTGGCAAAATCGGCTCGATCGCCAGTGCTTTTTCATAGGAATCAGAGCGAGTCTTTTTTAAATTTTTATGAAATAATACTAAACGAATCGAGATTAAATTCTAATATTCGATCATAGGCTAATGCATTTTACATGAGTTGATCTCGAAGAAGCTTCGATTTCTGACCTCTTATTGCTCGATCGACCTATAGAAAAGAATGAAGATTGCATTCTGAGAGTAGAACTAAATCATAAATTGCGGCTGGATTATTACTGTTGAATCTAAGTCTAGGGTGGTTTCATGTCTGCAAGTTTATTCTGGCATCGAGTTTTCTTTCTAGCTTTTGCTATCTTCTTTTTTGGTTCATCAACCAAAGCACAAATTGCACCCGATGGTACAACTGCTACACAGGTAAATACTCCTGACGGAAACAATTTTGATATTAACGGTGGAGATACAGCAGGAGGAAATTTATTTCATAGTTTTGGTAATTTCTCCGTACCTACTGGTGGAAGTGCCAATTTTCTCAATTCTCCCGAGATTAATAATATTATTTCTAGAGTTACAGGCGGTAATGTTTCTACTATTGATGGTTTAATTAAAGCGTCGGGTAGTGCTAATTTATTTTTAATTAATCCTGCTGGTATTATTTTTGGACAGAATGCACGGTTAGATATTGGTGGTTCGTTTTTAGGAAGTACTGCGGATAGTTTACTATTTGGTGATGGTACAGAATTTAGTGCTACCAATCTTCAAAAACCAATCTTAACTATTAATGCACCCATAGGTTTAAACCTCAGAGATAATCCCAGTCCGATTAACAATAACTCTCTTGGTGGTTTGCAAGTACAACCAGGAAAAAGCGTAACCTTGGTAGGTGGAAATCTCAGTTTTGATGGTGGGAAAATCTTTGCACCAGGAGGAAGGGTTGAATTAGGAAGTCTACTAGGTGCAGGGAAGATAGAAATTAGTGATAACGGTAGTCTAACTTTTCCTGAAGGTATAGGTAGAGGAGATATTACTTTAGCAAATAATTCAGAAGTAAATGTGCGTGCGGATGGTGGTGGATTTATTGGGGTTAATGCTAGAAATTTAGAACTTTCACAGAAAAGCCAGATAACAGCAGGAATAGGCGAAGATTTAGGTTCACCTGAAGCTATTGCTGGAGATATTAATATTAATGCTACTGATTCTGTCAAAATAATTGGCGAGAAAACAGCCTTTCCCGTACCAGAAGACGAGATTCCAGAAGGAGAAGAAAAAAAAGCAATACAAGAAGGCAGAATTATCGAACAAAATACCAGCACATCCATTAAAAATCAGGTTGGTATATCTTCAGATTTAAGAAGTCCCGAAAGCGATCGCAGTACGGCTAAAGGTAATGGCGGTAAGATTTCGATCGTTACCAAAAACCTAGAATTGTTCGACGTTGCTAGTATTGATACTAGTCTTTACGGAGAAGGAAACGCAGGGAATATTGATATTCAAGCGGAAAATATTACTTTTGATGGTATTAAAAGCTTGATCGGTAGTCAGGTTAAAGGCGATAATTTTTCTAGAATTAAAGAAAAAGCCACTGGTAATGCTGGAAATATAAACATTAATACCAATAGTCTTACTTTGAACAATCAAGGATTGATTCAAACAGATTTAGGAAATGGTACAACAGGAAATGCAGGAAATATTAATATTCAAGCAACAGATAGCATCACTTTACGCGAAGGGAGCTTAATTTTTACTCAGGTTGGTGCTAAAGCAATTGGTAGTGGCGGTAAAATTGAAATTGCGACGGGAAATCTTAACTTAACAGGTGGATCTTTACTAATTTCTCAGACTCTCGGACAAGGAAATGCAGGAGATATAATCATTAATGCTAAAGGAGATGTTAGCTTAGATAGCTCTAATACCAGACAAAAAGGAAGTCTTATTCTAGCTCAAGTTTTTGGTAGTGATGCGATCGGCAACGCAGGGAAAATCGATATTACTACAGGTAATTTATTTCTAAAAAATAACTCCCAATTCCTAGCTCAAACTAGTGGAAATGGTAATGCAGGAGATATCTTCCTTAATGCTACAGGAAAAATCGATTTAAGTGGAGGAAGTTTAATTCTTGCTTCAGTAGAACCAGGTGGTAAAGGTAATGGAGGTAGAGTTGAAATTAATACTGGAGATCTCAATTTTACCGATCGATCTTTATTAATTGCTGATACCAAAGCTAAAGGTGATGCAGGTAATATTACTATTAATGCTAGAGGTAATATTAACCTCGATAAAGGCAGCGAAATTGTTTCTGGAACTGGAATTAAAGGAACTAATGTTGAAGGTAATGCAGGCGAAATTAATATTACTGCTGAGGGGATTTTCCTTAAAGATTTTTCTCTTATAACTGCTAGTACTAATAAGAATGCAATTAGAGGTGATGCCAAAAATATCAATATTACAACTAATAATTTAGAAATTAGTCGAGGTTCAGTTATTAGTGCTTTGACAGAAAATAGTTCTAATGCTGGCAATAAGCGATCGCACAAAAATAATTACACAAATTAATAATAAAATATATCCTATA
>CAZJTL010000234.1:0-7208 GCA_964548905.1 uncultured bacterium | reverse complement strand
TAGAGCCAGAAAAAATTACCTCCGAACAACAGTTAGCTTTAGGCGATAAATTGCTCGATCGAGGGAAAATAGGTGAAGCAATGACTTATTATCGTCGGGCGATCGAGCTTAATCCTAATTATCCCCACGGATATCGCAAAATAGCAGAAATTTTTGAGAGCCAAGAACAGTGGCAACAAGCAGCAGCTTTCTACCGTCGGGCGCTAGAGTTAAACGAATTTTCTCACGCCGAGCATCCCTCAAGATTAATAGCTGGCGCTAATTCAAAAACTAACCTATTACCTGGAAAAACTGCTGTCGATCTAAGTCATTTAACCGCAATTAAACCAGTACAAAATTTACTCAAAGTTAGAAATAAAAGCGAACAACCAGTTAAGCAAGTTAGGGAAATAAGCTTAGATAATGAACAGATTAAAGAGACTATAGAAGAAAAAATTCAAGAATATCTTGAAAAAGTGCAAAAAAATCCTCATTCTGCTCTTATTCAGTCTAATCTCGGTAATTTGTATGCCCAGCAAAAAGATTGGGAAAAGGCGATCGCTTGCTATCAAAGAGCAATTCAACTAGACAGTAATTTAGCAGCTACTTATCGCAATTTAGCTAAAGTCTTGCAGTATACAGGAAGACAAGAAGCCGCAGTTGAATACTTGTACCGAGCAGTAAAATTAGATCCCACCCTAGGCAAGCCCCAAGAATATTTGCAACTAGGTCATACTTTCCTCAAAAAAGGTAAAACTAAACGAGCGATCGCTTGTTACCGTCAAGCAGTTAGCTTAAGACCAAATTTTGCGGAAGCATATCATTGTTTGGGGGAAGCTTTAACCAATCAAGGACAGCAACAAGAAGCTATTGCTTGTTATTATGAAGCGATCGCCAATAATCCACAAGATATAGAATCTCAATATCGTCTCGCTAAAGCCCTAGCAGCTAATAATGACGTAGCCCAAGCTATTGATTGCTACCGCACTCTGATTAAAAATCAACCAGATCGCTTTCAGTTGCATTATGACTTAGCCGATCTGTTGATGAAAAAAGAACGCTGGTATGACTCAATTAGATCTTTTTATCGAGCGATCGAACTCAATCCTAATTTTCCTTGGTCTTATTACTATTTAGGTACTATTTTTCTGAGAATTAAACGCTGGCAAAAAGCAGCAGACATTTTTACCAAAGCGATCGAACTCAATCCTAATTTTCTTTGGTCTTATTATTATTTGGCAGAAGCTTCGATCGAGCTAGAAGACTGGGATAGAGCGATTGACATTTGCCGACGCGCACTCGAACGCCAACCCGACTTCTTTGAAGCATCCCAAAAACTCAACCAAGCTCTTTCTCAGAAATTGATTTCGAGGATGGACTAGGGGATAGGGGTTAGGGATTAGGGAAAAGAAGGCAGAAGGACGGGGCGTATAAACATCGGAGGAAACCTCCGATGACAGCCCCTCCAGAAGGCAGAAGGCTTCTTTAAGTATTAAGTCGTAGGGACGTTCCATGGAACGTCCGTACAGAAGTCATAAGTTTTTTTAATTGCGAATTGCGAATTGCTACTTGGTTTCTCCCCGTCTCCCCCTCTCCCCTGCCATCTATTCCCAAACAATCTGTTTCCTCTCGTGTAAAACCCTGCCGTAAACTGCTTCGGTTTGTTGGGCGAGTTTGCACCAGCTAAAGCGACGTTCTAAGTCTTGGTAAGCATTATCAACTAACCATTGAGCGTAACCAGGATTTTTGAGAACTTCTAAAATTCCCCATGCTAGAGAATCGGGGTTATTAGTGTGAGTGACAATTCCCGTTTTTGTGTGTCTGACTACTTCTGGTAAACCGCCAGTATCTGAGACAACTACAGGAACGCGAGCAGCAAAACTTTCTAGAGCTACAATGCCAAAAGGTTCGTAGAGACTGGGAAAAACAGCACAATCGGCAACTGTTTGGAATTTATCTAGATCTTCATCAGACATAAAACCAGTGAAAAAGCACTGATGCCAAATGCCTAAATTCCAAGCTTGTTGTTTGAGGCGATCGGTATTTCCGCCACCTACAATCACAAATTTGGTTTTTCCTTGCATTTCCCATACTACCTTGGGAGTAGCATTGAGCAGTACAGAAACGCCTTTTTCATAAGCCATGCGCCCTACGTAATAGACAATTTTTTCATCATCTGCTGCAAAACGACGGCGAAAATTGAGGCGATCGAAATCGGGATTAGTATGTTTTTTATCAGCGCGAATGCCATTGTAGACGACATCGATTTTATCCCAAGGGGAATGCAATGCTCTTTCGACTTCACGGCGCATGTAGTCAGTACAAACTATGACTCGCCAAGCATCAAATGCTAAGAGTTTTTCCTTTCCAGAAATATAACTCTGAGTATCGTTGTAAATGCCGTTGTAACGACCGTATTCTGTAGCGTGAATTGTAGCAACTAGTGGTATTTTGAAGGTGTGTTTGAGCGCGATCGCTGCATCTGCTACTAGCCAATCATGAGCGTGAATAAGATCGAAAGGTTTTTCTTCCGTAATCAATTTACCCCCATGATGACCCATACTCTCATTCAAGTTGACAACCCAATGAAAAAAGTCATTGCCAGAGTTAACAGAAACTCTGTGTACGTAAATTCCATCTACCACTTCATAGCGTGGTGCATCGCCAAACTCCACCGTAATTAGATGAACTTCATGCCCTAATTTAACTATTTCTGGATATAGTTCAGATACATGACGAGCAATGCCTCCTACAATGCGAGGTGGAAATTCCCAAGCAAGCACCAGAATCCTCATCAACCGCCATCCCAAAATTTAAAATATCAATACAAACTTACATATTTCTCAAACTTTTTCCAAGGTAATTAAGATATTTTCTTGTCTTGGCTTGAGAACATCTTTAGTCTAAGCTCTACTCGATCGACTTCTATTAAGCTTAATTTTTCTTGGAATATCTGCCAAGTCTTAATAGCTTGTGGATCGGATTTAACTCCTTTTTTGAGAAGAATGACACCATTATTAAAACCGATAATTCCATATTTGCCTTGTCCAACTTCTGTATCAAGTAAGGTCAAAATTTCCCGAAGTTCCCTTCGATCTCGTTTAAATGCCACTTGATAGCGTTGTAATCTCCATAAATCGGCGATCGCGTAATCTACTGACTCTATTTGCTGGCGATCGTCACGAAACTGTAACAAAGGCAAGCGCAATACAACCCTTCTGCTCGATAAATGGGGAATGATATAAGTAGTTGCCGAAACACTCGCATCACTAGGAATTTTAGCCAAAATAGAACGTATTTCTCCTGTATGCTGCCATTGTTCGTTTAAAGGTACATATACCCAAGGTTGAATCGAGTCAGGGATCAAAAACGACAGAGTTCGATTTTTATTGTCAGTTATGACAAAAATTAAGGAAATAATCAAACAGATAATCCAGAAACGGCGAAATCCAGGTAAAAGTTTTTTAGGTGAGAGTTTCTTGACATCAGCCCTAAAATTCCCAAATCCTTGTCCAGCCCACCAAAGAATCGTGCCATAAAATAGCCCTGGTACTACATTAAGCGCATAGCGAATAGTAAGAGAAAGAACTGATTCTCCTTTAGCCATAAATAACTTCAGTAGGGGAAAACCAGCGATAATCCATGAATTTGGTGAAACTAAAGGAATGAAAGCTAAAGGTAAACACTGTCCCAATAAATATTTGAGCGTACTAGGAATAGGTGTCAAAATTTCTAGCAACAAGCGATCGGGACGAGTAATCATCCCCCAAATAATATCTAAGGTCGAAGCTTGCTCCCCTGATGCATACTGACCAAAACGTTCTATCATAAAGCGTTTGGCAATATCTTCGGAAAAGAGGGGCATAATTAAATTTGTCAGTGCGACAATATAACCAAAACTCAGACAGCAAAGCCCAATACCGATCGCAGGGTAGCGTCTACTCAAGATTAAATAAGCACCAACACCAAAAAGAACCACCCCACTATCTTCTCTGACAGCTAGGATGCAGATAGCAAAAATAGCAAACAACCACCAGCAACGCTTTTCCATGGCTAGTAGCAGACTAAAAACAAACAGAGGAATCTGAGAAATATCGTGAAAATTAGTGAGAGTTGGGCCAAGAACGGCGATCGCACTGTAAAAACTGACTGTAATTAATCCTGCTATGTTTGGCTGTAAATACTCTCTAGCTAAAACATAGAGAATCACACCCGCAGCCGTAATTAAAGTTACTTGTATTACTGTCAGAGTAGCAGGATTGGGGAAAAGGGCATAAATTGGCAACCACAGCAGCAGGGCAGGCGTAAAATGTTGTCCGAGGCGATGATAAAATACCGATGGAACTTCATTGTTGTGAACAACATTAGTAGATAATTGAGAAGAGAGCGAGCTTTGAAAAAAACGACCGTGAAGATTATTCCAAAAAACTTGATTAAAAATACCTTGGTCGTAAGATGAGTTAAAAGTAAAGTGTCGGTTTAGTGTTAGCAATAGGGCTATGACGAAAAAAACAAGCGCTGCTACTATAACTAACTTAGATTCTAGTTTTGCCTGCAATTTCAACACTCTATATTCCTCAACACGTTCAACTATTTTAGGCTAAGTCAGCTTCGTTGCAACTCCAGTAAATATTGATGCTAACTGAAAACTAAAAATAAATTTTTAATGATGTGATCCAGAAAACTCTGGCAAACATGAAGTTGTAGCTTACAATAGAGATGGCGGAGACAGATGTTTCCGTTCACTCCTCACACCACACCCCGCCCGAACTTTCAGTCCGGGCGGTTCCCTATTTAAGGCAAACTTTAGTAAACAACTGCTTAATACTAATCTCTGTCAACATTAAAACAAGCTACCTCTTTCGTTTAGAGAAGATGGGCTTAGATCGTGCTAAAATTCTGTTTGTTAAATAGAAAACTGCTCAATTAAGGACTTTCAGGCATGTCAGCAACTGCCCCAGTTACAGACGCAAGTTTTAAGGACGAAGTTTTAGATAGCGACGTTCCCGTTTTGGTTGATTTTTGGGCTCCTTGGTGTGGTCCTTGTCGTATGGTTGCTCCAGTAGTCGATGAAATTGCCGAACAATACGAGGGTCAAGTTAAAGTAGTCAAACTCAACACTGACGAAAATCCCAATACAGCAAGTCAGTATGGTATTCGCAGTATTCCTACCTTGATGATTTTCAAGGGCGGTCAAAGAGTAGATATGGTTGTTGGCGCAGTGCCAAAAACGACTTTAGCCAATACTCTCGAAAAATATCTTTAAATTGTGGCGATCGCCAAAAAATTAATGTGAACAGGTGCTAAGTACCATTTAAGTTAGTGCTTAGTACTCAATTTTCTCTTGAAATTTAACAATCAACTATAAATTAAAACTTGCAAAAGCTCTAGCTGTTTATAGCTAGAGCTTATATTTTTTTACTTTCTTTTTTCAGGTGTATTTATTAACACTAAGTACTCCCCGAAGCGATCGAACTTAGATAAAATAAAGTACGCTTGCAAGAATAAAAATATGAACTTGTCTAGTTCTCCAGATCGCTATAACTCTTTTGCGGATGACGATATTTTAGATTTAGTCGAGCAATTGCCCAAGCTTAAACATGGCAAGCGGATTGCTAGAGCCTTAGCTGTGTTAGCACGATTGAGTACGCAAGAAGTAGATAGATTAGACTGGAAAATTTTAACTGCCTCATTAGAAGATTTAGAACAAGGATTTACCAATTTTTATCCTTACCGACATACACGTAAAATTTCTATTTTCGGTTCGGCAAGATTGCCTGAATCTAGTCCAGAATATTTAATGGCGTTAGATTTTGCTCGTTACATCACCACCTTGGGATTTATGGTCATTACTGGTGCTGGTGGTGGTATCATGCAAGCTGGTAATCAAGGTGCTGGTAAAGATAATTCTTTTGGCTTAAATATTCAATTACCCTTCGAGCAAGAGTCCAATCCTTTTATCAGTCAAGATCCGAAGTTAATTAAATTCAAGTATTTTTTTACTCGCAAACTCTTCTTCTTAAGAGAAAGCGACGCGATCGCCCTATTCCCAGGTGGATTTGGTACTCAAGATGAGGCTTTTGAAACTCTTACTCTCTGTCAAACTGGAAAATATGGTCCCGCGCCATTAGTATTAATCGATCGACCTGGTGGCGAATATTGGCTGTCTTGGAATGAACACATCAAAGAACATTTGGTTCAAGGTGGTTTAGTCTGTCCCGAAGATACCAGTCTCTATACAATTACTGACGATATTAACGTTGCTTGCGAAGCGATTAGAAACTTCTATTGTGTCTACCATTCCAGTCGCTATGTTAAAGAAAAATTTGTCATGCGTTTGAATTCAGAACTCAGCGACGAGCAAGTAGATTTATTAAATCAGGAATTTGGCGACATTTTAGTGACAGGAAAAATAGAACCAAGTGAAGCTTTACCAGAAGAAAGGGGAGATAGTAGTATCCTTTTACCTCGTTTGGTTTTCCATTTCGATCGCCAAAGTTTAGGACGCTTATACCAAATGATCGATCGCATCAATCATTTAGGTATTTCTTGTCCCGCTACCGAACATCCAGAAAGAAAATAGGTGTTTTTGCTACGGCGATCGCTATTTAGTTCTACAGCTATCAGCAATGAACTATGAATTATTTGATATAATTATAGATTGCTCTTCAGAATTAATAGCCAAACAGGAGTTAGCTAGCCGTGGTTGCATCAGTCAATTCTAACCAAGCCTACGAAGCCAAGACTCAAGAAATCGCCAAACAACTGATAGAAGCAACCAGGGAGAAGCGATCGATTTTTGCTAAGATTGGCGACCAAATGCGCCTTGATGATAAGCTTCTAGACTGGGCGATGAGTAATCCTGGTTTGAGAGTGCAACTATTCCGTTTTATTGATTGCATTCCTGCCTTACAAAGTAAAGCAGAAATAGCTCGTCATCTGCAACAATATTTAGGTGATGAATCGGTAGAGTTACCCGCCGCTTTAAAAAGTATTCTCAACTTTAGCGATCCTAATTCTGCACCAGCACAAATCGCAGCAGCAACGATTACCAAATCGGTAGAAACGTTAGCTTATAAATATATTGCTGGTGAGAATATTCAAGAAGTAATTAAAACGATCGAACGTCTGCGTAAAGATAAGATGGCATTTACCATCGATCTTCTCGGTGAAGCAGTTATTACTGAAACCGAAGCAGAATATTATTTAAATAGCTATCTAGAATTAAT
>CAZJTL010000233.1:0-7348 GCA_964548905.1 uncultured bacterium | reverse complement strand
GTTCATAGTTCATAGTTCATGGTTCATAGTTCATGGTTCATAGTTCATAGTTCATAGTTCATGGTTCATAGTTCATGGTTCATGGTTCATAGTTCATAGTTCATGGTTCATGGTTCATTGATAATTGTTTCTCTGCCCCTCTGCCCCTCTGCCTCTCTGCTTCTCTGCTTCCCCATAATCCCTATCCCCTATCCCCTAACCCCTGATCCCTCGATAAATACTCAACCAATCAATCCCTAATTTGTCGTGAATTTTGAAAGTTACTTCTTCTTCATTTTCAAATTCATAGGTTTTTAATAAGATATGCTGGCGATCGCCGCACTGGACTAAAATACCTTCGTTGTTAATTGCTTGAATTTGTCCTGGTAAACCCCAATATGGTGCTTCTCCAATTAAATCTGCTGACCAAATAGTTAATTTTTTATGCTTATAAAAGGTAAATGCACCTGGATAGGGTTTAGTAACTGCTCGAATCAACGTCCAAATGGTTTGGGCATCTAAATTCCAGTCAATTAAGCCGTCATCGGCTACTCTTTTGGCGCAGTAAGTAGCGCGATCGTGCTGTTGAGGAAGGCGGGGTACTTGTGCTTCCTCCATGAGAGGAACTAGTTTTTTGAGGAGATTCTCAATGCAAGCACAATGTTTGGCGTATAGGGTTGTAGCTGTTTCATCAGCAGCTACAGCAAATTTTTCCTGAAGAATAATATCTCCTGAATCTGCACCCTCATCTAACCAAAATAAAGTTAAACCAGTTTCACGTATACGCTGAATAATCGTCCAAGGGAGAGCCGCACGACCGCGATTTTCTGGTAAAGCGGCTGGATGACAACCGATCGCGCCAATTTTGGCAAGATTGAGGAATTCTGTTCGGCAAATTTGCGACCAACCAATCACTAAAATATAGTCTGGTTGATAAGAGCGAAGTTTTTCTAGTACTTCTTTAGAATTAACATTTAAAGCTGCTTCTACAGGTACGCCGTACTGAGTAGCCAGGGGTTCGAGATCTACATAATCGGAATGACGAGCAGCCTTGCTAGGAGGTAAAGTAAATAATGCTGCTGGTGCTGCGCCGCAATTAACTAAAGTTTTCAGAGCAATTTCTGTACTATCAACAGCCCCAATGAGAATTATTTGCATAGTTTTTCGCCTCTTCTAATGCTTGTTGAGTAGGACGTTCGCCACCAATAATTACGCCAATAGTTTTAATCAGAATTACAAAATCGAGCCACAATGACCAATGATTGATATACCAGACATCTAAATAGATACGCTCTGGCCAGCTTAGCTGAATGTTACCATTGACCTGCGCCCAACCACTCAAGCCTGGTGTCACTAACAATCTTTGTTTTTGAAATTCGTCGTATTTTTGCACTTGTTCGGGTAAGGTGGGACGAGGACCGACAAAGCTCAATTCTCCTTTAACTACGTTCCAAAGTTGCGGTAATTCGTCAATTTTGACTCTCCGCAAAAACTTACCAAAAGCTGGTAAACGTTCTTCGTCGGGAAGTAAATCGCCTCGATCGTCTCTGGCATCAGTCATGCTGCGGAATTTATAGATCTTAAAAGTAGAACCACCTTTCCCCGATCGAATTTGACTGAAGAAAATTGGTTTACCCAAAAACAGATAAACACCGATCGCACTCAGTAATAGTAAAGGAGAAAGAATTAGTAAGGCGATCGCCGCCATCAAGCGATCGATTATTGATTTAAAGGATTTTGATAAAGTGTTCATAGTTCATAGTTCATGGTTCATTGCTTCTGGAGCCTCTGAGCCTCCTTGCTCCCTTCTTCTCGAACTATTTCCTCGTATACATCGTGAACCCGCTCTAATACTTTTTGCCAGCTATACTTGCTTTCTACATGAGTTGGGCCTGCCGCACCCATACGCTGACGCAGTTCGGAGTCTTCTAATAATTGCAAAATTGCTCTAGCAAAGTCTTCAGGATCGTCAACGTTAGCCAATAGACCTGTTTCTCCATCTTTGACTACTTCAGTGACTGGTGAAATTTTACTGCCAATGACAGGACGTTGCAAAGCCATTGCCTCTAGATAGACTAATCCTAGTCCCTCAAAGCGTGTAGACAGAACAAAGAGATCGAGACTGGACATCACACTCATCACTTCTTCCATTTCAGTGATGTACCCTAAAAATTGTACTTGTTCGGAAATTCCTAGCGATCGCGTCATTTCTTCTAACTGGTTACGTAAATCGCCGTCTCCAGCAATTAAGAAATGAACATCCGATCGCTTCTGCACGACTAAAGCAGCAGCTTTAATAAAGGTATCCATTCCTTTTTGAAACACAAGTCGTCCGACAGTGCCAACTAACAATTGGTTAGGTTTTACTCCATACTTGGCGCGTACAGCAGCAGCATCAGCTTGAAAGGTTTTAAATTTGGCAATACTATCAAAACTAAGTCCGACTAAAGCTAATTTCTCTTTGTCTTTAATTTTGTATTGAATTGCTTCTTGGAGATTGCAATCAGAAATAAATAACAGGCGATCGCAAAGAGGTGCAGCTAGCTTTTCCAACCAAAGATATAATTGTTTTTTCAATCCCGATTCGTAAGGTTGGAAAGCAAAACTCAATACCGTATGGATAACATTGGGACATCCCGCTAATCTTCCAGCCAAGCGACCAATAAATCCTGCTTTGGAAGTGTAAGTATGCACCAAATCGTACTTATTTTTGCGAATTAGTTTAGTTAACAACCAAACAGCTTTAGCATCTTGAAGAAGTTCAATTTCTCTAGCAAAAGGGATTTCATGGACAACGAATCCAGCCGCTTGTAGTTCTTCAATTCGACAAGGCGCATCTGTAAAATCTGCAAAAGAACAAGCAAATTCAACTTGATGACCTCGTTCCCTTTCATACTTAGCTATAGGCAGAATAAACGCCCATGCAGTGGAAGATGTAGTACTGACAAATAGCATTTTCATAATTTTATTACTTCCTAAATAAGGGGCTAGGGATTAGAGAAGGCAGGAGGCAGGAGGTATCTAGGCTCTAGGTATTTCTCCCTCCCATCCCTCTGCTCCCTCCGCTTCCCCTGCTCCCTCTTCTAGCCATTCTTCTGTTCGCTGACGTACTTGTTGATAAAATTCTTTCCATCTCCGACTGAGAATGTCTTCGGTATAGTCTTTGGCTTTGTGTAAGTTAATAGCTGACATCTGTGCCATACGTTCTGGATTATTGACTATTTCGCCAATTTTTTCAGCTAAGGCGGTAACATCGCCAGGAGGTACGAGATTTTCAGCCGCTAGTAATTCTGGTATACCTCCTACTGTAGAGCCTATGCAGGGTAATCCTCTCGCCATTGCTTCTAGCATTGCTCTGGGCATTCCTTCTTGATAGGAAGGTAAAATGAATAAATCTGCGTGATCGAGGCGATCGCGCACGGGAGTACCAGCAGGTAGTTGACCGAGAAAGCTCACCCGTTCTCCTATACCTAAATTTTTAGCTAAAGTCTCTAATTCCGATCGATGTTTGCCATCACCGATCGCGGTTAATTTAAGATCTAATCCTTGTTGACAGCAGGCTGCCACAGCTTTAATTAAAACATCTGGAGCTTTATAAAGTTGTGCCATCGTACCTAGATAAACTAGGTTAAAAGAGCGCTTTTCTGGCTGAGGCGATCGAGGAGAACAGACAAAAGCTGCTTCAGGTAATTCAACATCTGAATAATAGGTAGAAAAAGCATCTTCTCCTGGTGGATAGCGCCGTTGTAAGGCGTATTGAGTGACGTAGGAAACTGCACTAGCTTTGGCACATTGGCAGCGCATTTGTCGCGGAAAAAACCAACGAAAGAATGGACGCAAGGGATGTTTGACCGAACCAGGGGCAAACACGTCATAGGAGTCTGCTACTACTTCTACACCGTAAGGGTGTTTGTTTTTGCGTAAAACTGGTTCGATACAATTAGCCAGATTGGAACCAATGCGGAAAATGACAGCATCTTTAGCATCGACAGCATTACGAGTAGCTTGGCGTACCTGTTGTGCTTTTTGTAGGTATTGCCAGGGTCCAATGTAGTAAGGAATTGGGGCGCAGGTGACACCTTCACCATCAACTCGTTTCCAGTCAGTATCAATTTTAGGTACTTCTAAGGTACGGGCAACCAAATGAACTCGATCGAATACTTCCAAATAGCGCAGCCAAAACTCGTAGGGAAACATTGTTTGAGTCCATACGGCACCGTCTGGAGTGCGGACAAATCTGGGTTCTAGGGCAATAACAACTCTCATTAATCTAAAATTTTTTCAATTTATTTGTTGATTTTTTAACTTTGGATTTTTAGTTGATAAACACTAACTTCTAAAGGCAGGAGTGAACCAGAAAGCCAACCGCGATCGAGATTAATACCCATCGAATTGCTGGCAAATAAAGATGTCATGTCACTATAACTAGCAGGCAATTTAACCAGAATATTATCTATCTTTGTATAAGAGTTATTGATCAGCATCAGCAATGCTCGCTCTTTTAAGGTCCAAATTCCTACTAATAAATTCTCTCGATCGCTAGCAATCTGACAAGCATCGCCATCTAGCAAAAAGGGAGCGATCTCTTGTATTTCTGGCACTAGAGCTTTGACTCCCTGCCATAATTCAGGGCGATCGGGCAAATGCCAAATCTCATCATGATAGGTATAGTAAAAAATTCCCTTAGCACCAGCTAGTAGAGCCTGATAGGTCATATTTCTGACTTCCTGGGCAGTAGGCGCTCTCGCCTCCTGATTATAAGGTCGATCGGGTTCCATTTCTGCCCAAGAAAAAGCCTGTATATTGGCATATATACTTCTATGATGGCGATCGTGTTTCCATCTAACTATGTCTTGAAGAGTTCTAGAGATGTCAGAATAAACTGTTGATATTTCTGAATCAATTCCTGTTCTGATCGGATATGCTTGTCTGGCAATTAGATCGGAACATTGAGCAAAACGTCCGAGATCGTCTGTATAACCGCTAATATAGGTCAGGCGATCGGGATTGGCAGTTTTTGCTTGTCGATAAAAGTCACATACTTGTTGAGTAGAATATCTGCCGTCATCAACATCATCCGCAATAGACCAACCGAAAACAGCAGATTTATTTTTAAAAGTATCGATGATTTGCGATCGAGAAATAATATTTTCAGCAATTACTTGAAGACCTAGTTTGACAGCTTCATCTAATACTTCTTCATAAACATTTTCCCAAGGAGAAGATAGGTAAATCGCATTAAATCCAGCTTCTGCTATTTCTTGCCAATCTCCAATTCGCATCTGATTATTAGCACTATTTTCCCAAGAAACATGGTAAAAACCAAATGGGAAAAAAGGTTTTTCTTTAATTAAAGTAGTGCGATCGCTACGAACTTCGGCATTATTAAATCGATTGTGATTATTTAGAGTAGAATTAAGCATTTTATTACCTATAATAATTTTGCTGTCAACAATAAAAATCAGGAATATTAAAAATATAGAAATATAGTGTTTTCTAATTTGATGAAATACAGTAAAAATACTAGGGTTTGGTTCATAGTTCATGGTTCATGGTGTATTGTTGATTGTTCATTGCTAATAGTTAATTGCTTACGACTTAGCCTAACTTCTGTCTTCTTGCACTAATTTTTGACGAAAATTTAAAGCCAATGCTCCAAACAAGAAAATCCACCAAATAGAACTCAGTAAAGTTGCTCTAAACAAGTAAAAATCAAAAAATAAAGAAATAGATGTCGCTACAATACCAGAATTAAAAATCAACATTCCTGTATGTTTGCGTTTGCCAAATAGTAATCGAAAAAGAGCCAACCATAACCAGCCAAAATAAAGAAAACCGATCGTGCCTAACTCAACAATTAATAATAAAAAAGTGGAGTGAGGATGATACAAAATTGAGTCAAAAGGATTCCAAACTACATTGATATAGCGGTTGGTTATTTTTGGACCTCCATCCTCGATTTCAGGTAGATACCAAGGCCAATAAGAACCATAACCAGAACCGAATAAGTCGGCTTCTAGCGGTCTAGTTTGCACAATTTTAAAAGCAGCGTGATGAGTTTGCGATCGACCAGATTCTTCTAATGATTGCAATCGCTCGGTTGATGCTTGTGCAAATACAAGAAACCAACTCAAAGCGATCGCGACCAGCATTACAACAGCAGCAATAGCTGCTTGTTTTTTATTTTTCATTAATAAAATCAACAATAAAAAGAAAAGAGCCAAATTAATCAAAGCAGAACGAGAACCTAAAGCCAGGATTGTCAGAGTTAGAGAAAAAACAACAGTCAAATTAATCAGAACTTTGTGACGACTTTGAAAAGTTTCCTCGATCGCGTATGCTAGTGCTGGTAATAAAATAAAATGACCTGTACTTGGTGCGTATAAAGGTCCACGTACTCTTTGAATACCAAAATCAGTCCATTCATCTGTTAGTTCGCTGCGCCATCCCATTGAAAAGAAAGATTCGGCACTGTAAATTAATCCCATCACGGCAATAAAAACCGTAACGCGCCACAAAAAGGGACGAATAGAATCAACAGATTTTTGTGCGATTAAATTAAAGCCTAATAAACAGGCAGAACCTGTCAGCAACAGCGTGTAGGTCATAGCTTTAGCATCGCGCTCATCCATCGCCGTCCAATTGCTAGATATCTGTGCATACAATAACAAGCTAATAGTCAGCAGCGGTAAATGATAGTGCCAGGTATTTTGCAAGATATTGACGGAACGATTCTTAATTGCTGGTAGCAATAGGTAAAAAACAGCCAAAGCAATCAGTGAGAAATCCTTGATAGTTACAGGGATAGACTCTATTTCCAGCCGAAAATTACGGGTATCTGGTAAGAATGCCCAACAGGCAAAAGTTATCCAGAATAGCAACTCAAACCAAAATGAGGTAATAGTATTGTCACTGCTACTAGTAGTGTGATGATTTACTTTCATATACCTCTGCTAACTTTTTAGAGCTTACCTCGATATTAAATTGGCTGTGTTCCAAGCTAGTTAAGATACTTGGGCGATCGAGCTTTTCCTTAAGACTTCGCGCTTTAAGGGTAGCTTCTGCCCAAACAGATGCCGATGCAGTTAAGGAAATTCTCTGCATGAGAGGTTTAATTACATCTACTTCTTCGGGTACAACATCGGAAAAGATACAAGGTAGTCCGGCTGCTTGTGCTTCAATTAAAACAATGCCTAAACCTTCGTGTAAGGATGGCAAAAGAAACACATCCATCGCACCCAGCATTAATTGCGCTACATCTGTTCTTTCTCCAGCAAAGATGACATAATCCTCTAAACCTAAAGCCTGAGCTTTTGCAGCTATATCTTTCTGCAAAGGCCCATCACCCACTAGTAAAAGACGGGTATGT
>CAZJTL010000232.1:4389-7390 GCA_964548905.1 uncultured bacterium | reverse complement strand
AATAGTAGAATGACCTCCACTGTAAAGCCATCCTTGGTAAACCTCCAGAGAAGTCGCACCACTGTCAACCACATCTAAAAGCATTTCTTCGTGATTGCCTAAAATGCAAGGATAGTTGTTTTGCAGAACAAATTCAACTACCTGAGCGCTTTTAGGTCCCCGATCGATTAAATCGCCTAAAAAATAAACTTGGTCATCGCTACTAGGTGCAATCGCTTCCAGTAACTTTATTAAAGCATCATAGTGACCGTGTACGTCACCAATTACAATTCGGCGGTGAGTCATGTCGATTGTCTTTGTTTGCAGGTCGAGAACTGTCATGGTCGCGTTCACTCAATCACATTAGGATCAATGAACCAAATTCAGTGTCAGAATACACTTATTGGTATTGTTCCCAGATTAGTTGACAAAATTCCTATGTGAGGTCTTTGTGTAATCTTAGGAGCTAAATATTATAAAAAAATAAACAATATAAAATATGTACGTTAATCGTCAAAAAGTGGATAAAATTCGATCTTTTTGACAATCTTAATTTTAAATTTGACATTGGGAGGTCTTCATTGTCTTCAATTTCTTCAATTACAGCAACCAAAATCAATATTCTCAAGTTACCAAGCAGTTTAGCTTGGATAGAGCAGGCGATCGCCAATTTAGATCAAATTTTACTCGACCATTCTCATTGTGAGCGCAAAGCCGCAGGCGTAGCTCTTAATTTGATGTTTCGCTATCCTTCCCACACTAAAATAGTTAGAGAATTAACGGCGATCGCCAAAGAAGAGTTGGAACACTTCGAGCTGGTGAATCAATGGCTAGAAAGAAGAGGTATTGCTCTCGCGCCTTTGAATGCTCCTCCCTACGGTTCTAGACTCAAAACCCAAATTCGCCCCCAAGAACCCGATCGCCTTTTAGATTCATTGTTGGTGACAGCTTTAATTGAAGCACGTTCCCACGAAAGACTGGGTTTATTAGGTGCTTATTGCCCTGAACCAGAACTAGCTAAATTCTATCGTAGTTTGATGGCATCTGAGGCACGTCATTACGGAATTTACTGGGTATTAGCAGATAACTATTTCGACAGAGAAATTGTCAGCAAAAGATTAGAGGAATTGGCAATTTTCGAGAGTGAGATTTTAGCTAGCTTGCATCCAGAACCAAGAATACATAGTTAGACGGATTCAAGCAGATTTAGAATCGGCGGAAAGAGTTGTGAGGGAACTTTCTAGTTAAATGAAAAGCGAGTATTTATGTCTGGCGATCGGAAATTCTCGTTTACATTGGGCATTATTTACAGAAGAGAAACTCGAACTAACTTGGGATACGCAATATTTATCTCAACCAATCACAGATATAGAAGCACTCCAAGCAATTTTTCCTGGGGAATTGAGTAATTCTTTAAATCAATTACCTCTATACATTACTTCTGTAGTTCCCGCCCAAACCAATCTTTGGCAAAATTATCATAGTGCCAAAATTTTCAATTTAAAAGATATTCCCCTAAAAGGAATTTATCCAACTATGGGAATCGATCGCGCGATCGCTTTACTAGGTGCGATCGAAGTCTGGGGATATCCTTGTTTGGTAATTGATGCAGGTACGGCGTTAACCTTTACAGGCGCGGGAGGCGATCGAGAATTAATTGGCGGTGCTATCTTACCAGGATTAACTTTACAGCTAAAATCTCTTCAACAAAAAACTGCTGCTCTACCTGAAATCAAATTACCAGAAAAACTGCCCCAACGTTGGACGATAAATACAACCAAAGCGATCGCTAGTGGTGTAATTTATACAGCGATCGCAGGAATCAGAGACTTTATTGATGATTGGTTGCAGCAATTTCCAGAGAGTCAGATTCTCTTAACTGGAGGTGATGCTGAGTTAATTATTAGTTATTTACAGGCTCAGAATTCAGAAATTGCCAAAAAGATAAATCTCGATCGCAACTTGATTTTTTGGGGAATGCGATCGCTTATTAACGATCGCCTGGTTGATAGCTCATAGTTCATGGTTGATTGTAGATAGGTAATAGCTTCCCTCCAGGCTAAAGCTACTTGAATCTAGATGTAAACTTTTTAGGTGATTAAATATAGCAAATTACGAGCTATTTCTGCTAATTTTCTAGATTACAATCACATGGTTTAGCGATCTATGTCACTCTAAAATAAATATAGTGACTGTTAGATTCCTAGTAAAGTCACTAGGAATTTAATTTATGTTGGAAGATAATTTATTATTAAATAATCATTTTGAAACTCAAAATTCATTGTTACTAGGTTTGGAAAACGATCTTACTAAAACAATCGAAGAGTTATCCTTTGTTAATCCCTTAGAATTAAACGATAGTCTTAATTGTTTGCAGCAATCTGTTTTAAAACTTTCAGATTATGCTGGTCAATTTGGCGAATTTTCAAATTTAGATCCAATTACAGGTCAAGCTTTAGATAAAGCATTCGATTATCTTAGTAAATTAAAAGACGATTCAGAATTAAATAAAAAACTAGAATTAGCTTTTGGTGACAGTTTCGATCGCGACATAGCTAAACAATTAATTACAGATTTTTCCCAAAAGAATTTTACCGATCTGCTCTCGCTCGAAATCATTTCTGGTAAAAATATTAACGGTGCCAATGGTGCTTTTGCTGCTGCGACAAATACTATTTATTTATCCAGTGAATTTATCGCTAACTCTAACTCTACAGACGCGATCGCTGGAGTTATCTTAGAAGAAATCGGACATTATCTCGATTCTCAAATCAACAATAAAGATGCATCAGGAGATGAAGGAGATATTTTCAGTCGCGTGATTCGTGGCGAACAGATCGATGCTCAAGAACTTAATGCCTTAAAACTCGAAGATGATTCTGCTCTCATGTTGAATGGCGATCGAGAAATCGCGATCGAACAGTCATTGACAATTCCAAAAGTACTAATCACAGCTCCAGACGCAGCAGCAGCAGAAACAGCAGATGGGAGCAATCCTGGTGCTTTTGCTATTTCCCGTGAT
>CAZJTL010000232.1:0-4289 GCA_964548905.1 uncultured bacterium | reverse complement strand
TATACTTTAGACAACTCCTATAAATCCCGTACTCTCACCATCCAAGATAATGACTTACCAAAAGTACTAATCACAGCTCCAGATGCAATAGCAGCAGAAACAGCAGATGGGAGCAATCCTGGTGCTTTTGCTATTTCCCGTGATGGCGATCTAACTAAAGCCTTAACTGTTAAATATACTGTAACTGGTACTGCCTCCAATGGTATCGATTACAATCAACTCACTGGTACTGTCACTATTGCTGCTGGTGCTAAGAGTGTTAAATTACCCGTTAATGTCCTTGACGATCTTGGTGCTGAGTATGCCGAAACCGTAACAGTTACCCTGGCAGAAGACGCATCCTATACTTTAGACAACTCCTATAAATCCCGTACTCTCACCATCCAAGATAATGACTCCTTTGCGATTAACCTAAATACGCCTAATGGTGGAGAAAACATTAAGATTGCCTCTAACTATGAAATTGCTTGGAATGACAATATTAGTGGTAATGTCAAAGTCGATCTTTATAAAGGTGGAAATTTCTTAACCAATATTTTTGCTTCTACTGCTAGCGATGGTGCAGAAACATGGACGATTGGTAAAGACATATTAGCTGGTTCTGACTATTCAATTAAGATTGTTAGCTTAGATGACAATAATATTTTCGACACCAGCAATAGCTATTTTACGATCGCTAGCGACTGGTTTAATGAAAATTTGAACGATTTAGGTATTATCAGTCAAATGAGAACTTTGACAGCCGATAATCAATTAAGTCGCAACGATGCGATCGCAGTTCTTCGCAATACTAAGGACGGTAATATTATTGACAATGATGAATTTAACGATCTGAAAAAGATCGTCGCTAACTTTTCTAACGCTGCTAACGCTAACTTGTTTAATACACAAGATTATGTTCGTGTTCTAACTAATAAAGTCGTCAATGGCGATCCAGCTAATACCAACACCAATGGTACTAATATAGGTAATTTAGCTGCTAACAGTAATAGCACCCAATTGGAAAGTTTAATTGGTAAGTGGTTCTTAGGACTCGATCGACCAGATACTAAATATGTCGATCAGTATGGTAATCCGTTTTTAGATGAGTATGGCGATCCGATTGTAGATGAGTATGGTAATCCGATCGTTTTTGATTATAAGTTTGTCAGTGGTGGTTCTTTGTTCCAAAATGGAGCATCTTATACTGATATTTACCAAGGAGATTTAGGTGATTGTTATTTCTTAGCTGCCTTAGCAAGTAACGCTTTCCGTTCACCCAGCACCATTGCCAGTATGTTTATCGATAATGGCGACAACACTTACACCGTTCGTTTTTATAATAACGGAGTCGCTGATTACGTCACAGTCGATCGATATTTACCTGTAGATAAAAACGGAACTTTTATCTATGCCCGCCAAAAAGCAGATGATTGGGGCAAACCAAGCGATTCCGCCAATGAATGGTGGTATGCTCTAGCAGAAAAAGCTTACGCTCAACTTAATGAATCTGGATGGATCGGACAAAACGGCACTAATTCATACTCAGGGATTATCGAGGGTTTTGAAAGAAATACAATCAAGCAGGTTAGTGGATTGAATGTTAATGAATATGTCGGTCTAGATCTTGACAATATTGTTAACGCTTTCACTAGTGGTAAGTGGGTGACTATTGGTTCTAAATCCTCTGGTGTTGCTAATAATATTGTTGAGGGACACGCTTATGTTCTAGTTGGTTACGATCCTGACACTCTAACCTTTAAATTATTTAATCCTTGGGGAGTCGGTGGAGATCCTACTGATACTAAACCAGGTTTGTTAGAGTTATCTAAGATGGAACTTTTGGCTAGTTTTAATACTTGGACTCTTGCTGGTTAGAATTTACTGAGTTGAATTCTTAGCTTACTTTTCAAATATTTTAAGTTTGGCGATCGCTTTTTAAATGAGAAAGGCGATCACTTTTTCTTTGGTTATTGTAAGTTCTACAGGATAAAATAGACGCACTGCTTCTGTTTAAATATGACTATTTAAGCCAATGCAAGCTAATTTTCCAGAAAATATTAATGAGTTAAGCGAACAACTTGACCTCACAAAACAAGAAACATTTTCATGGACAAAGCAGTGGTATCCAGTAGCCGTTGTTGAATTCCTCGATCCATCTCGTCCTCATGGAATACAGTTACTTGGTAAAGAGCTGGTATTATGGCGCGATCGCGAAGAGAAATGGCGTTGTTTTGCTGATTTTTGTCCCCATCGATTAGCTCCTCTTTCTGAAGGACGTGTCGAGTCCGATGGAACTTTACTGTGTGCCTATCATGCTTGGCGTTTCGATGCTCAAGGAAATTGTGTCAGCATTCCTCAATCTGTTGATAAACAGACTGAAGTTAAACACTGCTCGAACCCCAAATCCTGTGCTGTTGCCTATCCAACTCAGGAACGTCAGGGGTTACTATGGGTATGGGCAGAATCAGGAGCGCAAGCTCAACTTGAAAGTCACTTAAGAGAACTCCGTTTGATTCCTGAATTAGAGTCTGATGGCGATCGAGTTGTCAAATTATTTTGGAATATCCGTGATTTGCCCTATGGCTGGGATTTTTTCATGGAAAATGTTGCCGATCCCGCTCACGTACCCGTCTCCCATCACGGTATTATGGGCAGTCGTTATCAAGATGCTAAGTATTACGATATGCCTCGTCTCAGAGAAATATCAACTACTGAAGGATTTTCCTTTGCCATCATCCCCACTGTTGAGACGGTAGCCGAAGTAGTTCATGACTTTCAACCTCCCTGCCATATGAGAATTGCTACCACCTATAAAGATGGTGGGAAACTAATTCTAGCTTTATATGCCATTCCTACTCGTCCTGGTTGGTGTCGTCATATTGGTTGTCAGGTGTTAGTCAAGAATGAAGCAGGAAAAACACCAAAAGGATTGGGGTTTTTTGCCTTACCAATGCCAATTTGGTTGGGTCATGTCTTGGCTTCACTATTTTTGCATCAAGACTTAGTATTTCTTCACTACCAAGAAAAAAATTTGGCTCGACGACAACAACAAAACTGGCTCGACGCAGTTTATACTCCCAATCCTCAAGACAAAATGGTAATAACTTTTCGTCAGTGGTTTAAAACTAGAGCAGGAGGTAGCATTCCTTGGGATTTAGGATGCAATGCTCAACTCAAGAGTGCAGAGTCAGATAAACGGCAGCTTTTTGATGTGTGGGCGACTCATACTAAAGATTGTGTGGTTTGTCAAAATGCTCTGACAAAAATCAATCGTTTTACAGTATTAAGTTATGTGAGTGCTATGCTCTGTTTATCGATAGGAATAGTTATTGATGCGCGGGCTGTAGCATTTTCCATGGCAACGACTGTAGAGGCGAGCGATCTATCTCCTTTTCAAGTAGTACCTCCAACAGGATTCTGGCTCGCGATCGCGGGAGCAATTATTTTAGTAATTACAGGCTATTTATTGAAAAAGTTAAGTAGGCTGTTTTACATTTATGAATTTGAACATTCACGCAATAATTAGTCGTCCCTGAAAAATTCTAGAATCAAGTCAAATTAGGGATCGGAAGCGAAAAGAAGCATGATAAAATTGCCAGAAAAAGCTGGAAAGTTGGAAAAAACTGTGAAAATCAATGAGTAAATCTGACCCAGATCGTCATGCATTAGAAAACACTCTCAAGCCTCAACTGAACGCTCAACATCCTTTAGTCAAATTAGCTAAAACCATTGATTGGCAATATTTTGACGGGGAATTTCAATTACAAGTAGCAGGGGAAGTCGGTCGTCCATCTTTGCCAACAAGATTAATGGTGGGATTGCACTATCTCAAAGCTTTGTACGACGAAAGTGATGAATCATTGGTACAAAAATGGACAGAAAATCCCTACTGGCAATACTTTTGTGGCGAGAATTGCTTTCAACATGAATTACCCTGCCATCCAACCAGTTTGGTCAAATGGCGACAACGCATTGGTGCAGAGGGTGTAGAAAAAATGCTCAAACAAGTCTTGAAAACAGCAATGCAACAACAAGCTCTTGACAAGAGTGAAATTAGCTCTTGTATCTTTGATACCACAGTACAAGAAAAAGCAATTGCCTTTCCCACAGATGCAAGATTGTATGACAAGGCGCGACGAGCTTTAGTCAAATTAGCGAAACAACATTCTTTCTGCTTTTGATGATTTTCTGTTTATGTCATCGGATAAGTCTACTCTGGAATGGAAAGAACACGATCGGACCGTTCCCGATCTAGATGAAATGTTGGAATGACCGCGATCGCGATCGCGGCATTTGCTTGCGTTAGT
>CAZJTL010000231.1:0-7506 GCA_964548905.1 uncultured bacterium | reverse complement strand
GAGCGATTTGGGCTAAATTATGGCGATCGTTAGCTACTTTTGCAAGAGGTCTACTAAGAAATTGGCTCTGCTCAAGTTTAGGAATGATTACCACGGTTCTACAGGGCTTTCTCAGCCAGCCTCTGGTTTCAGAAACCTCAATGTAGGAGTTTTTCCACCCTCACCGAATTTTATTACTATAGATTTTCCCGTGACCCGACAACAGAGCGAGCGGACGCTAAAAAAGATTGAAAATACGCTAGCTAAGGGAAAAGTAGGGGCAGTTATGGCTGAACCTATTCAAGGTGATGCAGGAATTCATGTCCCTTACCCAGGTTTCTTCCCCCGTCTGGTCGAAGTTCTCCAAGATGAGCGAGCCATTTTAATCGTTGATGAAGTGTAAAGTGGAATGGGACGAACTGGGAAATGGTGGGCGATCGAACATGAAAATATCGTGCCAGATCTTTTGGTAACTGCCAAGGGATTATCTGCTGGCTATGCGTCTATCTCAGCTTTGATCGGGCGAGCGGAAATTATTGATTCTCTCGAACCAGCTCAACACCTTTTTACTTATAGTGGTCATCCGCCATCAGCAGCAGTAGCTTCTAAAGTGATTAATCTAATTGAAGAAAACAACCTCATTGAAAATGCTGCCCAAGTTGGAGCAAGAATGAAGAATGGACTCGCTCGGGTAAAAGAAGCGTTTCCTCAAGTCGTGTCTGATGTTAGAGGTAGAGGTTTGATGATTGGGGTAGAAATTAATATCTCGCAGGATAAATTGGCAGGTAAGCTCTTTGCAATTAGATGTGTTGAGAAAGGAGTTTATGTCGGATATTTTGGGGTCGGGCAGAATGTTCTCCGAATTGAGCCACCTCTAATTATCAGTGAGACAGAAGCGGACATAGTCGTCGAGACTATCTTAGAAGTAGCCGAGGAAATGTCCAAGCAACGTATCCCACCATCCACTCTTGATAAAGTTCACAAATATATGATTGGACTCTAAAAAATAATTTAATTGTCACTTGAAGAACAGTGTTTAGGATTCATGCGATCGCCACAAAATTTAATAACATTTTCCCAAACAAAAAACCTCAGCTATTTTTGCCGAGGTTAAGGAGAATTTATTGTCGATGAAAGATGATAAAAAAGAAAAATATTTTAAGCGAGTAAACCTAAACGTTTGCCATTGTCACGAGCAGTTCTAATTAAGTTCTGTCTAGTTGTTCTTTCGATCCCGAGGCGATTACAAACTGCCGTGATGACTTGAGAGTGTTTCGCTATCGCTTGACCACGAAGCTGATTAAACTTATTTTTCCCTAAAAAATTGCGAACCAAAATTACTATCGATGCAAACATGGTTATTTTCTAGACTTTGATTAAAAGTTAATTAAAAGTTGTTGTAAAGCGTTAGGTTTTCTCAAACCCCTAGCTGACTGCAAAGGAAGTCAAAATTAAAGCTGTAACCAATAAAGTGGCGATCGCACCTTGAACTAGATAGTTCTTTTGTTCCCATACTGTTGGATATTCTTGATAGCTCATGGGAGGCTCAACAGCGTAGTTGTTAAGTGTTCCGTTATCTAATTGAGTGGTGTACATATTGTTGTTTTCTTATGTTTACTTCTTTATGTAAATTAATGTAACAATATTGTTGAGTTTTGTAAAGATAGTTTGACAAATAAAATAAACCCTATCAATTAGGATGGCTTATGAAAGGAAAGGCGATCGTAAATGTCCTTTCCCAGTTGTAAAATTATGGAATGAGCGATCCATCAGATACTGAAGCGGTTTTAGCAGCCAATGAAGCCTTTTACCGTGCCTTCTCCAGCAAGGATCTTAGTAGTATGAGCCTTCTGTGGTGGCAAGGTGCTTGAAGGGTGGGAGACGATTCGAGACTCCTGGGAATCTATCTTTCGCAATACTGATTCTTTTGAAATAGATATAGAAGTTGTTAAAGTTGAA
This sequence comes from uncultured bacterium, assembly GCA_964548905.1. Lineage (GTDB taxonomy): Bacteria > Cyanobacteriota > Cyanobacteriia > Cyanobacteriales > Xenococcaceae > CAZJTL01. The sequence goes on along the minus strand of CAZJTL010000231.1, from coordinate 5,568 downwards.
ATCGACTCCTACCTTGCCTATGTAGTCGTCCGAGAAATGGTGTTGCAGTCGAGCCGAGGTAGAAAAATGAAAGCGTTATCGATGGCAACTAACATCTTTCAGAAAATGGCACAAAAATGGTATTTGGTTCACCATCATGGTAGTCCTATTATGCGCTAGTTGGACTGAGTTGAGAAATAACTAAAGCGTCCACCCACCAATCAAGCACGTTTTCCACTTTCTCCGTTGATAACAGCAGAAGTAATTAGATGAGCTAATCTTAAGGCTTCTGGCACATTTCCTTTATCTGTTAAACGTTGCAATACTTTAGCTGTTAGGACTGCACTCAGCCCACAAACCTGAAAATAGAAAGGTGGTAAAGAGTGAATTTCTCCTGCTTTGGCTAAGATTTGTAATCTTTTTTCTGAATGAGGCAACAGAGAAATTGCTGCTTTCATTTTCTCCAACTTAGGGAATTTTCTCATTACAGCAACACAGGGTAATTGTATTTGTTGAGCTAATAATGGTAGATCGACCAAATTCAAACCTCCCATACCAATCCCATCTAACAAGACCAGATGCAGTTGAGAATGGAATTTACTATCAAGGAGCATTCGGGCTAATTGTTCGGTGCTATCCCATCCGTCAGTTTGTATATGTCCCCACAACATTCCTTCAAAACGAGTAAGGCTACAAACCACTCCAGCAACGGCAACAGGTTTGCTGGTATGACGCACAAAAGGAGCATCATCAAAACCAATCACTCGAATCTGACGGTTATGACGCACAAGAAAGTCTAATTTATTTTCATTCACAGCAAACAGGTTTTCTGAATCATTCCATCTTTCATAACTTAACCCCCAACACCTCTAAAATCTTCCCCACTGGAACTTTCTGTGCCTCCATCTTCTCCACCCGTGCCAATAACCGCCTGGGAATATATTTACTCTTCTTCAATTGGCGATCGCCCGACTCCCAAATCTCCCAGTGATACCAGTACTGTTTATACTCCTTCCCACTCCTTATCCATCTCACTACGAGCAAATTCGTAACCCGTTATAAACATAAATAGATCGCTTACAGAAGGACGACCGATATACATCCCTGGAGATTTTTCAGTTTTTTGTTTAAATTAACTGAATAGATTCAAACCAAGTAAAATGCAGATGACCAATCATCAAAAAATCTATGACAATATGCATAGCAATAATTGCTATTACGGCACGATATCTCCAAAATAACCACATCCAAACTAAAGACATTGTTGATAGTGCTACAGCCATAATCGCACTGACTGGTTCATGTCGAGGAAGAACTGTTGTCCAAAAAAAAGCATGAATTAATCCAGAGAAAATAGCATAACTAATATATCCAAAGGTAAAAATGAGCTTTGAACTTCTTGGGGCATACATTTTTCCTAGATAGCAACCTAGTAAAAGCCAGAAGATAAACATAAATTGCTCTAAAATACCGTTAGAAAACGAGAACAAAAATAAGTCTGGAATTGCATAAGCTCCCGTTTCATACTTGCGAGTCAATAAAATATAACCAGTTGCTGCTAAGAGGGTTGTAATCCAGCCTAAAATCAGAGAAATTGTGTAGTTTTTATCTTTTGTGGAAGAATCTAAATCGGGACTAAGCAATGTGTAGGCAAATTTCCTGTTAGTAATTAACAGAAACGTGGCGATCGCACAAAAAAGCCAATAAATCCAAATATTTGTTTCAATAGCCATAATCTTTAAGTTCTAATAAGTAGTCGTGCTTGCATTAATTGGATAGTTGAGATAGGGGTTAGGGAAATATAATTAATGATTACGAAGACTAATAACCATCTCAACACCTTCTTTGGGAAACGTAGTTAAAAATAGTCCAAATTTGCCGAGTTCCAATTCAGCTTCAAAATTAGGTGCTACCTGAAAGTCAAAGTGATAAAGCAACACTGCTAGGGCAACTTTCATTTCATACATAGCAAAATGTTCGCCCAAACACCTTCTCGCACCATCTCCGAAGGTAAGAGGTAAGCACACACCAGCCTTGGTTTTCCTGGTTTTATCTTCTTGATGGGATGTTAACAATTTTTTCAGAGGACATTTATTCTGGAATTTAGTTGCAGTTGCCACACCTACTGGAACGATTGTTTCTTGACCATCAAGATATCGTTCGGGATGAAATTGCTCTGCTTTTTCGCCAAAATATTCGGGATTGTGGTGTAATGGTTGCAGTGTAATAGCTGTTACTTGTTCTGCGGGAATCGACCAACCTTCTAAAACATCGCGATCGCGACTAATTCTTTGTAATCCAGCCATCGAAGGAGAAAATCGTAAGGTTTCGAGAATCACACAGTTGATATAATTTAGTTTGCCTATCCCTGCCTCAGTTAATTCGCCCTGTTCTATAGTACGGTCTACTTCTGCTTGAGCGCGGGCTAATTTTTCGGGATATTTAGCTAGGAGATATAAGCTTAAAGAGACACTGTTAGCAACAGTTTCGTGTCCGTTAGCAATAATTGCCAGCAAATTATCGCGAATTTCTTGTTTGCTGGCAGGTGATAATTCTGTTGCAGATGAATCGAGCGATCGCCATAGTAAATCTAATACCGTAGAACCATCGGATGCGGATCTGGTTTGTCTTTCAACAATTAATCGATCGAGAAAATCATCGACTGTTTGAAAAGCGCGATCGAGCTTTCGATTAGATGGTAGAGGCAGATATTTCCACCAGGTAGTAAATTGATGTACGGGTTGAGTGCTTTGATAGACGATATATTTAATAGCTTCTAAAAAATCATCTGCATCTCCTGTCAAGGCAGCAAAATCCTTGCCGATCGCTACTTGACCGATAATATCTAAAAACAGAGCCAAGAGTTCGGGATAAATATCAAGTTCCTTATTCGCCCCAGGCTGTTGAAGTTGTCGTTGCCACTGACGAGATAGTCTTTGGGAATAGTCAACAAAAATATCATGAAAATCTGGAATTTGCCTTGGAGAAAATACCTCTTGTAACAGCAAGCGATGTTGTTTCCAATCATTACCAGTATCAGTAAGAGTTAGAACGCTCTGACCAAAAAGTTTTTGTAGTAGGGAATTGGGGGGAAACTTTTGATAATTGCGCTGGTTACTAACTAGAATCTGGCGAGCCATAGAATAATTACTAACAGATATTTGCTCTCGCCACAACCAGAATATTTGCACGACTTCACCGAATTTTTGATGAAATGAGTGATAGGCAGATAATTGATTGCTCGAACTATAAACATCAACCAGATTACCTACTAACATTCTGGGTAACTCTCCTGGTACTGTTTTGCCGTCGAGATCGCGAACTTGACTGCGTGCCTCAAACACAAGTCGAAAATACCAGCCGCGTAACAAAAACCAGACGATCGAAACAGCAAAAGCCAGCAACAAAAAAAGAATTTGGTAGCGTTGCATAATCATTACCAGAGTTAAGATTACTGCCAAAACAACAAATTTGGGGGCGATACAAGTATGAGAACCAGCGCCAAAGCAGAAAATAGTCAAATTTATGTCGTTTCGTTGAAAAATTTTCCCACGGCAATGCGATCGAAACGAAAAATTTTTAGATTTTTCTATAATTGAGCATTTAGATTTAAATTTTTAAATAAACCTACAAATAAATAGATTTTTCTCAACTTATTTTAATAAGGTAATAAAAAATATAACAATGAAGCGAATAAAACTATGAGTTAGTTGCAGATGTAGTTAAATAGTCAACAGTTCCTAATCCCTAATCCCTAGCCCCTAACCTCTAACCCCCAAAATGTCTCAACCTGTCATCTATATTGCCATCACTAGTCACGGTTTCGGTCATGCTGTTCGTGCTGCATCAGTTGCCGCAGAAATTCAAAAACTCAATCCAGAAATCTTACTGATCTTGGTGACAACTGCACCGCGATGGTTATTAGAGTCTTATATAGACGGTGATTTTATTCATCGTCCTCGCGCTTTTGATGTGGGAGTGATTCAAGCAGATAGTATACAGATGGATAGGATCGCCACTCTACAAAAGATGCAGCACATTCGATCGCAGCAGAGATCGATTATTACTAGTGAAGTAAATTTTATTCGCACCAATAAAGTAGGATTAATATTAGCAGATATTCCTCCTCTAGCAGCACCGATCGCTAAGGCTGCTGGCATTCCTGTTTGGATGATGAGCAATTTCGGGTGGGATTTTATTTATCGAGATTGGGGTGGAGAGTTTATCGAACTAGCCGATTGGATTGGTGAATGTTATCAACAGTGCGATCGCTTGTTTCGTCTTCCCCTATACGAATCGATGAGTGCTTTTCCCCAGATTACTGATGTCGGTTTAACTGGTGGTACGCCTCGTCATAGCGAAGAACATTTACGGTCAAAATTTAATTTACATCAACCGAGCGATCGACTGATCTTACTTACCTTTGGTGGATTGGGTTTGCAGGCAATCCCTTACGATAACCTGCAACAATATTCCGACTGGCAATTTATCTCCTTCGATCGCCAAGCACCCGATCTAGCTAACTTAGTTAAAATAACGGACAATCATTATCGTCCAGTCGATTTTATGCCCATTTGTGGCAGAGTCGTCTCTAAGCCAGGATACAGCACTTTTTCAGAAGCTTTACGTCAAGACGTACCGATCGTCTCTTTAACTCGTGAAGGTTTTGCCGAATCTGCCGTGTTACTAGAGGGAATTCAAAACCATACCTCACACCAAATCCTCTCTAGCGATGAATTTTTCCAAGGTAGCTGGGATTTTCTCAAACAATCTCCAAAATCGCCTCGCCTTGCCTCCAATCTACCCAAAGATGGAACAGAAACTATTGCCCATGCTGTGGTTGACTACTTCCACGACAATTCCCGAACTGGCTGAAGCTCCCCAAATAACTAGAATCGATAGCCCATCTGAAGAACCTCAAAAATCTAGTCACAAAGAAACACTTGCTTTAGCAAGAGAGGACATCAGGCGGGTAATCGAACAACAAAGAGAACGCTCTCATCTTTTGACGACTAAGTTAAACATTTTGTTTGTCGTCAATGGCGCTCTTTGGACTAGTTTAACTATTTCTAAATTAATTTTTAGCCCCAGTCCTTTTAGTTGTGCAGAAATTTTAGGATTTGTTCTCAATTTCTCTTTGTTAGTAAATGCTTTTTTACCCCGCCAAGAAGCAGTTAGCCCTAATTTAGAAGATCGCAAATTTTTAGAGAAGTATTTAACCCTAGCACCAGAAGAATATCAATTACAAATGATGGTAAATCTAGTTGAAACTTATAATGTCAACAAACAACGTATCGATGATGTTTCTCAATCTCTAACTTATGCAGCTTATGTAACCTGGGCGATCGCTTTGATAATCATGTTGCATGTCATAGCTTTCTATCTGCTCTCAGGGCAATATCCCATTTAACGAATAACTGGTGTACTAGATGTACTAAGATTTGCCCTAGCTCGATCGACTGCTTGTTGAAATAGGTTGCGATAAGTAGGCATAGCAAGAAGAAACTTGGAGCCTTCGGCAGAATTTGCCCAATTTAATAGACCTCTTGCAAAAGTAGCTAACGATCGCCATAATTTAGCCCAAATCGC
>CAZJTL010000230.1:0-7586 GCA_964548905.1 uncultured bacterium | reverse complement strand
CCCTAGCCCCTAACCCCTATCCCCCTCTTCCCCTGATGCAGCTTGAAAGACTTTTTGAGCGAATTCGGGATTCTCTCTCATTCTTCTAAACAAGGTTGGCATGTCTTTGTAGTGTTCTTTAAGCAAAGCTTCTTCTTTTTGCGGAATGCGTCCAGACAAAAAGATTAATTCTTCTTCATTTAAGTCTAAATGTTGTGCTAATAAGCGAATGACATCTTCTTTTGGTGCGTAATCAGCGCGATCGTTTTCTAGCTTAGATAAATAGGTAAAGTCCAAGCCTACCAGCTTGGCTAATTCTCTTTGAGAATAGCCTTTATCTTTTCGCGCTTGACGAATGAGTTGAGCAAAATTTTGATTCACAATACGGTTTCCTCCCCTTAGTTACTTATCTTAATAGGGCTTGAAGAAAAAATCAACAAAAGTATTGACTAAAAAGTCAACTTGGTTATAAGATACTTCTATAGTCAAGTTGACGAAAAAATCAAGTTCAGATATTTACTGGTTATTTCCTATTAGTTGTCGATCAAAATCTAGCAGATAGCCAAGTACATTTAATCGCATTTTTTTGACAGAGGAATAGTCATGAGTCAAGCTGAGCGTAAAGAGCAGATTATGTCAGCCTTTGGAAAGCTATTGACTGAAATAGCTAATAATCAATCTAAAGTAGAAACAAAAGAACAGGAATTAGAGAAAGAGAAAAATCAAGCATTATTAGTCAAAGCTTTAAATTATACAGTTGATAATATTGTCAACAACATGGCAACTTTGCAATTAGATTTTGGCAATGTTGTTAATCAATTATCGGAAAAACTAGTTACAGAGTCAGACAAATTAGATGAATTTAAAAGAGCGATCGCTGTAGAAAAAGATAATTTAACTCGTTTGCAAAAAGTTAGGTTAGTAGCTGATGCACTATATATTTTAAGACAAGAACATCAAGAGAAATTAAGAAGCATTCAAGAGAAGACTACGAAGCAGCAAGAAGTAATTGATAAAGAAATTTCACAAACTCGTAAAGTTTGGACAAAAGAGCAAGAAGAATTTGAAACTAGTACTAATGAGGCAAGAGAACTACTAGCTAAGCAGTTAGAAAAAGAAGTTGCTGACTATCAATATGAGTTGGAAAGAAAGCGTCAATTGGAAAATGATGAATATGAAGAACTGCAAAGAAAACAAATAAGAGAAATAGCCAAAATTAATCGAGAAAAAAGTAAAAACTGGTCGGCAAGAGAGACATTTTTGAGTGATAATCAGACTAAATTTACAGAGAATCAGCAGAACATTGCAGGGTTTGAAGATAAGTTGAAAGAAGAATATAACAAGGCAAAAGGAGAGGCGATTAGAGATGCTGATCGCGATGCCAAAGTCAAGTCAGACTTATTTGAAAAAGAATGGGAAGCAGCAAAGAGAGGATATGAATTGAAAGTAGAATCTTTGCAAGCAACTATTCAAAAACAAACCGAACAAATCACTGAATTAACAACACAATTACAAGCAGTTACTTCTCAATCTCAAAATTTAGCAATGAGAGCTTTTTCGGGTGGGAATTAAGTTTTGCGGGGAGAGGCTGAGGTGCTGAGGTGTTGAGAGGCTGAGGTGCTGAGGGGCTGAGGGGCTGAGATGCTGAGATACTAAGGTGCTGAGATGCTAAGGTGCTGAAAAATAGAAAAATAGAGGACAAGATGGTAATTAGAGTGAATGCGAAAAGTACTAAGGCGGAAATTTTAGAGGCTTTTGATGCTTTGAAGAAAGAAAAGACTGCTTTAGAAGCGGAAATTAGGAAGTTAAATAAAGAGAGTCAATTAGAGTCAAAAACAGCAGCGATCACTTCAGGTAAAAAAGAACAGGATGATCAACAAATGAGTCAAGTTAAAGCGCTTAAAAATAGTATTAATGGGACTATTGAGAATTTAAAAAATTTACAAGTTGGTTTTGGTAGTGCTGTTAGCGATCTATCAGAACAATTAATTGCCGAATCATCTACTTTACAAGAAATTCAAGCATTAGTTGAAGAGGAAGAAAGAGAGCTACAAGAGTTACATGATTTAGAAGCAATTGATGAGAATACTTTGGACAATTTGATTTATTCTTATTGAGAAACTTCTAAAAATTTTGATGATGAATTTGAGAATCAATATGAAACTTTAAGCCAACAAATTGACAGAGCGATCGCGACTTGGCAGAAAGAAAAAGAAAATTATATGCAAGAGATTCAAGAGCGTAACGAGAATTACCGCCAAACGAAAGAAAGAGAAACTAGTGAATATAAATATACATTAGAGCGAGAAAGAGCTTTAAATTTAGAAGCTTACGAACAACAACAACAAGAATTATCTCGCGATTTAGAAGAAGCTCGTCAAGCGCAAGAAAAGCAATGGCAAGAAAGAGAAGAATCGATCGCCAAAAGAGAAAAAGAATATGAGCAAGCAAAGCAAAAAGTAGAAGCGTTTGAGCAGGAATTAGAAGAAAAAATTAAAAAAGCTAAAGAAGAAGGCAAAGGTATTGGTAACTATCAAGCCAAAGTGAAACTAGATCTACGGACTATAGCTAAATCTGGAAAATCATTATCAGTCTCAATGACGAGATTCTAAGCCTTGTCAGCAATTAGCGATCACTTTTCTTCTAGAATATAACAAGCTCCCTATTGCCTATTGCCTCTTGCCTATTGCCTCTTGCCTATTCCCTGTTCCCTTTTTCTTATGAACAAAAAACTAGAAACTTACGACGCAATTATTATTGGTGCGGGACACAATGGGTTAGTATGTGCTGCTTATTTACTCAAAGCTGGTTATAGTGTGCTTCTTTTAGAAAAAAGATCGGTTCCAGGTGGTGCAGCGACAACTGAAGAAGCTATGCCTGAAGAAGCACCTGGTTTTAGGTTTAATCTCTGCGCGATCGACCATGAATTTATCTTTCTTGGGCCGATTATAGAAGAACTAGAATTGCATAAATATGGACTAGAGTATTTAAGCTGCGATCCTCATACTTTTTGTCCTCATCCCGACGGTAAATATTTTTTAGCCCATCAATCTCTAGAAAAAACTCACGCTGAAATTGCTCGCTATTCTCAAAGAGATGCTGATAAATATCTAGAATTTATCAATTATTGGTCACGTTTACTGGGTGCAGTTACGCCAATGTTTAATGCACCTCCCCACGCCCTAATTCAAATCGCCAAAAGCTTTAGTCGTAAAAATTTAGAAGATGCTCTTGCTGTAGTCGGATCTCCTACTACAGCCTTAGATTTCGTCCGTAATTTAGTTACTTCTCCAGAAGATTTAATTAACGAATGGTTCGACACTGAAATTGTCAAAGCACCCTTAGCCAGATTAGCCGCCGAAATTGGCGCACCTCCCTCGCAAAAAGGTGTCACCGCAGGTTTAATGATGTTAGCGATGCGACATCATCCTGGGATGGCTCGTCCTCGTGGCGGTACGGGGGCATTAACCCAAGCTTTGGTAAAGTTGGTTACAAGTTTGGGAGGGACAATTCTTACCGAGCAGATGGTCAAAAATGTGATTATTGAAGACGATCGCACGGTAGGAGTGCGCGTAGCTGGTGGGAAAGATTATCTTGCCAAACAAGGAGTAATTTCTAATCTTGACGTGCAGCGTTTATTCTTGCAATTAATCGACCCTGAAGACGCGAAAGCAGTTAGTCCGCAATTGCGAGAAAAGATCCAACGCAGAATTGTCAATAATAACGAAACTATTTTGAAAATAGATTGTGCTTTGTCGGAAGCACCTCGTTTTGAAGCTTACGGACATCGAGATGAGTTCGGAATCGGCACAATTTTAATTGCTGATTCCGTTAAACACGTAGAAGAAGCCCATTATTTAGCAACCATTGGCAAAATTCCCGATCAAAATCCTTCGATGTACTTGGATGTACCAACTATGTTAGACCCTTCTATGGCTCCTGAAGGAAAACATACGTTATGGATTGAGTTTTTTGCACCCTATCAAATTGCTGGTGCAGAAGGAACGGGTTTAAAAGGGACTGGTTGGACGGATGAATTGAAGAATAAGGTAGCCGATCGCGTCATTGATAAATTGGCTGACTACGCACCTAATTTAAAAAGCTCAATTATTGCCCGTCGGGTGGAAAGTCCTGCGGAATTAGGCGAAAGATTAGGTTCTTATAAGGGTAATTACTATCACATTGATATGACTCTGGATCAGATGATTTTTCTGCGTCCTTTGCCAGAATTAGCTAACTATAAAACTCCGATTAAGAATTTATATTTAACTGGTGCTGGTACTCATCCAGGCGGATCGATTTCTGGTATGCCTGGACGGAATTGCGCTCAAGTTTTTTTGCGATCGCACCAACCTTTAATTACCAAAGTACAAAAATCTTTAACCTCAATCTTAAAGTCTTGACTGCGATCGAGTAGAATCTGCTCAACATTTTGTGCAAAAGACTGACTAGAGAGAGGGCGATCGCAGTTAAATAATTAATCTTTACCAAGGAATTGGTTCCCCTAAATGGAAAAATCCGCCAGTAGGAGCATCATCGGCGAGTGTTGCCAACTGAACGCCTGTTTTTGCCCCTTCGGTAATATCCATCATTGCGCCTTCGCCTCCTAATTCTGTTTTTACCCAGCCAGGATGGGCGCTATTTACTTTAACTGGAGTATTTCTTAATTCATGGGCTAAATGGACGGTGAAGGAATTTACGGCTGCTTTGGAAGCATCATAGGCAAAAGGCTTAGAGTCATAAATTGGCGAATTGGGATCGGCGTGGAGTGTCAGAGAACCTTCAATACTAGCCATATTCACAATTCGACCACCCGAACTTTTTAGAATCAAAGGTAATAATGCTTGTGTCAATTCGACGAGAGCAAAAAAGTTGGTATTAAAAGTTTGTCGGATAATATCCACAGAAATAGAACTGGCATTGCTAATTATCCAGTCTCCATCTAACATTACACCCGCATTATTAATTAAGATATCAAGCTTGCCAAATTGTTTGTCTATTTCTCGAACAGCAGCTTGAATTTGAGCGCTATCAGTGACATCTAGCTCGATCGCCTGTGCCTTTAATCCTTCATTTTTTAGAGTAGTTGCTGCTGCTTGGGCTGCTTGTAAATTGCGTGCTGCTATCAAAGTGAGCAATCCTTGCTGTCCAAGTTGACGGCTCATTTCCAAGCCAAGTCCTTTATTGGCTCCAGTAATTAGTGCCACTTTACCTTGAAATCCATTATTTGTCATTGTTCGCAACTCCTTGTTGATGTGAGGCGGTATACTGACTAAATCGCTGTTGTTTATTGAGGTCTTTTTTGCTGCTAAATATTAGTTCTTATCATGAGCGATTAAGAGTTACCAAATGGTTCCTAATGAAAAACAATATCCCTGCCCAGTAGAAGTGACAATTGAAGCGATCGGCGGTAAATGGAAATGTGTAATTCTCTGGTGGTTACGGCGAGATGCCAAGCGGTTTGGTGAGTTAAAATTACTCATGCCTAAGATCGCACAAAAAGTTTTAACTCAACAGTTGAGAGAATTAGAAAGGGAAGGCTTAGTCGATCGCATCTCTTACGCAGAATCACCTCCACGGGTAGAATATTCTTTAACAGCCCACGGTCAAACTTTAACCCCCATAACCGAATTGATGTGTGAATGGGGCAAAAGTCATAGAATTAATTATCAGTTTGGTTATTGTCAGTTAGAAGATCTTAAAGTCTTGGTAGTTTCCGATCGAGCAGCTTCAATCTGTCGGGAACTCGAAGCACACCAAGCAACCGCGATCGCTGCTTAACAGAGTGGTTGAAATTATAAAAAGAATTTAGGCTGATGTTGGTAAAAATCTGCTACCAATCTGTGAGGTGGTTATGCATCAGTCCCAATTTTTCGCGATCGCTTTAATTAAAGTATGTTCTTGTTCGAGGATGGCGATCGCGCTTCTTAGTTTAACTATTATTGTCAATGGTTTAGCTACCAAACTAGTTAATGCTAATCCTCTCGATCGCGATTTCCCTAGAGAATTAATTGCTCAAGCTGCTTCAGAACAGAAGCCCAGTCCAGATTCTACTACTATCAATTACTCAAATTTAGAACAAGAAATTCTGGCTCAAATCAATCAAGCGCGTACCGATCCGATCGCCTATTCTCAATGGCTAGAATCGACGAAAAAGTACTTTGAGGGCAGTCAATTTAAGTTACCAGGAGAAAAACAAGTTATTACCAATAAAGGGTTGGAAAATTTAAACGAAGCCATAGTTTTTCTCAAAAATCTGCAACCATTAGAAGCTGTCAATAGAACTGAAGAATTGAGCCAAATGGCTAGGGATAGGATTGCTGAGGCAGCCAACCAAGCCAACAATGTTAAGATTAATCCTCTGGATGACAATCTTAGCTATGGTAAGCAAACGGCTCAAGGTATAGTAATGCAATTAATTGTTGATGATGGAGTTCGCGATCGCCGTCATCGTCATAATATTTTTAATCCTAATGCCCGCGCTACTGGAGTTGCTTGTGGAGAAAATTCAACCTACAAAAATATGTGTTTAATTACTTTCTCCGACCAAAATACGGCAACTACTAAATTAACATCTAATCCTACTCGCCCTTTAAATACGCCTAAGTCTCCTCCTACTCCTACTGTTGTTCCTGCTGCTTCTCCCCAACTGATTCTTTCCAAAAACGGTAGTTTAGCCGCAGGAGATGCTAAGCTTGCTGATGATGGGAGTTTGTACGATTTTTATCCACTCAAAGGTAGTGCTGGTGAGGTTTTTACCATTGAGGTTAGTTCTGTTGAGTTCGATCCTTTTGTAGCTGCGATCGATTCTACGGGTAAAACTATCGCTCAAAATGACGATATCAGCGATCGCGATAGTAACTGTCGTCTAGAACTGAAACTTCCTAAAGACGGTGAATATAGGATTGTGATTAATTCTTATCAAGAACAAGGACGTGGTAAATATCTTTTGCATGTTAAGAAATTTTAAGCAGATTGAGCAACTATTCTCAAAGATGAAGCGCCAGAGCATTCACCGAATGATGATTGCTAAAGCAACGCTAGTTCGGTGAGAAGGAGTCAAAATAGACACCCTGTCGCGATCGCGATAGGGTTGGATGAAGAATTACTACTTCTCCTTCCCTCAAACCCTCTTGAATGACTGCCTCAAAATTACTGCGCTGAACAATCTTTACCTGACGCTTCTGGGCATGGTAAATAGAGCCAGGCTTATTCCCTCCTACTACAAAAGTACACCAAAAATTAGATGCAGCGCGGTTACGATCGAGATCGCAGCGAAACAAAGCACTTAAGGGAGCCATCAAAACATTTTTTCCCTCCCAAACTTTAGTCTGCGTCTCTACGCGATAGCGATCGCTTAGAGGAACTGACTTATCGACAAAATCGGCAATAATATTAACTCGCTGTTCTTCCACTCCCAAAGCAGAAACTTTGGTCAAGGCCGAAGGCTCGATGTAGCGCACCTTAGCTTTTAGAGTTCCTTCGCCGCCCCAATGTGCGATCGACATGGTTGCACCAGGTTTTACCTTAACTGCATCGATAGGCAGCAACCATCAACGCGGTTAAACCATACCCCAGAGCAAAACCGACGGGAATGGCGACTAGAG
>CAZJTL010000229.1:0-7643 GCA_964548905.1 uncultured bacterium | reverse complement strand
GTAGCAAGTAGCAAGTAGCAAGTAAAAAAACTCATTACTCATTACTCATTACTTACTTTTCTCCCAGTCCCCCAGTCTCCCAGTCTCCCTACACCCCACACCCCACACCCCACACCCCACACCCTACACCCTTTTCCCTAACCCCTAGCCTTTCAAGGCAAAAATCTTCTCGATCGCTTCTTCAACTACTTTATCAGGGGTAGAAGCACCAGAGGTGACACCAACGACGATTTTTCCTTCAGGAAGCCAATTTTCGACGAGTTCTAAGTCTTTGCCCAAAGGTTTGTGTTCGATGCTATTATTAGCTCCAATTCGAGAGGCGCTATCGATATGATAGGAAGGAATATTACGTTCGATCGCGATTTCTTGCAAGTGAGTGGTATTGGAAGAGTTAAAACCGCCAATTACTAGCATCAAAGATAAATCTTGTTTAACTAAGTCAAACATGGCATCCTGACGCTCTTGAGTTGCGTCACAGATGGTATTAAAACTCATAAAATGTTCGTTTAATTGAAGCGGTCCATATTTTTGCAACATAGTCCGCTCGAATAGCTTACCAATTTGCTCTGTTTCGCTTTTGAGCATAGTAGTTTGGTTGGCAATGCCAATTCTCACTAAATCGCGATCGGGATCGAATCCTTGAGAATAAGCCTGACTAAACCTATCTAAAAATTCTTGGCGATCGCCACCATTGAGAATATAGTTACTGACATATTCTGCTTGCTCAAAATTGAGAACTACTAAATACTTATCGGCAAAAGAACTAGTAGCGATCGTCTCTTCGTGATTGTATTTGCCGTGAATAATCGAAGTATAATCTTTCTTTTTGTGCTTCTCAACCGAATTCCAAACCTTCGATACCCAAGGACAAGTAGTATCAACGATTTTGCAACCCTTATCGTTGAGTAATTGCATTTCCGTAACGCTAGCACCAAAAGCGGGTAAAATTACCACATCGCCGCGATCGACGCTGGAAAAATCTTTGTTATCCTCAATCACAGGAATAAATCCCACTTCCATCTCTCGCAAACGTTGATTGACAGAAGGATTATGGATAATTTCATTGGTGATCCAAATTCTGTCGGTGGGAAAATGCTGACGAGTTTCATATGCCATCGCGACTGCTCTTTCTACACCCCAACAGAACCCAAAAGCTTCTGCCAAAAGAATGGTCACATCTCCTCTAGTTAAACGATAGTTATGGTCGCGAATCGATTGAATTAAATTGCTCTGATATTCTGTATTTAGTACGCTAGCAACTTCAGCTTCCCGACCAAATCCTTGGCGGTGATAATTTTCTGACTGATGCAGGGAACGTTTAAAAGCTTTAGTATCCATTTTTTATAATCGATCGAGTTTCTGATTTGAGTTTCGCAGAATAACCGTCTTCTTGTGAGACATTTTATAGCAATTCTCGACACAACTCTTCAAACAACCGAAGGGATAGGATACAAATTTTGGCTTGGCGATTATATTCGCTAACGCTGAATCTGTTGAAGCTGAGGAACTCGTTTGCTTGGTGAAGTATCAAAAGGAATCTCTGATTCAGACGGTGTAAGAGAAGGATTTGCTTCAGATGGAATTGGTTCTGGTTCAGGTGGTGCTAGTCTTATTCGCCAATTTTCAATTAGGGATCGCGCCGAATTAAAAGCAGCAGTGTCGCGAGGAATCATTGAGGCGATTCTAATCGCATTTTCCAGAGAATTAGTGGATTCTTGTTGAGCAAATATTAACAATTGATTGCTCCAACCGTTAATCTCCTGACGACCTTGGCTATAAAGATCCGTAGAAGAAGCAATTTGTAGGGCGAACTGAATCGCTTGAGATAGTGCTTCTGGGGTTCTCAATTGAGCAGCTTGATAAGCTTTATCGAGATATTCTCTAGCTGAAATTTCTTTACGCCAGCCTCTCATTTTGCGGCGCACCTCATCAGAAAGCGCTCTTCCTGGTTTAATTTGTTTGGCAGTATTTATCGCTCCAGCATAATCTTTCTGGCTTGCCAACATTTCTGCTTGGTCTAATATTGGTTGGTCTTCGATGCGTTCGATATTACCACGCCAGTCACCAATCAATTTTTGTGCGTCATCATACAGAGGACTACCAGGAGTAATCGCACTAGCCTCAACGATCGCCTGTTGCCAAGCTTCTACAGAATTTCCTAGGGCTATTTCTTGAGAGCGATTGAGTATGGGTTGGTCTTGGATGGTTCTAATTTGACCGTCCCATTCCTTAATTACTTGCTGTGCTTCCTGATAGCGAGGATTATTGACAGGAACCAGCTTCGCTTCTTCAATTGCCGCTTTAAAATCGGGAATATTAGCTGGTTGTGCTAATTCTCTAGCTCTGGTGAGACGAGCTACATCTTCAATCTCTAGTTTCCAGCGACTAATTAACTGCTGGGCTTGGTTGTAAAGAGGGCTGTTAGGTTGAATGGTTGATGCTTGGGCGATCGCGTCTTCCATACCAGTAACTGTCCCTAATTCAACACTAGAACCAGCTCCTGCTAATTTAGCCCAGTCTTCTACCTGTGCTATTTGTAGAGATGAAGGCAGACGATTGACTACTTCTAGAACTCGATCCCAATTACGGTTATCCATTTGCGATTGAATGTAGGCAATAATTTGATTTTTGCCTTTAGTAATTAAAGCTTGAGCTTGTTTGTAAGCATAGCTTTCTTCTCTAATTTCTTGCGCTTTGGCGATCGCTCCTAAAATATTATCAACACCACCTCTCCTGAGTTGATTGACAGCTACATCTAATTTGGCGGTTTCCTCTTGGGCTAGCTTAATGTTAGCAACCGTTTCTTCATATTTAGTTGATGCCCAGTAACGATTTTGTACGTTAGTTAGTTGTACCGCCCATAAAAAAGCTTTGTTCCAGTTAGCATCTCGCAGCGCCGTATCGGCTTTATTAAAAATATTTTCTGCTTCTGTCCAAATTGTTTCCCATTTTTTAACTCTTGCTGCAACTAATTGATACGCTTCGAGATTTTGGGGGATTTTACGAGCCATGGCAATGGAATCTTTAATATTGCCATTTTGGAATTTTTGCTCGCCAATATTAAGAATTTCTTCTGCCCATTTTTCGGCGCTACGCTCAACTTGGTCGTTGAGAGGATGGTCTTTTGGTAAAACTTCTATTAATTTTATTGCTGCTAATAAGCTCTCAGTGGTATTTTTATTAGCTTCGAGTTGGGCGCAGTAAAGACGCATTGAAGCGGAAGCGACTGGCCAAAATACGCTACTACAGTCTGGAGTTTTTGGAAGTTTCAGCAAGAAATTTGTTGCTGTAAAACCAATGCTACCAGAGACAAGCACGATCGCTACTCCCCATAGTTGCCAACTTTGAAGAATTGAGAATAATCGCGATCGCACCGAACCTCTTGTATAGGAGGGTTGATTTGGCAATGACGTAGCTGAACCTATTACTGCATCAGTTGGCGAATTTGCTTGCGGTTGGGAAAAATTGAATTCGGCATCATTTTTACTTGCTTGAAGATTGGGTAAATTTTGTTCTATTTTTGACCCATCTTGCTGTTCCGAATTCACATTCCGATCGGTAGTGTCAGAGTTAGCATTTTCCCTATTGCTTGTCATAATCTAAATCAATGTTTGCTAGCAGCAACCTAACTATTATTTCGATCGTGCTTGAGTATGAAATTGTTCTCTATATTATCATCCGTTTTTTTACTTGATTAACAAGATTTCTTCAAATTGACTCTGCACGCAGATCTTCTATTAATTGTGCTAGTTCTTCACTACTGGCTTGATAAATTTTGCCACAAAATTGACAAGTAGCTTCTGCTCCATCATCTTTCTCGATCATATCCTGAAGTTCTTCTTGTCCTAATAATTTTAAAGCTCCCAAAACTCGATTGTATGTACAACCACAATGGAATCGTACCATTTGAGTTTCGGGAACCATTGCCAGTCCCAAATCTCCCAATAATTCTTGCATCATTTCTGGCAAAGTTTGACCTGCCATTAACATAGGGGTAAATCCTGCTAGCTTGCTGACTCGTTCTTCTAAAAGTTTTACTAATGACTCATCTCTAGCAGCTTTGGGTAAAATTTGTAGCAATAATCCACCAGAAGCACTAACTCCCTCCGCACCAACAAATACTCCTACCAGTAAAGCAGATGGTGTTTGTTCGGAAGTGACTAAGTAGTTGGCAACATCATCTCCAACTTCACCAGAAACTAACTCTACCGTACTTGAATAGGGATAGCCATAACCAATGTCTCTGATCGCATATAAAAAACCCTCTTTGCCGATCGCGCCACCAACATCTAATTTTCCTTTGTCATTAGGTGGTAATTCTACCGAAGGATAATCTACATACCCGCGCACTGTACCATCTAACCCCGCATCGACAAATAAACCTCCCATTGGACCGTTACCTTTGATGCGAAGATTGACCCGCGAACCTTCTCGCTTCATGCTGGAAGCTAGTAACAAACCAGACGACATAGCACGACCTAAAGCTGCTGTTGCTACATAGGATAGTTTATGTTTTTGTCTGGCTTCTTCGGTGAGACGAGTTGTAATTACCCCTACTGCTCTAATACCACCGTCTGCTGCTGTCGCTCTAATTAATCGATCTGTCATGAATGTCCTGTTGATTAAATTTTGTTAAGCTCTCTGAGAAAATTGTATTGCCGATCGACTGGAGAAAGCAAACGAACAGGGAGCAGGCAGCAGTAGGCAAGAGGCAAGAGGCAAGAGGCAAGAGTAAAAATTTTACTTTCAAGCATCCACGGATTGTAATTACGAATTACGAATTAGTAATTAATTTGCTCCTCAGCTCCTGGGCTTCTCTGCTCCTCTGCTACCCAATCACCAGTCATCAGTCTCCTGTTCGCTATACCTTCCCAAACCGCCGATCGCGCTGTTGATAGTCGAATAAGGCTTTATGAAATTCGTGGCGATCGAAATCTGGCCAGAGGGTTTGTGTAACGTAAATTTCGGCATAAGCCATTTGCCAAAGTAGGAAGTTACTGAGGCGCATTTCGCCGCTAGTCCGAATTAACAGATCGGGATGGGCAATCCCGTGAGTATAGAGATGGCTTTCAAAGATGGTTTCGTCGATTTCTTCACTTTTAAGATAGCCTTGCTCTACTTTTTGGGCGAGCGATCGACAAGCTTGGATAATTTCTTGTCTACCACCGTAATTAGTAGCTACTGTAAATTCAATACCACAATTATCTTTGGTATCGCTCATCGAGCGAGCAATTTCATCCTGTAAAGAATCTGGCAGAGCTTCTAAATTCCCTACAAAGCGAATTCTGACATTTTCTGCTTGCATTTCTTTTAGTTCCCTTCGCAAAACCCTCTCGAACAGAGTCATTAAAAACTCTACTTCTTCAAGGGGTCTACCCCAGTTTTCTGTAGAAAAAGCATAGGCTGTTAAAGCAGGAATGCCCCAGTCTTTGCAGCAGCGTAACAAATCTTTGAGCGCATCAACACCGCGCTGATGTCCCATTATTCGAGGTCGTCCGCGGCGTTTCGCCCAGCGACCATTTCCATCCATAATTACCGCTACATGTTTGGGCAGACGGCTGCTATCGAGATCGATAGGTAATTCTTGTAAAGCAATTGGCTTAGCAGTCATTTCTTCTCTTGTGAGGTCGATGACGGGAGTCGGAAAATACGCTCTAGCAAAATTCGTCCTTGAAAACCGATTTTACGGCTGATCCGAACTGCTTCGCGTTCTACAGCAGGAGAAAAACTCGCCTGTAACAATTCTTTAAGTTTACTACTGGTTAGGGGTCGATTTAGCACTCCTTTTTCTGCTAAGGAAATCGAACCAGTTTCTTCAGACACGACAATACAGAGACAATTTTCTGTTCTCTCGGTAATTCCCATGGCTGCTCGATGACGAGTTCCCAATTGCCTAGATGCTGTACGCTCCGATAGAGGTAGAATCACAGCAGCCGCAGCAATCCGAGAACCACGAATCAAAACCGCGCCGTCATGCAACAAAGTTGTGGTTTGAAAAATAGTTTGCAACAGTTCCTTAGAAATTTCAGCATTAAGGTCAACTCCATCCGAGACAAAATCTTGTTCTTCGAGAGAACCAGTAGTCTCCAAGACAATTAAAGCACCAGTACGATTTTGCGATAATTCTCTAACCGCTTCGACAATGCGATCGATCACGCTATCTGGCTGAGGATTTGGACGACCAGAAGATTTAAATAGCTGAAGGAATTCGCCTCGTCCTAATTGTTCTAAAAATCGACGAAACTGGGATTGAAAAATAACTGCCATGGAAACGGCTGAGCCTAACACTAGCTTCTCTAGCAAATAACCCAGCACGTCCAACCCTAGTTTTTTCGTAACTACTGTGGCTAGCATGAGAACAATAAATCCTCTGACTACCCATAAGCTGCGACGCTCTCCTTCTCCAATAAAAAGCAGTAGCGCGTAGCTTAGTGCTAGCACCAGTCCAATATCAATGGTATAGGGTAACCAAGGCGGAACCCAGCTATAGTCAGGGACGTAACCCGACGAAGACATTCCTCTAATCGATTTCGCGATAAATGTAATTAGGAAAATTGACAAGCTGCAATTGGACGTACTAGATGCGCCTAAAGCTCAACTAAACGCCGTTATTTGTACATGTTTGATGGCTTTGAAATCAAAGCACGCATTAGGAGAATTCCCCGAATTATGAATTTTGTATCAGTCTTTCT
Source organism: uncultured bacterium (assembly GCA_964548905.1). Taxonomy (GTDB): domain Bacteria; phylum Cyanobacteriota; class Cyanobacteriia; order Cyanobacteriales; family Xenococcaceae; genus CAZJTL01. The sequence goes on along the minus strand of CAZJTL010000229.1, from coordinate 951 downwards.
GGCAAACGATCTTGCCTGATTAAATCCTGATAAGATTCTCTTCTCAAAATCAAATTGGCTTCGCCATTATTAACCAAAACTGCGGCTGGTCGGGGTAAACGATTGTAATTAGAAGCCATACTGTAATTGTAGGCTCCCGTACTCATCACCACCAGTATATCGCCAGGATTAGTTTTTGGTAGTAAAGCGTCTTTAATTAAGATATCTCCCGATTCGCAGTGTTTGCCAGCGATCGTCACCTTCTCTGTCAAGGGAGCTGACATTCGATTAGCAATTACTGTTCGGTAAATGGATTGATAGGTAATGGGACGAGGATTGTCCGACATGCCTCCATCAACCGCAATATAAGTGCGAATCGAGGGAATTGACTTACTACTGCCAACAGTATAAGCAGTAATGCAAGCAGTGCCAACTAGCGATCGCCCTGGTTCGGCAATTAATTTGGGTAGAGGAATTTTTTGTTCCTCGCAAGCAGCTACCACCGCTTGAGCAACTGTTTTCACCCATTCCTCAATACTTGGCGGATCGTCTGCTTCAATATAGCGGATGCCTAAACCACCACCAATATTTAATTCTGTAAATGATAAACCGAGTTCGGCAGCACGCTTCATCCACTCTACTAATACCCCTGGTAAATCTTGATGGGGTTGAAGTTCAAAAATTTGGGAGCCAATATGAGCGTGTAAACCAATACAGTTGAGTGAAGGCTGTTTACTGACAAATGTAAGTACTGCTTCAATCTGATTGGGATCGAAACCAAATTTACTATCTAAATGCCCAGTACGAATATATTCATGAGTATGACATTCGATGCCTGGAGTGAGGCGAAGCATAATTCTGACTGGCTGTTGAGCAAGCTTAGCCGCCATTTCTGCCAGCATTTCTAGCTCGAAGCAATTATCGACAATGACGGTGCATTGAGTTTCGATCGCAGACTGAAGTTCTTGGGCA
>CAZJTL010000228.1:0-7646 GCA_964548905.1 uncultured bacterium | reverse complement strand
TAAATACGATACGTTAGAAGTCTGTATATTACGATTGAATAATCAAATTTATGCAAAAAAAGTGCAACAAATTTATGAATGATGAGTGGATTGAGATTGGGAAGGTTGTTGGCGCACAAGGTTTAAAAGGTGAACTCAGGATTTATCCTAGTTCTGATTTTCCCGAACGTTTTGAAGAACCAGGCAAACGCTGGTTGCAAAATCCTCAAACGCAAGCCATACAAGAGATAGAGTTACTTGAAGGATATAATATCCCTGGTAAAAATTTATATGTCATCAGCTTGGATGGAATAGAAGATCGCAACCAAGCCGAAGCTTTAAAAGGATATAAGTTATTAGTAGCAGGAAGCGATCGCCCGCAGCTAGAAGAGGATGAATATCACGTATCAGAACTGATTGATGTAGAAGTTTATCACCAAGCAACTGGAAAAAAAATCGGCATAATTATAGATGTGTATTGGGCTGGTAACGATCTTCTCGAAGTTAAATTAGATGAACAGCCAACTCTTGCAGATCAATTACTAGATTCCGATCGCAAGCAGAAGAAACAAAAAAAACAGCCAAAACCAGCTACAGTTTTGATTCCATTCGTGAAAGAAATAGTTCCAGTCGTAGATCTTAACCATGGTCGAATCGAAATTACTCCGCCACCTGGACTACTGGAAATCAATCGATAAAATCCAAAAACAAAAAAATCGCGCCAGCAGGAGATATTACGCTCCCACAGCGCGACTAGACAATATTTAAGGTAAGTAAGAGGAGCCGATTCTAAAACTACAGACCTAAATTGAGAGGAATTGGTGGAATAGTAATGCTTGGTCCTGCTGGACGTTGTTGCTGTTGCTGAGGCACCATATTGGGAGCAGCTACATTAGGACGGACATTACTAGTCACAGCCGAATTACATTGACCATTGACACATGATGTGGAAGTAGTAGTCATTGCTCCCGATCCAGGTTGGGGAACTCCAGTCATACCTTGAACAGGCACTCCTGGCGCAGCTACTTGTTGAGGAGGTCTAACTCCGCCAGCACCAGGAGTAGGGCCACAGGGGAATAAACAAACATTCATGTTGTTGCCATTCATGTTGTTAGTGCCAAGGGTGCTATTCAAATTGGGAGCTGGAACGGGATCTTTTTTAAACAATCCTACTACTGGTTTGACGATATCTAAAATGCTTTGAGCTGAAGCTTTTTCTGGAGTCGCCCAAGCACTAATACCAACTGTCAAAGCAAGAGCGAAACCGATATTTAATTGCTTATTTTTTGAAAGTAGCATCTTACTTAACCTCATTCGCCTTAATACGTCTACTTATTTATATAATATGTCTACCCACCTCAATCTATGCATAAATACCCGCTTTTTTTAATTAAATTCCAAATATGAACCATGAACTATGAACCATGACGGCGCTTTTTATTCTGAGGAAACCTCAGAATTCGCGCCTCAACTATGAACTAAAAAATTGCATCCTCAAGTTGAGCGTTTTGCAAATTAGCATATTCAAGATTGGCGTTGCTTAAATTACAACCTCTAAGATCGGCTTGACTTAAGTTTGCTCCTCGAAAATCAGCACCGATCGCGCTGGCTTCTCTTAAATTGGCTCGACTGAGATTTGCACCTCTAAGATTAGCTTCTTTTAGTTCAGTCCATCGTAAATCGGCTTTGGATAAATTTGTCCATCTTAAATCGGCTCGATCCAAATTAGCCTCACCCAGATTGGCTTCTAGAAGATAACTACCGCTTAAATGAGCTGTACTTAAATTGGCTCTATAAAAATTAGCTTGATAAAAAAATGCTCCCGAAACCTCTGCTTCATGAAAACTAGCACTACTTAGATCGCTTTGATTAAAATTTGCTTCAACTAAATCTGCTTCACTAAGATTAGTTCTGGTTAACTTAGCTTCACTGAGATTGGCACCTCGAAGTATTGCTTGTCGAAAATTAGTCCCGATCAAATTCGCTTTAGTTAAATCGGCTGCGGTTAATTTGGCTGTGCGGAAATCTGCACCGATCGAGTTGGTTTCGCTCAAATCGGCTTCTGTAAGATCGGCTGCTTGTAAATTAGCATTGCTGAGATCGGCTCGATGTAATTGACTGACAATAAGTCTAGCCGATTGCAGATTGGCACTACTAAAGTTAGCACCTACTAGATACATTTTCTCAAGATCGATCGCGCTTAAATCGGCTTCTCTAAAATCTAAGATGGCATTTGGATTCTGCTTAAGCCATTGGAGCCATTGCTCTCTACCTCGCCTCAGCCAACTCAGATGCTCTAAATTTGCCATTATTCCCCTCCAACAATTGCTATTTCTATTGTCGTCTAACCATAAAAACTATTAGTAGTAGGGGCAATCCCTTGTGGTTGCCCTTTTACCCTTGTGGTTGCCCTTTCAGCTTTCAGCACTTCAGCTAAAAGATGACGGCTGACTGCTAAAGACTTCTGGTTATCATACCTGATTCAGCAATGCCCAACAGGAAAAGATCTTAAAGCCTTAACTCGCTGTAAGCGATTGATAATTCGATTGGCAAGATCTATCCCCATGACGGGTTTACAAAGATAATCATCTGCGCCAACGCGAAAGGCTTGATTCTGGGTAGTAGAATCACCTAAAGCACTGAGAAATAATACTGGTAATTTTTGCCAATGAGGATCGCTGCGTAGGATTTGACACAATTCCAAACCATCGATCGCTGGCATATTAATATCTAAAACTAATACATCTGGCTCCAGAGTTTCCAATACTGTCCAAAATTGTTGCGGATCGGCAAGGGTAGTCACTTTAAATCCCCAAGGTTCGAGTAGCTTGGGAATGGCTTTGAGCCAATCGATGTCATCATCTACGATCGCGACTTTAATTTGTTCGCCCACATTACCTAGTAACTGCATCATAGTTGCGATCGCCTGTTCTGGTGTAATTGAGGTGTCTACCAAGATCTTTCCACCTCTACGTACTATTTCCAATCGTTCTGATAGCTCATGGCGATCGCCTATCACCAAAATCGGTAAGTGAGCATAGCGTTGAGTTAGTTCTTGCAACCACTGCAAAAGCAAATCCTGTTCTTCGCTTTGGCGATCGGGTAGACGCAACAAAATCCCATGAGATCTTTGGCTGGTGTAACTCATAGTAGATTGAGAAGCAAGCCAGGTTTTAGCAGCAGCAAGATTTGAGGCGATCGTTGTTTCAATGACTTGCCCAGAAGCAGTTTGAACTAGAGCTTGGCTGAAATCCTCAACTTGATCGATAATTAATAAGTGGGGTGGACGTTCGCAGGGAAGATTAGATGAGTCGATCTTAGACGTTTGCTCGATTTGCTGATGTATTCTCGCGATCGCATTTTTGAGCGTAGGTAGATGTTGCGATCGCAATAGTTCTGAACCAGACATTAATTGTTCTAATTCTCTGGCTAGTTGCACTGTCTCTTGCAGTCCAAATAACCCTAAAGTTCCTGCTAGTTTATGGGCAATTTGTCGCGCCTGTTGTTGGCATTCAAGATCGAACCTGCCATCTTCTAAGTATTGCGCTGCTTGAGATAATATGGCTAATTTTGCCAAACTTTCAGGTTTAGTAGTTTTCCAGGTTTGATTGAGAAATTCTAGATATTGTAGCTGTTGCTCGGTGGGATAATGATTTTTGGGATAATTCAAGCTTTCTCCCAAAAACAGCCTTCTGGAGGCGTTCAAATGGTCGGTTTCCTCAGATTTTTTTACCCGCTGTCCTTCTACCTCCTGCCTTCTGCATTCTATTGACTGGGTTGGTGCTTTCAGATAGTAACCACGTCCGCGCACTGTACTAATTAGATCGCTAGGAGCGCCAATGCAAGTAAGTACTTGACGTAAGCGACGAATATGAGAGCGAACTGTTGCTTCGGCAGGAAATTTCTCAGAAGACCACAATCTGTCTAAAATTTCGTCTGTACTAAACACATGTTCACTATCTCGCAAAAATAATTCTAATAGCTCGTATTCTTTGGTAGTTAGTTTCAAAGGTTGATTTTGATATGTCACCTCACAAGTACTGGGATTGAGCAGTAAATCCCCCCAAGTTAGTAAGGGTAGAGGATTGGTACTACTGCGACGCAACAATGCTCGAATCCGAGCGAGCAACTCTGCCAAATCGAAAGGCTTAACTACATAATCATCTGCACCAGCATCTAAACCTTTTACTTTGGCGGTACTATTATCTTGAGCCGTGAGTAGAAGAATCGGGGTAGCAAATCTTTCTGAGCGAAAACGCTGACACAAACTAATCCCATCCAGCTTGGGTAACATAATGTCGAGTAAGATTAAATCGTACTCAAAAGTTGAGCCGTAATTCCAAGCAGTTTCCCCATCTTTAACTACATCTACAACAAAATGATGTGCGCCGAGGGTTTTGGAGAGAACGGCAATTAAGGAATCATCATCTTCGACGAGTAAGATTTTCACGGGTTGCAGCTACCACTTGAGAATTTTGGTGATTTGTTCGGGCAAATCTAAAGAGTTAAATGGTTTTGTAATCACTCCACTCACTCCCAGATCGTGAAACTGACGCTTTTCTGATGTTTGAGCTTTAGCAGTCAGAAAAATAACCGGGATTTTTCTGGCGATCGGATCGGCTTGAAGTTTCTTAAAGGTTGTCAAACCGTCCATTTCTGGCATCATTACATCTAAAAGAATGACATCAAGTTGTTCTGCTTGAGCGGTGAGAATACCTTCAGCGCCAGAATTAGCTTTGAGTACATCCCAACCAGCCACCATCCGAATACCGTATTGCACTACATGTTGAATGGTTTCTTCATCATCAATAATTAAGACACGTTTCATCATTATTAATATCAAGTCCGCCTAATTATTAAGTATCTAAACAGAATTAATTACACACTGTATTTTCCCTCTTGCCTTTTGCCTTTTGCCTTTTGCCTTTTGCCTACCCTCACCTGTGTATTTAATTTTGTGCAACTACTTAGTAATAACCTTCTACCTTCTGCTTTCTCTTACCGATAAGATTACTATTCAACGATTCGTTCTCCTTGTTCTAGCATTGGTAGGGTAAAGCAGAAAATACTACCTTCTCCTAATCTACTTTCCGCCCAGATCTTGCCGTCGTGTTGCTCGACAATTTTACGACAGATGGTAAGTCCTAACCCCGTACCGCCTTTTTTGCGAGAATCTGAGGAGTCTACTTGACGAAATCGCTCGAAAATACTTTCAAGTTTATCGCTAGGAATGCCTTGTCCGCGATCGCGAACCTTAAAGAGAATTTGCGGTGGTGAAGCACTATTAATAATCTCTACACTCAACCAAACTGTTCCATCAGGAGAGGAAAACTTGATCGCATTGCTGAGTAAATTAGTTAGGGTTTGCATAATATAGTCTGGATCGACCCAAATTTCCAGATCTAGCGGTTGCGCGATCAGAGATATTTCATGTTGTTGAGCCATGGCTTGCATCGCTGCTGTGGCTTGGATTGTCAAATCTTTAGCATTGCAAATTTGCTTCTCCATCGTAATTTCACCCGATTCGATGCGTTGCAAATCTAAGACATTATTAACCAGGCGAACTAAGCGATCGGTATTTTCATCGGCAATTGCTAGCATTTGCCTGCCATCTTCAGAGAGCTTGCCCAATCTACCTGTAGCCAGGATTTTTAAGGCGCTATGGAGTGAGGTTAGAGGAGTCCGCAATTCGTGAGAGACGACAGAGATAAATTCATCTTTCATTCTTTCAATCGCCTTGCGATCGCTAATATCGCTGGTTAAGGCAAAAAAACCTTTAATTTTCTGGCGATCGTCGAAATGGGGAATATAGGTAACGCTGACGCAACGAATACTATTATCTTGCAGGACGATTTCATTCTCGTAAGTGACAATCTGCCCCGATAGCGCCTTGTTTACATGAGCCTGCATTCTTTGATAGCAAGCTTTGCCCCAAACGCTTTTTAATAACATTCCATTCAGTTTGGCTGGCGATCGCCCCAACCAATCTTGATACGCCTGATTGTTAAAACGATAGCGCCGATTCTTATCAACGTAGGCAATTAAAACTGGTAAAGCATTGGTGATTAATCTTAATTGCTCTTCGCTTCGTCTTAGTGCGGCTTCTGCTTCCTGGCGATCGTTAATTTCGTTTTGCAGATTACGATTCGCCTCTTGCAATTGAGCAGTTCGAGCAGCAACAACTTCCTCCAGATTCTCCAACAATTGAGCTTGTGCTAGGGCAATGCCAATTTGATCTGCTAACTGTTGCATTAACTCCAACTCAAACTCAACCCATTTTCTAGTACTACGACATTGATGAGCGATTAGCAATCCCCAAAGTTGATGAGAAGAAGTTTTTTCTTCTTGCTGATGGGAATTAAGATTTAACAAAATTGGTACGATCAGTTTGGCTTTAATCCCAAATTGCTCGATAAATTCAAGCAAACATTCTGCTACTCCTGCGCTTGGATCTCTTGCATCGGCGATCGCTCGGACTCTCCCCAGTGCGTACAACTGTTGATAATCTTCTGGAAAAACTTCTTCAGGAAATTCCATCCCCAAAATAGCAGGATAATCGGTCAGTACCGCTTCACTGATGGCTTTCCCCGTACCATCAGATAAAACCTGATAAATTAAGACTCGATCTGCTTGCAGAATCCTTTGTACTTCCGTAACTGTAGTTCGCAAAATTTCCTTCAGTTGTAAGGATTGACGAATTTTTAGAGTAACTTCGGCAAAAAGCTCTACTCTTTGCCGTTGTCTTTGTAATTCGGTTTCGATCGCGTCTTTACGTTGTTTGCGGCTATTGTTGGACAAGTCAAATAATTTTCACAACAGTCTGTATATTTTGTAACTATTTTTTGCTAGTTACCTTAATTTAAGGTATTAAAAATTTAAATTCGATCGGCTTATTTTTACAAAAATTAATTTAACTCACACTTTGGGCTTGATTCTACACTTCCAAACAAGATAAAGCTCTTAAGATTAGAAAAGAAACGCAATTGAAAACAATATCAAAGAGTTTCAAATAATTATCGTCAATTAAGCTCCTGGGAAAGAATTATGCGACCATCTTTTATAGAAAAGGCTTACGGGAATGGAAATACAATTTCGTGAATTTAACCCATTCGATCTCTGGATTTGGATCGAATTTGAAACAGTTGCTTCTGTAATGGAACAACAATATCTAGAAGAAGTATTTAATTCCTGGTTTTATCTGGGTAAATTGGGTGCATTTAATGCAGAAAATATTCAAGTTCAAGAAATGGGAATCGATATCAGCTACATGGAATACGATAACGAGACAATTGATAATTCCATGATGGCACCCATGCATAACATGTCTGAATTTGAGTATCTAGGAACATGGGGACGCTGTTGGTTCGATTTAGGAACTAGCGATCCGATCGCCATTGATATTTTAATTAACGCTCTCAATCAACTCAGTAAAGAATATGTCCAAATTAAAAGAATAATTTTTGGAGGAGAAAACGAAGATTGGCAAATAGATGGGAAAAGACGTTCTGTTTTTAATGACTAATAATTCATAGCTCATAGTTCATTGTTCATTGTTCATTGCGAAGGCAGAAGGCTTTTATGCAGAAGGCAGAAGAAAAGTAGCAAGTAGTAAGTAGTAAGTGCTTCGTTTTGAGTTTCTCCGCCTCCGAGCAAGTAAAAGGCAGGAA
>CAZJTL010000227.1:0-7666 GCA_964548905.1 uncultured bacterium | reverse complement strand
TCGGATTATGCTGAGACGATTAGCATAGTCGATCGCTTTTCAGACATCCTCTAAGGTTAGCGGTGTCTCGATCTTAATAGCTCGATCCCGCGATCGAAAATAAATAGTCAGTATAAATGCTTAGACACCGCCAATTAATTTAGTCACAAATCAGAAATTAATTATCATTAATTAATGAAGCTTAAATAAACCTAGAAAAAGATTTGATTAATTATTGATTCGCTACAATTGTGTTCATAATCAAATTTGACTCAGACGATCGATACAGAATTATTTGCTAGAGCTATTTTTGAGAATTATTGGCAAACTCATCATTAAGATCTAGGAGTATTGACATATTTTCTTTGGTTAAATAGGCTAGTTATCTAAATAAATAAAACATGATAGTATTTACAAATTTGTAATTGTAAATAGCTATCCGAGCGATTTTTTGAATCATGCTATTATTCCTAGCGGTTTTCTTGATTTTTGTTATATTATTAACATTTATTTTGAGCAAAATAACCGACTTAACTTTAGTTTTTGCGTCAAGACTGAGATCTAACACTCTAAGCTGGACAGCAACTGGTGTTAGTTTTATTTTCTCATATATTTTATCCGTATTAATCGTATTTTATTTGCTTCATTTTATTGCTAACTTTACTAAGCAAATTCAAGTTGCTGATAATTTATTAAGCAGTTTCCCTGTCGATAAAAAAGATTGTCCAGCGATAATTGATACAATTTATCAATCGGAAAATTCAATTTATAATTATGAAAATCATCGCTATATAGAAGAGTCTTCTCCTTTATTTACGATTAAAGTGGAATATGAAAAAGGTGCCAAAAAATTAGCTAACGAAATCAAAGCTTACGACAAATTAAAACTTGCCGATAAATCCCAACAGACGATCGAAAAAATTAAGCGATCGATTAGGGAAAAAGCCGATCTATTTAACAAAAGGTCTAAATTAAATATCAATCACAAGGCATTTGATACCATATCTGGATTGATAGCTGATATGGATGGAGTAACTCAATCCAGATTAGAAATTATCAACGAAATTAAAAATCAATGTTCAATTGATAATTGAAATAAACAGTCCAACTAAGAATTAACCTGTAAAACCTTCTCCTTCTCAACTCTAATTAACTGATAAGCTCCTTCTCTGCCAAGAATTTGGTAATCTAGCGGTTTTAATTTTAATCTTGGTGGATATTTAGGCAAACTCAAAATTAACACGGTATTGGGTTGCTTATTTTGGTTAGCATTTTGTTTTAAGTGAGTTATGGTTTCCTTTGCGCCCTCTAAAAATTGAACATTACGTTGAGTGTAAAAAACAACACTCGGTCTAATAAAACCCATAACAATAATTTCTTCGTTGGGTTTGTCTACTTGGGTAATCAGTGTTGATAGTCGTCTGATTGGTAATTGACGCTGAGAATCCATCAAATTAGCTCCAGCAGGAGCAACAAAGAGCATAAAAGCCATAAATGCAGCTAAATTGGCACCCCATAACCAACGGCGGTTACTTTTTTTCAATAACAACAAAATACAAGCGATCGCGCCCATACCCCAAATTAAGGCAGAGACTACAGGCAATCCAGATAGTTGCAATACTTGGGCGACATAAGGTGTAGTTGGATCTTTGCCAATCAATTGAGGACTGAGAAAACTACCTATAGCAAGTACTAGTAAAATGACAATATTGACGATCGCGCTGATGACAAATACTCGATCGGGTTTCGATTTCTTCTCTACTTTATTGCTAATTAACTCAACGCCCATACGTCCACTCCATAACAGTGCTACCAGAATTGCTGCTGCTGGCATTAAAGGCAGAACGTAACTAGGAAGCTTGGTAGAAGATAGGGAGAAGAAAATAAAGATAGCCACCAACCAAAATAGACAAAATATTCCCAAATGAGTAGATCGAGGTGTCGATCGCCAAAAATTTCTTTGTTGAGGACGCAAACGAGCGATCGCTAATGGTAAATAAACCGACCAAGGTAAAAAACCAAGCAAGATGACTAAGACATAATAATAAATAGGGCCAGGATGAGAACTAACGACACTAGTGTATCTTTGCAAATTGTGATAGCCCAAGAAAACATCAAGATACTTAGAACCATTTGCCAAAGTTACTAAGACAAACCAAGGTAGCGCGATCGCCAAAAATAGCAAACTACCCGCAACCAAGCCCATTTCTCTTAAAATTTGCCAAAACTTGCCAAAATAAAGCCCAAAAGACCCAATAATGACTATTGGTAAGACAATTCCCACTGGCCCCTTTGCCAAAACCGCCAAAGCCGAAAACACATAAAATCCCCAATACCAGCGATTATGCGGCAAAATCCAAAATTTACTTGCATTATCCTCTGCCTCTCTACTACCTGCTCCCTGCTCCCTGCTCCCTCCCCTTGCATATCCCAGAAAAAACGACAACAATCCCATAGTCATTGACGCAGCTAGAAACATATCAGAAACACCAGTTCTCGCCCAAGCGATGAAGAAAGCATTGAGAGCAAGAATTGCCGCACCTATCCAAGCAGAAATCCAAAGATGACGCTGAGAATGAGTATGTTTGAGCAGAGAGGGACTAGCAAAACCACATTGACGTAAAGTCCAGAAACATAGAGAGATCGCGGCGATCGCCATCAAGGCTGAGGGAATTCTCGCCGCCCATTCATTAGTACCAAAAGTTTTCAAGGCGATCGCGATTAACCAATAGCTAAGAGGTGGTTTGTCAAAACGAGTTTCTCCGTTCCAATATGGTGTCACCCAGTCACCTGTAACTACCATTTGACGAGCAGCTTCTACAAACATCGGCTCGGTTTTATCCAATAAACCAATACCACCTAAGTTATTTAAAAAAGCTATCCAACTAATAATTAAAATCCAAAGGAATGATAAACCCCAACTAAGTTTTGGCGATTTTTTGAGCATTTTTTGCACGATATTAAGTTTATTTACGTTGGCGATCGCGTTGTTGCTTTCTGGCGAATTTTAGCAGAGTTAGGGAAATTGTCAGCCAAACATAACCAATTAAATAACTAGCAATGATATCTGTCGGCCAATGTACTCTTAAATAGACAACACTTATGCCCATAAAAATCAGAAATATTGTCGTCGTTCCGTAAATATATTTAGTTAAACTGGGAAATCTTTCAGCTAATAAATAGGCTAAATAAAAATAGAGAATAAAATTACCTGCGGCATGTCCACTAGGAAAACTTCTTCCTGTCACCGCAATTAGTTTTTCATCTGGACGACGGCGAGCAATTAAAGGTTTGAGAATGCGATCGACTAAAATCAGAATTCCTAACGCCGAAAATCCTAGAACCTTTGCTTCCTGAAGATAACCTCGCCAACAAAGTATGATTAAACTAACAAGTACTACTGCCGCCGCAAAATATTCATCGCCAACAAAATAAAATGACTTAGAGATGAAAGTAATGACTGGATTAACAAACTGATGCAACCACTCTAAAATTGAACTATCCAGCTCAAAAGGCTTCTTCTCTTCTACCGCAACAGCCAAACAAACAAACGATAATAAACTCAGCAAGCAAATAGTCAGTCGATAGCGATTAAAAGCACTGATCGGAGCAAGCGAAATAGTTTTTGGTTTATGCTTCATCTTTTAGGGGAACCAGTTCGTGCTTTCAAACTATAACCGCAATATCGATCGAACAATTCAAAATTCCCAATCCCCAATTCCCTATTACTCTCAATTATAAAAAAATGAAACAGCCCTAGCCCTGGGCAGGGATAGAGAAGTCTAAAGTCTTAAGTCTAAAGTCTTAAGTTTTTTTCCTTCTGCTCCCCTGCCCCTCTGCCTAGCTCACTCTCCAGTAGCTAACTGAAGAATTTGCCCCGTGACAGCCATGCTTTCTTCATAGAGCAATTCCCGTCCCCAACGTTGTAGCTGTTGACCGAGTAGATCTTCAGTTTTTTGATCGGATAGGGCTGTTACTTGTTGGAGATAACCAGCTTGTGCGCCTCCACCAGCTTCCATCCTCATACAACCTGATGTACTCGAACAAAGTACGGTACAGCAATCTGCTTGTAAGTTGGTCGAACTCAGACGCAAGCTAATCAAATCTCCTGAGACATCTCCCCAGTCAGCAGTAGGCATAGCTGCTAATTCAGCTTCGATCGTCCGTTGATTATTAGCTGTAAATTTGATGCGTCTGATGTCATAGTCCCCGCCTTCTAGTTCGTAAGCAACGGGAGTCCATTGTAAGCGACTGGCAATCCATCCCAAAAACATCAATGCCTGGGCTTGATTACCTTTTTCATAGTCAATAGTCACGCGATCGACTTCATAAATAGCCGCGCGTCTTTCTGGTGGATCGAAAGCTTCTGCTGTCAACTCTTGCCAAGGTGCTAATCTGCGCCAATTGAGATCGGCGATCGCTACTTCTTGCTTGAGTAGTTCGGCAACTGAGAATAGATCGGCTTCGGGATAGGTAAAGGTACTAGAATCAACGATTAGAGTATTGCTGAGTCCTGCCAAACGCTTAAACAGGGCATAATCAGCCGTAGGCGTTGCTTTCCACCAAACAAATTTAGGCAGTCCGTTAATCATTAATTCAGAAATGATCCCGCCTATTCTTTCCAATGCTTCAGCCGTACCGCTCAAAGTAATATATTCGCAGCAGACTAAAGTATTGAGATTTTGCTTTTTAATCGGACAATATGCCGAAACCTGGGCTTTTACCCCTGTATCTTCAGTCAAAACAGGACAAAGAGTAATGATTCGACAAGGATTAGCCGCCGCGATCGCATCAGCAATTCCTGCTCCTTCATAGTCGGGAGAATAATGCATGGCAGCCTGTTGGTTGCCATTCTCTAATCTGCCTTCTTGTTTAGCTTGGGAAAATTCTGTTTGCAATTTGGATAGTAGTTGAGCGTCAGATTTACCGCTAACTTCTATTCCATAGGCTTTTTGGGCGGCTTTGATCGCTGCTTCAGTACGCGGACCTGCAATGCCATCGATCGGACCTGTATAAAAGCCTAAAGCAGCTAACAACTGCTGTGTTCCATCTGGTTCGTAGACTACCAAACTAAAAGTAGTTGCTCTAGTCGCGGTTGAACCTTCATTATTAGCACCATAACTTTGCCAGATCTGGCGTAACTCTGACTCAATCTCTTCGATCGAGACATCCTTTGGTGCTTGCAGAGATACTAGAGGAGGGGATTTTGTTGTAGTCATAGTCAGTTTTTTAAGTTGTCAGATATTTAGTATGGGAAAGGGGCTAGGGGGTAGGGGTTAGGTACTAGGGAGACTGGGAGGCAGGGAACAGGGGAGCAGGGGAAGCAGGGGAAGCAGGGGGAGAAAAGTAGCAAGTAGCAAGTAGCAAGTAACGGGACTTAGACATTTTCTGGCGGGAAAAAAGCCTCAAACTTATATATGGCAAGCTTTTAACTTCGATTTAGATGTTTGGTTGATATATATGGGTTTCAGCTATTTTGAGGTTCTTGAAGTAAATTCCAAGTCCTGCTTGGGTTTGAGGCTTTTTCCTCTGTTGTTTTTGTCTAAGTCCCGGTAAAAAAACTTAAGACTTAAGACTTTAGACTTTTTTTCCTTCTGACTTCTGACTTCCTACTTCAGGGCAACCACAAGGGATTGCCCCTACTTCCTACTTTTTTCCCTAATCCCTAATCCCTAACCCCTAGTCCCTAATTTAAAGTCTTCGCCAACGGCGACCGTCTCGATTAATCAAAAACTCTGCTTCCGTTGGTTCCCAAGTTCCTGCTTCATACTGAGGAATAGATGCGGGATCTGTAGGTGTTTCCCAGGCGTGGAGAATAGGTGTGACAACGCGCCATGCTTCCTCAACTTCATCAGCACGAGTAAACAAAGTTTGATCCCCCAACATTGCATCTAACAGCAGTCGATTGTAAGCGTCAGCAGTTGCCATGCCAAAAGAAGAACCATAACTAAAATCCATATCGACAGTGCGAGTTCTTAAGTCTGCACCTGGCATTTTTGCTTCAAAACGCAGAGAAATACCTTCATTAGGTTGAATTCTCATACTTAGTACATTGGGATTTGCCTGTTGTGCGGCTGACTGGAAAATAAGCAAAGGTACTTCACGAAATTGAATTGAAATTTCTGTCACCTTTTTCGGCAATCTTTTGCCAGTACGCAGATAAAAAGGAACGCCTTTCCAGCGCCAGTTATCGATCGTCAGCTTCATCGCCACAAAAGTAGGTGTGATCGATTCGGGATTGACTCCAGGCTCTTCTCTGTAGCCTTCGACGGGTTTACCTTTCATCCAACCAGCTTTGTATTGTCCTCGAATCGCCGATCGCTCTAAGTTATTAATATCTGCTAGGTTGGTCGCTTGCAAGACTTTTACTTTCTCGTTGCGAATACTATCCGCATCAAGAGCATTAGGGGCTTCCATCGCCGTCAGGGCAAACAACTGCAACAGATGGTTTTGCACCATGTCTCGCAAAGCACCAGAGGTTTCATAGTAACCAGCGCGATCTTCAACTCCAACTGTTTCAGCTACCGTAATTTGGACGTGATCGACAAACTGACGATTCCACAAAGGTTCAAAAATAGCGTTAGCAAAGCGGAACACTAACAAGTTCTGTACTGTTTCTTTGCCCAAATAATGATCGATGCGATATACCTGTTGCTCCCTACAAACTTTTTGTACGACTCGGTTGAGGGATTGAGCAGAAGCCAAATCTTTCCCAAAAGGTTTTTCGATGACAACGCGAGTTTTAATGGGATCGGCGATCATTCCTGCGGCACCCAATTCTCTCAGTGCTGGCTTGAAGAAGTTGGGAGAAACCGAAAGATAAAAGACACGATTGCCTCTCGTACCGCGTTTTTCGTCTAGCTCGCTTAAAAGCTGGTTTAATTTCTGGTAACTTGCTGCTTCGTCCATGTTACCAGAACAATAATAAAGTCCTTGAGCAAAGTCTTGCCAGATTTCTTCGCTACCAATACCGTCAGAAAACTGTTCGATTCCCTCGCGCAAATGTTCTCTAAAAAAGTCGTCACTCCAGTCACGACGAGCAACGCCAACTACGGTAATTTCTGGGGGTAGTCTTCTTTCTCGCTTGAGTTGATAAATTGCTGGTACGAGTTTGCGTTGAGTTAAATCACCAGAAGCGCCAAAAATCACCATAATTAGAGGCTCTGGCGTTCTTTCCTGTTGCAGCCCAACGCGAAGGGGATTTTCGAGGAGAGTAACCATATTTTAAGGGATTAGGGATTAGGGATTAGGGATTAGGGATTAGGGGTTAGGGATTAGGGATTAGGGATTAGGGATGTCATAAGTCATAAGTTTTTTACTCATTACTCATTACTCCTCCCCCTCTCCCCCTCTCCTCCTCTCCCCCTCCCCCTAATCCCTAGCCCCTAAACTGTTGCTAGTTGTTTTACTTTTGCTTCTAAGGAAGCCATCAAAGATTCAAAGGGTTTGATAAATTTATCAATACCGTCTTCTAGCAGTTCGTCCATGACTTGATTGATGTCGATGTTTACGTCTGGATCTTTGAGAGCTTCGATCGCCCGATCTGCTGCATCGAGATCGCTTTCAATACGATTCCCTGGATGGCAGTGATCGGCACAAGCTTCAATAGTATTTGGAGGTAAGGTGTTAACGGTATTGTAACCAATTAGCTCGTCAACATACATAACGTCGCTGTATTCTGGGTTTT
>CAZJTL010000226.1:0-7707 GCA_964548905.1 uncultured bacterium | reverse complement strand
TGGCTAAGCCTAGTGTTTGAGCTGCAATAACTAAAAGATCTGCTTTTTCCTTAGTAGTTTGTAATAAATTGGGACAATTTTCAAAATCAATACACAGTACGGTAGAACAATCCCAAGGCTCACGAAAAACCTTACTAGCACGGGGAACACAGGTTGCTAGGGCGCGAAACCTTTTGATTGCTATTCTTTCAAAATTCGCACTAGTGCAATTGAGTGGCGATTCTTGATTTGCCATTATTCCCAAACCTTTTACTATGACAAAAATAGTGATTGCTTTTGTATTTCTAAACTAATACCTCTAACCTATTTATTGTTTAAGTGTCCAACTAATTTAAGGAAAGCTTCAACAATTTAGAAAAATTGGGCATTGTTTTGCTTTTTTTCCGAGCGATCGCCTGAGAAAATCAAATGGCTGAGTCAATCAATTACCCCGCGCACATGGCTACGGGGCTTGTAAATAAAATCCTTCTGACTCACCTGAAGGGATTTGAAAGCCTCTCACCTATCCTGCTGCTTGGGCTGATTTTGGCGAAGATTGACTCTCAGCACGATAAGTTTTACTGCTAGCTGATTCTTCTTCTAGTGGAGTAAACTCAATGTGATTGAGCAAGGTTGTCACGAATGCGAATAGTAAAAATGGTAAAGATAAGACTAGAACAATGCCAACAGTAGCTAGCGCATAAATTTGGCGAGTACTGCTCCACAAAGCAAGAGTCGTAGCTAAAGTTAAGAAAATGACAATTAACCAAACAATAATCTGACCGTAAATATCTCCAAAGGTCAGCGTACAAATCATGCGATATCTTTGCAGTTTGTTATCCATGTTTTCGCATTGAAATCAATATTAATATTTACTCTAGCGTTACGATCGAACTAGAGCTAATATTTAAATACTTTTCAAAGGGTTGCAACATCGCTTTACAATTGCTGCAACCACTTACTGATTAACCCTTTTCTGTCAAACTGGGTCAAAACCTTAATTTTTCGTAGGCTGAAATAACGTGCTTTCGTGAAAATATCCCAAAGTGACAGATGAGGGTTAAATATATTCCGAGACATCCTCCTTACAATCATCAGCCAGATAGGAGAGAGAGCGAAAACGCAAACCTACTAATTGTTCGTAGAGAGGATTGAGTTTACATAGGGGTGGAATATGAATGATTTTATGACCAAACAGAGTGACATCTCTTTCAAAAGGACATTGAGGTGGCACCATTTTACAGATAAATCTAGCAATTCTAGGGTCGTGAATTTCCGCTCCATCCAGCCAATCTTTAATTGGTTTGAGTACGTCTGGATGAGGATGAGGAGGACTGACTAAATCCGCAACAGATGAATCTGTAGCTAAAGGAGCTTGGGGTTTGCAGAGTGTATGTTCGAGGGCTTCAAGAGCTTGTATTTTCAAGCCTAGAGCATCGCTAAAACTATGCAATAATTCAGCTTCTGAGGTTGAATAAATACCATCAGCAACGGAAACTAAAACAGCCGTTCTTAAGAAATTTTCTGCGGTTTTTTCGTCTTTGCCTAAAGCAACTGCTAATTGCTCGGCTGTAATTGGCTGAAAACCTTCGCTGCCATCAACGAGGGCTAATTCTTGAGTCAGTTGAGCAATTAATTGTTGTTCTTGTGCATCGTAATGTCCATCAGCCCAAGCAATAGTAAGCAAACCCCTAAGCCAAGCTGAGATTTGCTCATTGGTATAAGTGGTCTGAGTTGCATTAGCCATGAAAGTCTTGAAATCTGAAAAATTTGTCGATTTATTTCTCATTTCATTTTAAAACAAAAACAATTGTTTATTGTTCATTGTTTATTGTTGATTGTTCATGGTTAATGACAGAACAGAGATCGAGGTTTTAACCCGTGGAGTGTCAACTATTGAATTGGATTGTGTACGGTAACTAATTTAGTACCATCGGGGAAGGTAGCTTCTACTTGAACCTCATCAATCGTTTCTGCTATTCCTTCCATGACTTGCTCTTTGGTTAAGAGCGTCGCACCATAGCTCATTAACTCAGCAACAGTTTTTCCTTCTCTGGCACCTTCTAGAATCGCCGCAGAAATGTAGGCTACTGCTTCGGGATAATTTAACTTTAATCCTTTTTCCATACGTCTTTCCGCTAGCAAGGCGGCGGTAAAAATGAGTAATTTATCTTTTTCTTGAGGTGAAAGTTGCATATATATCAGTTCTGTTCGAGTTGTTAATTAATCGATCAGGCAGGCAAAAGGCAAAAGGCAAGAGGCAATCAAGACTTATTCTAGATTTACTATAAATAAAAGAAATTAGGACTAAATTTGCCAAACTCTAGGAACGATCGCGCTACGTTGTAAATAAGTTTGACGTAGTAGATGCCAAACCCCGATCAACCAGTTTTTTGCTTCGGAAGTAGAATCACCACGATAACGACATAATAAACCAGAAATTAGTTCTGTAACTCCAGCATCTGCTTGACTATTTTGTTGTCGCCACAGATCTCTTATTTGCGCGATGGTTTCTGCTGAAACCGATCTTCCTAACCAACTGAGAGTTCCTATCACTGGTTTACCTGCTAAAGCATTGGCGCTGTTAAATAAGGCTCGATCTCCTGGCAACCAAGCGCGATCGATCCATAAGGGTTGGTTTTGTTGCCAAACTTCGATGTGAGAGAGCCATTCACCAGAGTAAAACTTTTCTCCTCGATGCGATCGACCAAAGCGATTAATTTCCCAACCCAACCAAGTTGCTCCAGGTGCTAATTCTACCTTTAAATTTTGATGATAAATAGCACCATCGAAAACAATTGTTTCCTGTGGTAAAAATTCTAAACAAGCCTCAGCATCTATCTTAATCTTGACGTTGTGTTTGGCTACTTGTCCATTGCTGCGATAAACTTTTCCCGCCGCTACCGTGGTAATTACAGCATGAGCATTGGTTTTTAGATGGAGATCTTGAGAGAGTAAATCTCCTCCTACAATTCCGCCAGCAGTATGCAAAATTAGGCTATGACAAATATTTTTTCCTTCTGGATAAAAGGGACGTTGTATTTTTAATGGTGCTTGGGAAAATGACTTTTCAATTTGAGTCGCGCGATCGCGACAGATATAAACTATGTTTAAATTAGCGTGCCATTGAGAACTATTATCTTCGGCTAATTGCGATCGAATAGATGGATTTAACATCAACTATTTTCCGAAAACTTCGTCTTCTCTGCCAACCCACCATTCGCCTAAATTGATTAAATCTTGCTGAATATCTGCTAACTCGCGCACATAATCATCATGTTCGAGCATATCTCGACGTTCTTGTAATTTTTTAAGACGTAATTGCACTAACAACCATGGTTTAGAAATTCCATTAGTATCTTCTATGTATTTAGCTAAATCTTTACTATCCATAATTAAAAAAGAATCAATTACGTACTTGGGAAAAAACTTTTTTTATTTCAGAGTCAGCTTTAAATCGAGAGTAAAAATTGCCTGATAATTTTAACATACTAGCAGAAAAGCCTGCCGAGCTAATCGTTTCGGGTTATGCTACTGCTGGAATTACTATTACGATCGCTTCGATCAGTTAAAATTTAGCCAAGGATTAACTATATTTTCATAAGCGCTGCTGCTAATGTATGCGATTCAAGAGTTATGGAAGAACTGCTGCAACTCAAACAACTATTGCTACAAGGGGACATCAAAGCTTCTCTCTCTGTAGTGGAAGATTTGGAAGAAATGGGGCGCAAAGCAATTATTGATAAAATTCGCAGTTACGTCATAATCCTGCTCATACATTTAATCAAACAAAAAGCAGAGAACAGAACAACTCGTTCTTGGGATGTGTCTATTCGTATTTTCATAATTAACTGATTTTAAGCATAAAAAATAATCTTAGGTAAGCAACGATCGCAATCGAGACTAACTGGGCTTTATCATAAAAAAAGCAGTTTATGAAGAAATATGGCAAGAATTAGATTAATGCACGCAAAGCTGCATCGGGTAACGGTGACAGAAGCAAACGTTAATTATGTAGGTAGTATCACGATCGATCGAGATTTATTAGATCGAGTCGGATTGCTACCATTAGAAGAAGTAGATATTGTCAATCTCAATAACGGTAAACGCTGGTCTACTTATGTTATTCCAGGGGAAGCAGGGAGTGGTTGTATTTGTCCTAACGGTGGTGCGGCGCTGCTGTGTCAACCGGGAGATCTGTTAATTATTTATGCTTATGAAGAACGCGATCGCCCTGATGTATTACGCAACGGACATCAAGCGCGAGTATTGGTGACAGACGCGCAAAATCGCCCTCAAGAATTTTTTTGCCAAACCCTTAATTCTACAGAAGGCGATCGAATTCACTTTAACTCTACTTCGATTACTTTTGACACTCTGCCCGATGAATCAGGGCAGATTCTTAAGAGATAAGAATCCTTAAAGGGTTAGCCAAAAACCCGCTACTCTCTCGCTCTCTTTCGGGAGTCTGAGCATACTTTGATCTTTGGGTATTGTTAGCTATGTTTACCAGTTTTGTTTCGCTATTCCTGAAAGCTTTATTTGTCTCGGCTGGAATTAGAGTGCTTTGCACCAAGATTGGGATTTCTCCAATCCGTCATTTAACTAAAACGTCCAATTAAACGGAGTCTCACCTACAATTCAGAAGTCAAAGCGACTTGCTAACTTATCTGATTTTATCAGGTTTCACGGACTTGAAAAAGTCCGAGTTGCGCTCCTCTATCACAAGGATATCTCACGTAGGCGAGGTTTCCTCGCCTACCGTGTCCTCATAAAGGATGGCAGTTTCCGCGCTGCCCGCTTAATTCTTATAATTACGACTTAGCAGAAGAGTTAATTCAGCCACAATAAACCTACTAAAATTAAAATGCTCAAGCCTAGTGCTACCCAAATAAACTGATTGTCTTTAGTATTTACTTGGCTCAAATCGATCGCTTCTGGAATGGATGAATCTTGTTTGCGGGTTTGAGATTTTTCTACTCGATTAGAACTGACATACTTAGATAGAGAATCGCTATCTGCAACTTTGGCAAGATCAGGGATTTCACTCATCCATTCTTTTGGTCTGTTTAGCTTAGGTGCTTCGATAATGTAGAGTAAGCGCTGAGCTTGTTTGCGGGTATCTAAACTGGGATGAGTAGCTAATTTTTGGCATAAGGCGATCGCCTCGGTACGCATTCCAGCAGCTTGATAAGCTGTCACCAACCAAATTTGTATTTCTCCAGCCAAGCGAGAAGAAGATGCGGCTAAACCCTGAGCTTTTTCTAAATATTGTATGCTTTGACGATAATTTCCCCTTTCTAAAGCAATTTTACCCGCTTGATAGTTAGTTTGTACTTTTTCTTGATTTTCTGAAACCACTTTTAAGTTTTTCCTTAAAACTTCCTCATCTTTTTGAAACAACTGATAGCTGATAGCTGATAGCTACCCGACGCAACAAACTCATGGCTTTCAAAAGCTTGAATCAATCGAGCATGTTCGCAAATATTTTTAACCAAAAAATCTAGACCAGAGTAACCTTACGTATCTTAGGATACTGTGCTACCAAAGAAATCGAGCTATAATGAACTTTCTAGACCTCATTAGAAGACCCCACTTGCTAAAAATAATTAGTGGAGGTCTTTTATCTTTGTAATTAGCATTATTACTATATTTCTAAAATAGAAAAGTAAAAAAAGCGATTAACTTAAGAAATAATCGGCTAATTTGACTTCCTGTACTAGTGCAACATAGCAGAATTAACCCGTCAGTCAATTGAGAAGAAAACCTTGTAGTAACAAGGCTGTTTACTTCTGGAGGCGCGGATGACGAGGTTTCCTCGTCATACAAAGCGCCGTCATAAAAGCCTTCGAACTTCTGCCTTCTTGCACTAGGCTATTCTAGCTGCCATACGAGTTTTTAAGGTTTCGAGTGCATCGGTAGTTGCTTGGGTTGTTTGCCATGCTGGATGTGCGATCGAGCGATCGTACCAAGCATTTAATTTGGGTTAGTCACGTGACATGATATTAGACTAAAGTGACAATTAATCCAAAAATCCTTTATGCCTAAAAACAAACCTCTTAAGCTTTTAGTTAGTAACGACGATGGTGTTTTTGCTTTAGGAGTTCGTACCTTAGCCAATACTTTGGCACAAGCTGGTCACGATGTCACCGTAGTTTGTCCTGAAAGCGAACGCTCGGCTACAGGACATGGTTTAACTTTACATCAACCAATTCGTGCTGAGATCGTCGATGCCATTTTTCATCCCAAAGTTACAGCTTGGTCTTGTTCGGGAACTCCTGCTGACTGTGTTAAATTTGCCCTTAGTGCTGTTCTCGATCGCCGTCCCGATGTGGTCTTAGCTGGCATTAATCATGGTTCTAATTTAGGTACGGATATTCTTTATTCTGGTACAGTTTCGGCAGCTATGGAAGGAGCTTTAGAAGGAATTTCCAGCATTGCTGTCAGTCTGTGTAGCTTTACTTCTCAAGATTTTCAACCTGCTGCTGACTTTGCTCTGAATCTAGTTAATCAATTAGGCGATCGCCAGATGCCCCAACCAACCCTATTAAATGTTAACGTCCCACCAGTAAATACTCAGGAAATAGCAGGAGTGCTGATTACTCGTCAAGGTTTGCGTCGCTACATTGAAAGCTTTCAAAAAAGGCTAGATCCTCGCGGTAAAAGCTATTATTGGCTAGCTGGTGAAGTTATTGAAGACATCGAACAACCAGAACACATTAATTTACCGCCCCACATACCTACAGACGTTCAAGCAATTCGCCAAAACTACATTACGATTACACCCCTACAATATAATCTTACTGACGTTCCCTTAGTTGAATATCTCCAGCAAGATAACTGGTTAGAAGCGCCAAAGCAACCATAATCCTTACAATAAATTCCTCAAGATTGACGATCGCATCACGTGATATTCTGAAGCTTATCAATAAAATCTTAAGACTCAATTTTTAATGATGAGTCTACTACTGACCAGTTAATTCGATGCCTGTGGGCTGTCTATTTTTATATGCCATCATCTCAATTCGATTCAGACAACGAACAATATGAGGAAGAGGTTGTCACCCTTGTCGATGAATACGATCGCTCGCTAGATTGTTATATAGAGCATTCTCTGGAGTCTGAAGGAACAACCTATATGCTACTGATGCCCGTTGATTCCCCAGTAGTTATTATGGCTTGGGATGAAGAAGATGAAGATGAAGAAGTCCCAGAAGCAGTACTAATTGAAGAAAAAGAAGAAATTGACTTGGTTTTTGCTGATGCTAAAGCTGTTTTAGCAGAACAAGATCTGCTTCTTAAGCATACAGCCTTTACTCTAACCGTGAATGGGGAATTACCACCGATCGAAGAAGATAAAGTGCTAACTCTAGAACTGGACGACGAAGACAGCAAACTCGAACCAGAAGAACTACAATTACTAGCTACCTTTTATCATAAGGAGCAAAAGTATGCTATTTATACTCCTTTAACACCATTACTCTTTTTTGCTCGCTACAATTTATTAGGCGAACTAGAATTAATCGCTCCTGAAGACGAACACTTACAGCCGATTATCGAAGAGTTGCTGTTTGAAGAGTATGAAAATTAGTTGTTGGTTATTAGTTATTAGTTGTTTGTTGTTTGTTGAGCATTTGGTGTAGGAGATAGACTTAATTAATTATTACCTATTACTTATTACTTCTGCCTCCTGCCTCCTGCCTTCTTTCTGCAACGAACAATGAACAA
>CAZJTL010000225.1:0-7841 GCA_964548905.1 uncultured bacterium | reverse complement strand
TTTCTTCTGAATGAACGAAAAAATGAGCGATACATCATCAAGAGTAGCGGATCTGACTTTCATTAAATTGCTGATTAAACTGCCATTTGGTCGTCAAGTTTCTGCTGCAACCAAAGATTGATTAAAGTCTCAACTTTTACACCTCGTTTGCGTGCTTGTTGCTCGATCGCATTAAATAAATCTACTTCAATAGGCACAGAGCAAGCAATTTCAAATTCTACATCGGGAAGATCGGTATCGAATTCTGTGAAATCATGCTCATCCCAAAATTCTCCAATTTTTTCGTCTGTATCTGCTTTAGAAAGACTACTAAATTTATTTGCGTCCATATGCCTTACGTTCCTTATCGCTCATATCTCTTGCACTGATAATAGTCGAATAGCGATCGCAATTTACCCATATCTCATTTATTTCAAGTTCTTCAAAATTTTTGAGTTTGACAATGCCAGCTTGACATTGAGTAGGATCGTAGACAAATTGTTTCCCACTTTTTAAAAAATCAATAGTTTCTTTTGGTAGTCCCAAATCTTTCATAAATATCGCAATCGCAAAAAGTAAGTGCTTATCAAAGCACTCACTCTACTTGATTAATTAATAATGACTTCCAGACTTACGATGATGTACCGCCGTAACTCCTTCAGATTGCAATAACTTACCTTTTTCTGCTACTGCATAAACCAACCAATGATCGCCGCATTCCATACGGTTATCAACCCGACATTCCACATAAGCAAGGGCATCATTTAAAATCGGACAACCATTTTCTGCTTCTTGCATTGCCACACCTGCAAAACGATCTTCACCAGGGGCAAAAGGTTTGAGAAATTGCTTCATTAATCCAAGATGATTGCCTTCTTGCAAAATATTGAGGACGAATTTATGACCTGTATGCAACATAGATTCGATCGCGCGATCTTTGGCAACTGCAACCGTCAAACCTGGAGGGTTAAAAGTAGCTTGAGATACCCAAGAAGCTAACATTCCTCCTGCTAATTCTCCTTGTTTGGCGGTGACTACGCAGAGAGAACCAACTAATCTTCCTAAAGCTTGTTCGCTGCGATCGGACTGGGATGTAGCCACAGAACCTTTTGGTTGACGAGATTTTTGGGCTTTTTTGATAGCTTGGGCAAAATCCGTTCCCGCTTCTTCACAGGTTTTGAGAATAGCATCGGTAGGTTTGAATTTAACCCGCATGGTTTCAAACCCAAAGCGATATCCAGCATCTTTAAATTTATTTTCTAGTAGATCGATCGCCTCGCCACTCCAGCCAAAAGAACCAAATACCCCAGCAATTTTAGTTTTATCGGCGTTGGCAAGGGTAATTCCCAATGCG
Source organism: uncultured bacterium (assembly GCA_964548905.1). Lineage (GTDB taxonomy): Bacteria > Cyanobacteriota > Cyanobacteriia > Cyanobacteriales > Xenococcaceae > CAZJTL01. The sequence goes on along the minus strand of CAZJTL010000225.1, from coordinate 6,508 downwards.
GTTTGAATTTGTGTCGGTGCGTGTCCTCCTAATGTGGGAGAACCGAAGATAAATCCATGACACTTTTCGATCGCTTCTTTAATTTCTTCTGGTTGGGCAATTTCTGCGTTGATTGAATCTACCCTCACTCCTGCTTTGGTAATTCCACTGGCGATCGCTTGTCCTAAAATTGCAGTATTTCCATAGGCGGAAGCATAAATTAAAGCAACTCTCAATTCTTGCGATCTTTGGGCGCTAATCCACTCTTGATAGGCTGCCTTTAATTCGGTCAAACCGTAACGCACTAAAGGGCCATGACCAGTTGCATAAATTGTAGCTTCTTTATCTTTTATTTTTTCTAATGCCGTCATCACTTGTTTGGCATGAGGTGCCATCAAACAGTCAAAATAGTAGCGACGGTCTTCTTGATAAACTTCCCATCCTTCGTCAAAAACTTGATCGTTGCAAACATGCGCCCCAAATAATTTATCAGTATAGAGAATTTCTGTTTTAGGATCGTAACAGCACAGTTCGTCTGGCCAACGAGGTAAGGGAGTAGGAATAAATTCTAAGTGATGACCTCTACCTAAATAAAGTGCATCATCACCTTTGATGGTCATTATTTTTAATTCTCGATCGGGCAAAATATTACGCAGAGAAATCGCCCCAGGATTGGAAGTGACGATAGTAACGTGGGGGGCAATTTCTAATAGTGCGCTAACTGTAGCGCAACGATTGGGGTTAACGTGACTGAGAATTACATATTCTAATTTTTTCAGGTCGAAACGTTCTTGCAGGGCTTGTAAAAATATTTCAGTAAAAGATTCTCCTGGTGGATTAATTAGGGCTTTTTTAGTACCTTGAATTACGTAAGAATTCGCTGTCGTTCCTTTTTGTAAACCGTATTCAATTTCAAATTTTAGTCGATCCCAAGTACGAGAACGCAATACAGTTGTTTCAGCAGCGATCGGGTAGGTTTGAACGTCTTTTGGTTTCATGGTTGTTAGTTATTGGTTATTGGTTATTTGTTGTTAGTTGTTTGGCTTTTTGGAGAATTTTTTCGATAAAAGGAGATTTTGCTTGTTGGTATAAATCGCGATCGCCTTTAAATTTATTTAATAATTTAAATTAAATTTAGCAAAAATAATTACAGTTAATTTATTTACAATAAAATTTCTGATACCTGTAAAGAGTTAATGAAAATATTGCGTTCTATTTCATCATTCGCTTGATGTTCTATTTTAGTTTTATATTGACCAGATTCAAAATTTGGTTTTCGATAAATTTCTAAAATATTATCTATTAAATTAAAAATCCAATACTCTGCAATTCGAGCTTTTGCATATAGCCTTCCTTTTGTTTCGCGATCGTATTTTAAAGTTGAATCGGAAATTTCTATTACAATTACTACATCTTCAGCAGTAGGAATGCGAGCGAGATTTGCTCTTACTATTACAAGATCTGGTTCTGGTTCGCTATCACCAATTTGAATTGGATCTTGACACTGAAAATCGTATTCAGATGCTAAATTGAAACGGAGCGATCGCAATAATTTCTGACAGCAAACTACATGTGCCGAACCCTTTGGCGACATTACTATAATATCTCCTTCAATTAGTTCCAACCTTTCATCAGGACGGAATAATTGTAATTGAGCAGCACGATGATATTCTTCGATCGTCCATTTTCTTGTTGCTAACATTTACATTAATTGAGTTAGTGAAAAGTCTGTATTTTTTTAGTCAAAGAAAGAACCAAGAAAATCTTTGGTATCTTTTGAACCTATTAATTCTAGACAGATATGATTTTTGCCAAATTCTATTTTGAGATTAACGGAGTAAATTATTCAATTTTGCTGTTTTTCTTGACGATATTTTTCTAACAACTCAGGAAAATTTTTCAAATCATCAATTGACTGTGGTGCTGGATAAATTTTTCCTGGTTCTGAAGTAACTTTATCCATATATAATTGAAAGGCTTCTTCATCTTCTCTATGTTCTAAAATATATGCTTTTAGTTCTTTGCGAGTCATTGTATAAAGTTCTGGCTTCATTATAAATATCTCCATTTTCCATTATGAAAAATTAAAATCTCTGTTTCTTCTCCAGCCAGCAAAAATATATCTTTGGTGCGTTCATCTAGACGAATTAGATAAATAGGCAAGTACATTTTTGTAGCCCAATAGCTAAGAATAAAACAAGTTTTTATTTGTTCAGATGTAGGTATTTTTAAGCTCCTTATTTTGAATCAAAATAAGGTGGGCATCGCCCACCCTACAATTAATAGTAATTACCAATCTTGCGATGGTGAACAGCAGTTAAGGCATCGGGATTAGAAACTCGTCCTGCACTCACTTCACTGTAAATAATCCAGTGATCGCTAACTTCCATTCTGCTGACGACTTTGCATTCTAGATAAGCTAAAGCATCTGTAAGGATGGGGGAACCATTATTAGCTGTTTGCGTATCAACTCCTGCAAAGCGATCGTCACCTGGTTTGAATCGTTTGAGGAAGTGTTTCATTAAATGCTGATATTTGCCTTCTTCTAAAACATTCAAGACAAAGCGATCGCCTACTTGCATCAAAGATTCGATCGCCCGATCTTTAGCCACAGCAACGGTAAATCCTGGTGGTTCAAAACTTGCTTGAGATACCCAGGAAGCAAGCATTGCCCCGCTAATTTCGCCTTTTTTGGCGGTGATAATATATAGTCCGCCGCTAATACGTCCGATCGCTTTTTCTAAATCATTGTCGTAGCCTTTTCTTTCTTCGATCGAGCGTTTGCGATTTAGCCATTGTCCGAAGTCAACCCCTGATTCTTCGCATAGCTGATAGATTGCTTCTGAAGGAGTATCTTTGATACGAATTGAAGAAAAGACTTCAGTTAAACCAACTTCTTTGAATTTAGTTAACAAAGGATCGATCGGTTCGTCATTATCGCCGTAAGATTCAAACATACCTACTGCTTGTTTGCCATTAGCAGCAGCTAAAATCGTGCCGATATTACTAGTAGTTTCTTTTAAATTACTACCAGATAAAGGTGGCATTCCGATAATAATACCAGCAGCACGACCGGCTAATTCTTGTACTTCTTGAGTGTCTGCGGATTTGATGTCTACCATTTCTACAGCAACACCAGTTTTGGTAATCCCTCTAGCAATTGCTTGGGAGAGGCGATCGCTATAACCATAATCGGAAATATAAAAGACTGCTACTGTCTTTTCAGCTTTTGCTTGCGCTTTACTCCAATTGCGATAGCGGCTTAATAATTCGTCGATGTTGTATCTTAATAAGGGGCCGTGTCCGTTAGCAACGGTTTTAATTTCGCCTAACTCATCCATCCGCTTCATTGCAGAAAGAACCGATCGCGCGTTAGGAGCCATCAAACAGTCATAATAGAAACGATAATCTGGTTCTATTTTCTTCAAATCTTCGTCATAGAGACTGCCAGAACAATAGTGCATCCCAAATGCATCGCAAGTAAACATGGTTTGTGTACCGCGATCGTAACTAAATATTGTATCTGGCCAGTGTAAATTGGGTGCGTTGACAAATTCGATTACGTGTCCGTTTCCTAAATCGAGAGTGTCACCGTTTTTCACTTGCAGCCTTTTAAAAGGCTTATGAACGAGATTTTCTAAAAAGGTAATCGCAACTTTTGCACCAACTACTATTGCTTGGGGTGCTAATTCCAGTACATCTCTAACTAAACCACTATGATCTGGTTCGGTATGAGAAATAATTAAGTAGTCAATTTCTTGAGGATCGATTAATCCTTTGAGTGTATCGAGGTAGAGTTGACGAAACTTTTCGTGAGAAGTATCGACTAGTGCTGTTTTTTCGCCACGAATTATATAAGAGTTATAAGTTGTACCGTTTTGTAAGCCAAATTCGATATCAAAGCGATCGCGATCCCAATCTAGAGAACGAATAGTTGTTGTATCTTGTGTCACCTCTGAGACTTGTATCGTCAATCGCTTTTCAGTTTTTATAGGCGTTGATACCACGATTCGCCTCCTATACGGTTTTTTATTTGTTTATTTTTCTTTATTCTTACACGTTATGTTTATAACTTTTTATTAAGTTTTTTATATGGCAGTTAAAAATATCTAATTTTATAGGTTTTTGTGACATACAGACAGGCAGCATAATCTCGATTTGAACTTTATTCTGAAGATTGTGAAAGCTTAACCAGAATATTTTCCTTGGAATTTAAAGCAATCGCACGCTCGATCGCGTCATAATTTGTATGAGTAAATAAGTTTAATCCTGCACTCTTAATTATGGAAGAATTACTAGAGCTAAAAGATTTGCTCTTGAAGGGCGATCTCAAAGGTTCATTAGCTATTGTTGAAGATCTCGAAGAAATGGGGCGCAAGGGCATCATTAAAACTATTCGTAGCTATGCAGTAATTTTGCTATTACATTTGATTAAACAGCAAGCAGAAAAACGGACAACTCGTTCTTGGGATGTTTCTATTCGTAATTGCGTTCGAGAAATTCAGAGGGAAAATAAAAGGCGTAAAGCAGGAGGTTACTATCTCACCCAAGAAGAATTACTCGAAATTTTGCAAGAAGCTTATCTAAATGCTATTGATGAAGCTTCCCTGGAAGTAGAAGAAGGACGCTATCAATCAGAAGATCTAGAGCAATCGATCGGCAAAGAGGAAATTTTCGCTCGTGCTTTGGCTTTAATTTTCACAGTACCAAAGACTTAAGACTTTTATTACCTTCTGCCTATTGCCTATTGCCTATTGCCTATTGCCTCTTGCCTACTGCTCCCTGCTCCCTGCTCCCTGTTAAAACAAAATTATTGTTTTTATCCGAGCTGTATTTTTATTTAAGTTTTGTAAATCAACCTCGATCGCGACCAGAAAACTAGAAGAAAATAAAATTAAAAGCAAATTCCAATAATCATTTCTTTTCGAGCAAATAAGTTAATTTAATTCTCTCTTACTCTCTGCGCCTCAGCGTCTCTGCGCGAAATATTTTTTTACCTTTAAAACCTCAACTCAAACACAAACTAGTATAAATTTAAACACTCCAAAAGCCTCAAAATCATAGTCAAAAATAAACCACAAAATAGACTATAAATCAATAAAAATAAATTGAAATTATGACTAGCATAACTTCAGAAAAAAAAAGCGATCGAGCAACCAAAGAAAGTGCCTTTGTCCTTTGGTTTGAAGAAGTAGGTATTCATGATATTAGTTTGGTTGGTGGTAAAAACGCTTCCCTAGGAGAAATGATCCAACAGCTAATCCCCAAAGGAGTAAATGTGCCAACAGGATTTGCTACCACCGCCCATGCTTATCAATATTTTGTCGAACAAGCAGGCATAGAAACAAGACTCAGACAAATTTTTGCTGACTTAGATGTAGAAGATGTCAACAACTTAAGAGAAAGGGGCAAACAAGCAAGGGCATTAATTTTAAATACCCCTTTTCCTCAAGAACTAGAAGAAGCAATTACCAAAGCTTATTTTCAACTCTGCGAACGCTACGGCGCAGATCCAAGTATCTGCGATCGCTTTGAGCAAGACTATCAAAAGCAATGCAAAGAATATAGCTATGATACTGATGTAGCAGTACGTTCTAGCGCTACTGCTGAAGACTTACCCGATGCTAGTTTTGCAGGACAGCAAGAAACCTATCTCAACGTTCACGGTGTCAGAAACGTTCTGGAATGCTGTCATAAATGTTTTGCTTCCCTCTTTACCGATCGCGCCATTTCCTATCGTACTATCAAAGGTTTCGATCACTTTGCTGTCGCCCTTTCTGTCGGTGTACAAAAGATGGTACGTTCGGATTTAGCTGCATCTGGAGTAACGTTTTCGATCGATACGGAAACTGGATTTAAAAATGCCGCTTTAATCACTGCTGCTTACGGTTTAGGAGAAAACGTAGTACAAGGCGCAGTTAACCCCGATGAATTTTTAGTCTTTAAACCCACTCTCAAGCAAGGTTTTCGCCCAATTTTCAAAAAACGCTTGGGTAGTAAAGCGATCAAAATGATTTACGATCTCGGTGGCGAACGACTGACTAAAAACGTAACCGTACCCAAGTCACAACAGGGTAAATATGCAATTACTGACGATGAAATCATTACCCTCGCTAAATGGACTTGTGTAATTGAAGATCATTATTCCCAAGTACGGGATATTTACACCCCGATGGATATCGAATGGGCAAAAGATGGTCAAACAGGGGAATTATTCATCGTTCAAGCGCGTCCAGAAACAGTACAATCGCAAAAATCCGCCAACGTTTTACGTAATTATAAACTACAAGGCACAGGCGAAGTGCTAACAGTTGGTCGTGCAGTGGGTGAAATGGTGGGTACTGGAGTCGCCCGCGTTATTTTAGAAGTAAGGGATAGTGTAGATTTTCAGAAAGGGGAAGTATTAGTCACTAACCGCACCGATCCAGATTGGGAACCGATCATGAAAAAAGCCAGCGCGATCGTTACCAATCAAGGGGGTCGGACATGCCATGCATCGATCATTGCCCGTGAAATGGGTATCCCTGCG
>CAZJTL010000224.1:0-7953 GCA_964548905.1 uncultured bacterium | reverse complement strand
GACAATTTTCTGCTCGCGACATTACCCAAGAGATTTCTATACAAGTCATCTTACAAACTGTGTTTGGTGTGTACGAGGGAGAACGCAGCGAACAACTTAAGCAGCAATTAAAGTTAATAGCGGATTTATTTCGCTCACCGCTCACTTCTAGTTTTCTATTTTTCCCTTTCCTGCAAAAAGATTTAGGCGCGTGGAGTCCCTGGGGTAAGTTTTTGCGCGATCGCCAGCAACTAGATAAATTAATTTACGCGGAAATTGCCGAACGTCGGCAGCTAGCCGATCCAGAACGCATCGATATCCTTTCCCTGCTGATGTCAGCTAGGGACGAAGAGGGTAATCCCATGAGCGATGTAGAGTTGCGGGATGAGCTAATGACCTTGTTATTGGCTGGTTATGAAACGACAGCGACAGCTATGGCTTGGGGATTATATCTAATTCATCAACACCCTCAAGTACTAGAAAAATTGCTTGTTGAACTGGATAGCCTTGGCGAAAAACCAGATCCAATGAGCATTTTTAAGCTACCCTATCTCACTGCGGTTTGTCATGAAACTTTACGGATTCGCCCCGTTACGATGTTGACTTTTCCCAGAATAGTACAAGAACCTACTCAACTATTGGGACACAACTTAGAGCCTGGGACTGCTTTACTTGGATGCATGTTCCTTCTCCATCAGCGTGAGGATTTATATCCAGAACCAAAGCAATTCAAGCCAGAACGTTTTCTAGAACGTCAATTTTCTCCCTATGAGTTTATGCCCTTTGGTGGTGGAGTTCGTCGTTGTCTTGGCGAAGCTTTAGCTATCTTTGAAATGAAGCTAGTCTTAGCAACTATCCTCTCCAACTATCAACTAGCACTAGCCGATCGCAAGCCAGAAGTTCTTCAACGCCGAGGTGTCACCCTTGCGCCTGCTCGTGGAGCCAAAATGGTAATCACAGCAAAGCGTGTGCGTCCAGAACCTCAACTAGCAACGAACCATGAACAATGAACCATGAACAATCAACAATCAAACATGGAAAAACGATCGCTCGGTTTATCGGATCTTCAAATCACCCCAGTCCTAATGGGAACTTGGCAAGCTGGCAAACGCATGTGGGTAGGAATTGAAGATGAAGATAGTATTAAAGCGATTCGGGCTGGTTTTGAGGCAGGTATCACCACGATCGATACAGCAGAAATTTATGGTGAGGGGCATTCCGAACAAATAATAGCTAAAGCTTTGTCAGATGTGCGCGATCGCGCTGTTTACGCTTCTAAAGTATTTGCTAATCACCTCAAATACGACCAAGTTCTTGAAGCTTGCGATCGCTCGCTAAAAAATCTCAACACAGACTATATCGACTTATACCAAATTCATTGGCCCTCTGGCTCGTTCAACTCGGAAATTGTCCCTATCGAAGAAACCATGAGCGCTCTCAATTATCTCAAAGAAAAAGGAAAGATTAGGGCGATCGGTGTTTCTAATTTTTCTGGCGCTCAACTAGAAGAAGCCTCTCAATACGGACGCATTGATAGTCTACAACCACCCTATTCTCTCTTCTGGCGTTATGTAGAAACCGATGCCATGCCTTATTGTATCGAACATAATATTGCCATCCTCGCCTATTCTCCCCTCGCTCAAGGACTTTTAGCTGGTAAATTCGATTCAAACCATCAATTTGCCGAAGGAGATCATCGAGCTAAAAACAAACTGCTTCAAGGTGAAAATTATCAACGCGCTCAAAAGGTATTAACCCAACTGCGTCCGATCGCCGAAAGCCATAACTGTACTCTTGCTCAACTAGCTTTAGCTTGGCTGATTGCCCAACCTCAAACCAACGCGATCGCTGGTGCTAGATACTCAGAACAGGCGATCGCCAATGCCCAAGCCATGTCAGTTAAATTGTCCACTGAAGAAATTGAGGAGATCGATCGCCTTGGTCGTCAGGTTACAGATTATCTCGATAGTAATCCAGTAATGTGGAACTGGTAAACCTAATATTACTAACTCCTAACTAGTGAAATATTTTTTTTTGGCAGATGGATGGGATACTGCCAGAGTTTGGGGCTTTGATGGACTCTGGGAGGAAAGCATTTGGCGCAGAAAACCTCTAATTGAACGCCTCCACCTTAGCATCAAACAACCACAAGAACGCTTGTGGCTCTATCGAGTTGAAGATGCCGTAGTCATGGTTGAGGTCAGACCAGATCGAGAACTCAGTTATACAAAATCTAATATTGGTCAGGTACTACTTAAACGCTTGATTAGTGCCGAACAAGTTCTAGAAATATTATCCGAAGCCGAAATAGTTATGAACCAGAAAATAGGTAATATTTGATTACCTCAACTTTTGCTAAAAATCACTTACTCTTGCAATCGACTTTAACAATAGTTACACTTCTTTAAATAATCTTCCATTTCAAGAGATAATTTGGTTTGTTCGACTCTGCGATTTTATTGGTCAAATATTATTTTCCGAAAAAAGAGCTGAGGAGAACGCCCAATATCTCACTCCCTTGTGGAGAGCAAACCTTTGCTTATGGCAAGGGATTCAATAACAAAAAAAGTCTAATTCCAAGAATTGGAATTTACTAAAAGATAAATTTTAACAGGAGGAGAGTAGTCGATGGGACTACCTTGGTATCGGGTACACACAGTGGTACTGAACGATCCTGGTCGTTTAATTTCAGTCCACTTAATGCATACTGCCCTTGTAGCTGGTTGGGCAGGTTCAATGGCTCTTTATGAGCTAGCTATTTTCGATCCTAGCGATCCAGTTCTTAACCCCATGTGGCGACAAGGTATGTTCGTTTTACCTTTTATGGCACGTTTGGGTGTAACTTCCTCTTGGGGAGGCTGGAGCATCACTGGTGAAACAGGTGTTAATCCTGGTTACTGGTCATTTGAAGGCGTTGCTGCCGCTCACATCGTTCTTTCGGGCTTGCTATTCTTAGCTGCGGTTTGGCACTGGGTATATTGGGATTTAGAACTATTCCAAGACCCCCGTACTGGACAACCAGCCCTAGATTTGCCAAAGATGTTTGGTATCCACTTATTCTTATCTGGACTTCTCTGCTTTGGCTTTGGTGCTTTCCATTTAACAGGTCTTTGGGGCCCTGGTATGTGGGTTTCTGACCCCTACGGCTTAACTGGACATATCCAACCTGTAGCACCAGAATGGGGACCAGCAGGATTTAATCCCTTTAATCCTGGTGGAGTGGTCGCGCACCACATCGCTGCTGGTGTTGTTGGTATTATTGCTGGTCTATTCCACTTAAGCGTGCGTCCTCCCGAACGGCTTTACAAAGCACTGCGGATGGGTAACATCGAAACTGTACTCTCTAGCAGTATCGCGGCTGTCTTCTTTGCCGCCTTTGTTGTGGCTGGTACTATGTGGTACGGCAATGCTACTACCCCCGTAGAATTGTTTGGTCCTACCCGCTATCAGTGGGATCAGGGATACTACAATCAGGAAATTCAACGTCGCGTTGAAGCTAACCTAGCCGATGGCGATAGTCTTTCTGAAGCTTGGTCTAAGATTCCTGAAAAATTAGCTTTCTACAACTACGTAGGTAATAGCCCTGCTAAAGGTGGATTGTTCCGTACTGGCGCTATGGATAGTGGCGATGGGATTGCTCAATCTTGGTCAGGACATGCAGTTTTTAAAGACAATGAAGGTCGCGAATTGACTGTTCGTAGAATGCCTAACTTCTTTGAAACTTTCCCTGTAATCATGACCGATGCTGATGGCATTGTTCGTGCAGATATTCCTTTCCGTCGTGCTGAATCGAAACTAAGTATCGAGCAAGCTGGTGTCACTGTCAGCTTCTATGGCGGTGCGCTTGATGGACAAACTTTTAGCGATCCTCAAGCAGTCAAAAAATATGCTCGTAAAGCTCAGCTAGGCGAAGCTTTTGAATTCGACACAGAAACATTAGGCTCAGACGGTGTATTCCGCACCAGTCCCAGAGGTTGGTTTACCTTTGGTCATGCCTGTTTTGCACTATTGTTCTTCTTTGGTCATATCTGGCATGGTTCTCGTACTCTGTACCGAGATGTATTTGCTGGTATCGACCCAGACTTGTCAGAAGAACAAGTGGAATGGGGTTTCTTCCAGAAATTGGGTGATAAATCTACCCGCCGTCAACAACAAATCTAGTCTGAACCAATTAGTTTAACTGATGGTTACAGTTTGTTAAGTATCTTGTAGAGGTAGGGCAAGAAAGTTAATCACTTTGCCCCCTCTTTTCCAATTGAGATACTTTTCTTGATAAGATAAATTAATACCGCAGCAATTAGGAATTTTTACAATGGAAAGTGTTGCCTATATTCTTGTTTTAACCATGTCGCTTGCTGTTCTCTTTTTTGCGATCGCCTTCAGAGAACCACCCCGCATTCAAAAATAAGCAAGCAAATCAACTAAATTTCAACAATTTGTTATTTGCAATTAAAGCTCTGAGCCGCAAAGATCTTTCTTTTTAATGTTAAATTAGCAAGTAAGATCTTAGAAGCGGCTCAGATTTCTGCATTTACATCAACTGTTATCATCAAGTTCAGTTCACGATCGCAGTTGAGCGATCCATAGCTTAACTCAAATGGACTATCGATTATGCAATGTCCATATTGCCAAAATAAAGAAAGCCGAGTTTTAGAATCTCGTTCAGCAGAAGGCGGACAGAGTATTCGCAGGCGTAGAGAGTGTTTGCGCTGTCAACACCGATTTACCACTTACGAAAGGATTGAATTTGTTCCCATCACCGTAATCAAACGCGATGGTTCGAGGGAATCTTTCGATCGCTCGAAGTTGTTGAGAGGAATGATCCGTGCTTGCGAAAAAACAGAAGTTACTCATGGACGAATTGAAACTTTAGTAGACGAGATCGAAGCTCAACTACAACAGAGTTTCGAGAGAGAATTTACTACTGATTATATTGGCGAGCTAGTTCTAGAGTATTTGAGAACAGAAAACGAAGTCGCTTATATTCGCTTTGCTTCAGTATACAGGAAGTTTCAAGGAATTAAAGATTTTGTGGAAACTTTAGATCGACTACAAAACGAGTCTGAGCAGACAGAGAATGCTAAAACTTGGCAAAACCTAGACCCTTCTTCCCAAGCAATAGCTCGTTCTTGAGCGGAGACTTCGATGTCGAGCTATCAATTGCACTGTGAAAATACTAGACTATAAATATAGCATTTAACAAAATAATTAAGTAAAACTGCTGATTCTTAAGTTAAAATATAGAGTCTGTATCCTCACTGGCGATCTTGGCATATCGGTATTCCCAAGTCTGAGTTGGCGAGATCGGTGTAGGCAAGAGTTCCACAAAGGTGTAGGCTGCACAATATAAAGTGAGTGTACATCAACAGGAGGCACAGTAATTAAGGAGATATTGCAAATAGGAAACGAAACGCACATGGTCAATCAGAAAGAAAAAACGAGAGATGTAGGCTTTACACATGAAGATTTTGCTGCTCTTCTAGACAAATACGATTATCATTTTAGTCCTGGCGATATTGTTGCTGGAACCGTATTCAGTATGGAACCAAGAGGAGCGCTGATTGACATAGGTGCAAAAACGGCAGCATTTATACCGATTCAGGAAATGTCAATCAACCGAGTTGACGATCCTGTTGAGGTTTTACAGTCTAACGAAACCAGAGAATTTTTTATTCTGGCTGACGAAAATGAAGACGGACAGCTAACTCTTTCCATTCGTCGCATCGAGTATATGCGTGCTTGGGAGAGAGTCAGACAACTGCAAAACGAAGATGCTACTGTACGCTCTAACGTATTCGCTACGAACCGAGGTGGAGCATTAGTGAGAATCGAAGGATTGCGAGGTTTTATTCCTGGCTCTCACATTAGCACTCGCGAAGCTAAAGAAGATTTAGTCGGTCAAGATTTGCCTCTAAAATTTTTAGAAGTAGATGAAGAGCGCAACCGTCTAGTTCTGAGCCATCGCCGCGCCTTAGTAGAGCGTAAGATGAATGGTTTAGAAGTAGGTCAAGTAGTCAAAGGCTCGGTTCGCGGGATCAAGCCCTACGGTGCTTTCATTGATATTGGTGGCGTAAGTGGATTGCTGCATATCTCTGAAATTTCTCACGACCATATTGATACGCCTCATAGCGTCTTTAATGTCAATGACGAACTCAAAGTCATGATCATTGACTTGGATGCCGAACGAGGACGCATCTCACTGTCTACCAAACAGCTAGAACCCGAAGCTGGAGATATGTTGAAAAATCGCCAGTTAGTGTTTGATAAAGCTGAAGAAATGGCTGAAAAGTATCGTCAGAAAATGCTAGCTGAAGCACAGGGACAGACTTTCACCGAAGAAATTCCTGAATTGTCAGAAGAAGAAATTGTTGCTGCTGTTGACGAATAATCATTTCATCAGGCAAATTTAAATGTTTTTAACAAAGGGAGGGAATGAACCCCTCTTTTTTATTAGAATTCGGAATGAACTAGCTTTCTCCCTTGTTAGTAATTCTCAAACTCAACAAAATCACGGGAATAATACCAACTAAAATAATTGCTAAGGCAGGCGCAGAAGCTTCTACTAGTCTTTCATCAGAAGCATATTGATAAACTCTGATTGCTAAAGTATCAAAATTAAAAGGTCGAATCACGATCGAAGCAGAAAGTTCTTTCATCACATCGACGAAGACTAGAATCCCCGCAGTTAGCAAACCTCTCCACATCAGTGGAACGTGAACTTTCAATAGAGTACTAGTAGGAGTGTAACCCAGACTGCGAGAAGCATCATCAAGACTGGGAGCAATTTGATTGAGGCTAGATTCTATTGTCCCAAAAGCCACAGCTAGGAAACGAACGAGATAGGCAAAGATGAGAGTGGCGATCGTCCCGCTTAAAAGCAAACCTGTAGAGATGCCAAATTGCGATCGCATCCAACTATCGAGAGCATTGTCAAAATTGCCAACAGGAATGAGTACACCCACAGCAATAACAGAACCTGGTATAGCATAACCCATAGAAGAGGTTCTGACTGCCAGACGCATACCCCAATTAGGCTGTAACCTTTGTCCGTATGCGAGAATAGTCGCGATCGCGATGGCAATTACGGCACTAATTGCCGATAGGGTAAAACTATTACTAGCTAAATGCCAAAAGTTGAGATCGAGAGTTTGCTCGGCATTTTCTAAGGTCATGTTTAATAGATAAACAAAAGGAATCAGCAAACCTAACGCTACAGGAATTAAACAAGCAAGCAAAGCTAAAATACTCCGCAACCATCCCAGGTGATATTTAGATTGATTTTGAGCGGAACTGGAGCGATGATAATAGCGTGCTTGACGACGCGACCAGTTTTCCAGCAAGATAAAGCAGAGAATAAATAGCATTAAAACTGCCGCTAATTGAGCGGCGGCGGGACGATCGCCCAAACCAAACCAAGTGCGATAAATGCCTGTGGTAAAAGTGCTGACTCCAAAATGCTGTACTGTACCAAAATCGTTGAGAGTTTCCATCAAAGCTAAAGCTAAACCAGCCATAATTGATGGTCGAGCTAAAGGAAGTGCTACAGTAAAAAAACTACGCCAAGGATTGCAGCCTAGAGAACGGCTAGCCTCAATCGTGCAAACCGATTGTTCCAGAAAAGCCACCCTTGCTAATAAATAAACATAGGGATACAGTCCTAGAGTTAACATGGCGATCGCGCCGCCTAGAGAATGAAGATCGGGAAACCAGTAATCTTGACGATTTTGCCAGCCAAATAGATTTCTTAACCCTACTTGCACAGGACCAAAATAATCCAACATATCAGCGTAGGCATAGGCAAGAAGATAGGAAGGAGTAGAAAGGGGTAGTAATAAAGACCATTCAAACAAACTACTGCCAGGAAAACGGCACATTGTCACCAACCAAGCAGTACCAACCCCAATTATTAATACCCCACAACTAACGCCCAAAATTAACCAAACTGAGTTAATTAGGTAATCTGTGAGGACAGTG
>CAZJTL010000223.1:0-7981 GCA_964548905.1 uncultured bacterium | reverse complement strand
ATCTATTTTCTTGGGCTGGAAACTCTCTCAGAATCAACTTGTGTGTACACGGTAGAGGCAGCAGGGGAGGCGGAGGGAGTAATGAGTAATAAAGCCTAAAGTTTATATACTTATTGCCTATTGCCTCCTGCCTTCTTGTTTAAAGAGAAATTACATCAGTAGTAACTCCCATTTGCGAGAGCATTTGTTTGATTTCATCACAGTAAACTGGATTCATGACGATAATTTGGTCTGGTTGATATTCCTTGAGGAACTCTGGAGATTTAATCTCTTTACCAACTCCAGGGATAAATTTACCGTGACGATGGGGATTAATATCGACAACGTATTGAATCTTGTCGATCGTGTTGAGGGTAGTTAAAAAAGCAACGCATTTAGAACCAGAACCCCAGACAACAACTTTTTTCCCTTCTGCTTGCATCTTGTCTAGATGTTGTCTCCAATTTTCTAATTTATTTTGGATACTGGTAGTAAAGTATTTGACGTTATCTGTCAGTTGTTGGAGAGTTTCTTCTAGAGGATGAATTTTGTCCGAAGGAATACTAGCAGGTATGGCTTCAATCAGAAGATATTGCTCCCCGTATTCTCTATATAAATCGGTCACTTCAAAGCCACAGTTACGGAACAAACGTCCTAAAGAACCAGGAGTGAAATAGGAACAATGTTCGTAGTAAATATCTTCAAAAGCCATGTCTTTGAGGACACGGATGGTGTCAGGAATTTCAAAGCAAACAGCAGTATCTTTACGATCGCCGATGGAAAGACGTACTGTTTTGACGAAATCATAGGTGGGTCCTACATGTTCTAAGGTATGACGACAGCAAATAAAATCGCCAACATATTCGGAGTGATTTTCTGAGTAGTATTCTCTAATGAACTTAACGCGATCGGCTGCTTCGCTTTCTACTCTTCCTGGGACAACACTGGGATCGATACCAACACCTCGGTTATTTCCTAATTCACACATCAAAAGCAGGAAATCTCCCTTGCTACAACCGATTTCAACGATATCCTTATCGTGCAAGTCGTATTTGTTAACCAGGTTTTTAGCTAAGTTTAGGGCAAATTTGTTGAAGGTGGGGGAAAAACTCTGTTGGTCTTCGTAGTTAGGCGCATAAGCCGACCATTTAGCATCAAATTCTACGTTAGTAATAAAACCGCAGTGTTCGCAATAGGCTAAAGCAATATCATCACAGGGGAAGTTTAAGGCTTCTTCTTGAGTGGACAGCATTAAGCAACTGTGGACTGGAACATTCTTTACTTCATAAAAAACAGATAAACCCTGTTTATTACAATTAGGACATGTGTGTTGAGGTAGGGTTCTTATCATTTCGTTATAATTCCTTGCATTAGTTCTTAATACAATAATGTTTATTATCTTCTGTCTCGATTGTTGTAGTTGTCAATTCAGTTTTTAATCAACTCATGCAAACTTTAATTTAAAGTTTACAAAATTCACAACTTTATTGCTAAAAATCGGGAAAATGTAAAGATTGCCAATTTTGAGTTGACAACAAAAAACGCGATCGCACCTTGGTTCTGAAAATATCTTTTTCCAGGCGATCGCGATTTGGCGTTGAATCAATAAGCTATTGCGTTTTCTACATGGTAACTATCGTTTTATGTAGAAGTCATAGGTATGTCTGTTATTGGCTTTGGTTAAATACCTATCTGTACCTAATGGTGGAAATATATAGGGTTTGAATTGAGATAAGCTGTTAATTTCTGTTAGGGGAAAAGGAGCAATTTCATCTGTATCGTTCCATCCCACCATAAAAATACCACCATTTTTTAATGCTTGATAACATTGTTGAAATGCTTGTTCTGCCTCATCTTTTTGGTCTACATCACCGAGATGGAATACGCCATTAAAGATCAGTAGATCGAAATAATTCTCTTCAATATGAGTAGATAAATTAGTTATGGAGTCTATTATATGTTTTTTAGCACCATATTTTGCTTTTTTTGGTTCTATTTCAATTGTCCAATATTCTTTGTTTTTGAAATATTTATTATAAGGTTTGGTATACCATTCACATCCAACAAAGAGAATTTTTTGAAATTCTTTTCTCTCTACAAAATAGGGGAAAATTATCTCTTCTAAAACACGACGATCTGGCGATAAGTGAAAAACATCAAAAGAACTGCGAGCTAGCTCTGGAAAATTTTCTTTAATCAGAGATTTAAGGGTTGATTTTGGGTTGAAAAGTTCTACTTGAAAAAGCATCATTAATCAGGTCAAATTGAGTTCATTTTTTATGCAATTCTAACAATATCTTGATTAAGATACAATTAATTTTATATTTGATTTAACAATAGTAATGCGAAGCGATTTGTCTTTTAGTAACAGTCACTACTAAAACCTGCAATTCGCACCTTGGATTGCTTACATCAAGCAACACATACGTCATCCCATTGAAACTTTATTTAGTCAGATTACACAACGCTTTCCCAAGTCTATTTACGCGGTGACTTTTGCTTTGTTGGCTCAGACTAACCCGCAACTTGGGTTAATTATTCAACAGAATTCGATCGAGCTTATTGCCAATCTCCGATCGCGGCAAAAGCTCCCCAGTATTCAGGAGAATTGTAAATTAGCAAATTGGGATTAAAGTCAATTTTATGGTTGGTTAGGGACTTAATATATCGATATTTGCCAGTTAGAGCTTCTACATGAGCAGAATAGCCCACCTCTGTCAGAATTTTGAGAGCTACCTGATAAGCCTCTGCTGCCCTAGTGTAATTGCCACCAAAAGCGAGTAGATCGCCGATTTGTTGAGTAAGAATGGCGCGATCGGCTCTGTCTAAATTTTGCCGCCAAGCAATATAAGCCTGAGCATCTCGGCAAAAATCGAGTGCTTGCTGAATACTAACCTGACATAATTGTCTTTGTGCTTGCCTGAGAGACTTTCTTAGGGACTCTCCATCAGCTAAGCCTTGATGCAGAAAGTACAAAAACATTGAAGTAGCGAGATCGTCGCTATGCCAAAGCTTAACAACTACAGTTCTGACACCAGCATCAATTAGGCATTGAGCTAAACCAAGCAACTTTTTGCCTTTAAATTGCCTTTGTTTATGATTGAAAATACTGAGAAAAACCACATCAGTTTTCAGGTTCAAATTTGCCAGTTCTGCTTGCGAAAGAATTTCTCCTTGAGCGAGAACAATTCCAGAGTCAATGTTATCTTCCAGTTGCATGTAGAGATGAGCAATTTTAGGTGCTGCCAAGAGTGCTTGTAGGACAGCTTTCTTAGTTGCTTCCTGACCATCTATAAGCTTTACTCGACTAAATTGATCGATCAGCTTAGCAGTTGCCCTGGCGATCGATGAGGATGTCAATTGTTTAATCTGATTGTTATGGTTGGCTTCGATTAAAACTCCTTCGATCGCGTTGACAATCAGAGTACTTGAGAGATTGTTTTTTTTGCTCCGAAATTTTTGTAATTGACTCGCAGTAGTTAAATAAGAAATCGATTTTTGTAAGCCTAAAGGTTGACCGCACCAGGGTAAATTATGAAAAGGAAACAAATTTAATTGAACGGGTGGAATGAAAATAATGTGTTGAGAGTTTTTGATGCGTTCTTTTAAAGGCTCCAACAAGCATTTTTCTAAATTTAAACCCCAATTATCTCGATCTGTACCTTGACTAATATTGTTGCTCCAATTCTCAGCTTCTTCTACAAAAAACTCACTAACAAAAGGTTTACCTCCAAATTGTCGAACATCGATCTTAGCTACCAATCCCATCGAAGTTACTGCCCAAGCTAGTATTTGCTTGTCCAAGATGAGATAGGAAATAAGTAGGGTTTGAGAGGGTAAGTAAGTAGCAATTTCTTCAATAAAAATGCTTTTGTCACTAGCCATAGCACTCTGGGTAGCAACGCTAGTTTTGCCCAAAAAATCGGAGAGCAAACAAGCTCTTACCATTTCTGCGATCGTAAAAGCTTCTGTCCAATTTTCTGTACTTACCAATGCTCGGGTTAGATGAGCATAAAGTCTTGGCATTACTCCATCAAAGCCAAAAGCGCTTTGGAGTACTTGCGCTTGCAGAAAGTGATAGTAGGTTTCCAGACTTCTCCAACCTGTTTGCTGAATTGGTTCGGCAAAAATAGCAAAAATAGTTTCAGCCAAACTAGTACACCATAGGGCAGCTTCCAGATTATACTCTCGATCGCTAAGCTCCAAAGCGCTGTTGGCAGAGTTGGCAAAAGCCAATCCCCAACTAATTCCCCAAGCTAAAGCGCCGTTGTCTTTAGCCGAACGTGTTAACTCTTCAATTCTGGCGATCGAGCTAGATTCTGGTTGTTCGTAATGGGCGCTAGTCCATAACTTCCCCATCTCTGCTGCCATAGCATTCAGGCGATCGCCAAGTTGGTCAAAACGCTCTCTAGCTTCTTCATAACCTTGATTGGCTAAATACCATTGCTCGCTGAGGGCATTAAGATAGGCTAAGCGCATAATTGCCATGGCTTCTCCCCGTCGCATTCCTGCCATGGCAAAATATTTTCTAGCTTGATAGTAAATTTCATGAATAGCAGCAAATTCCAGATCTGTAGCTGTTTTTCTGGGTTCTAAAGCAGTTCCAAAATTGGTCAGGCGATAGCCAAAACAAATAGGACTACCACCAACAGTAATAGTTGTTGATAAATCCCCCTGAGATAATAAATACCAAGCTGCTTCTTGATAGTTTTGCGAATTGAGACAAGCTTGGGTTAGATGTTCTAAAATTTCTTGTGCTTGCTCGGTTGCGTCTCCTAAACCCAATAACTCTGCCATGACAGAGTAGAGTAAATGCACAACTTGAATAATATCCAAGCTTTGATATGTTTCTAGTTGTTTGGTAAGTTGCGCCTTAATTTCTTCTAAATATTCATTACCTGCATAGGGTGGGGGAGAAAACTGCTCTTCTGAGCTGGAGAATAGCTCGTCGTCTCTAGTCGAGTAGGATTGATGGCTATTTAGTTTGGAGATAACAACCCTAAAATTGGGCAGTACAGCAGCAATATCGTAGATAAAGCTTCCTTCTAATTGAACGTAGGGACTACTTACCTGCTGTTTGAGGGATTGAAATTGTTGTCTCCAAACCGAATTAAGACGAATGGCTTCAAAGTTCAGAGAAAAACCGTCGGGAAAATGTTCGCCAGCTCGCAATTCGGTTAGATAGAGCATGGCAGCTATAATCGACTTTTGCTCTATTTCAGTAGTAGACTCAAAAGCAGTTTCTAGAAGTAGCAGTGCGCGATCGTATTCACCTTGTAACTGATGAACTACTGCGCGAGCAAATAGAGTCTGAGTATTTCTTTCTTTTAAGAGTGCTTGTTCGGCAGCTATTTTGGCAGCTTCAAAATTACCTTGACCGAGATCGACCAACCAAGACCAATCTAAAGCTGCATCAACTTCTGAAACCCCTAGAGACGGTAAATAATTAAAGGTTGATTTGTACATGGTAACTTTAATGCTCCAAAGCAGAAACTGATGGTATCATCTCGATCTAGAAAAAATTATCAAATTATTTTAATATTGCAATCTTCCAGTAGAAAATTATTACAATCATCGATCGCTAAGTTCAAGAATGTTTTATCTTCAAAAGTAGAGATCGATTAATTAATTAGAGGAGTGACAATTTTCAATGTTTGCCAAACTTACTTCAACTACTTTTACTGTTGCTAGTTTAGCTCTAGGTGGAAATCTCGGCGTTACACCCAACCAATCTCAGGTAGTATCCGCCGACAATATGACTTTTGTTTGCGCCCCCCAAATGCAACCACCTACTATGTTTGCTTACACTCCAGGTCAGGTCAACTTAAAACCGATTATGACCTGGCATAAAGAATATCTTCTGTCTGACACACAAGCACCAGAACTATGTCAGCAAGTCGCTCAAAAACTACAAACAAACTATCAGCAAGGTAAAGAAAAACATATTGCTTATGAAAAATTAGAGGATAAAACTTTAGTTTGTCTTGTAGAAGATAGAAACGAAAAATGTACTTCTGAAAATAGCGAAGAACTGTTTAGTCTCAATCCTAATTACGATGCTAGCTGTTTGATGAATAATTTAAATCCCATGGAATGCTCTGTAATTAGTCAAAAAAGAGGGTCGCTGATGACTCTACCGACGGGTACTTACACGCCTACATGGTGGCCTTTTTAAGGCGATCGATCGGCAAATACTCTTAGTCAAGGTTGCTTAGGATGGCGTATTTCTAACTAAAGCAAAACTATTAGAATGCTTATTTAGTTTGAAATGTCCCACAATTAATTCCGATCAAAACAGAAACGAATCGTAATGAGAAAGCATACAATGCTTTCTCGAAAATTACTTTATTCTGGTTTAATGATTGATTAATTGACTTTATGTTCCTAAAATACCTAGATTAAATTACTCAAATAATGTTTTATAAAATTTTGGCGTTGCTACTAACTGGTTCTCTTTCTTTTGCTAGCTTTCTATTGCCTGCAACTAAAGCGAGTGCAGTTGAGCCAAATTGCCAAAAATTAACTGCAAAAGCCACTCAGAAAATTAACAAACAACATCAGGCGATCGCCAAAAGTAAAACAAAATCACCTCTTGTGTGCAAAGTTAGCCAACTGAAATGGCGGAAAATTTCTCCTACTGTTGTTACTCTTGAAAGCCCTTTCTCCGAACCATCTGTTAACCCTGCTTTCTCTGATAATGGTTCTCCTTCACTACGCCTCAAACCTTTTGAAACCGAACAACAAAAATTTGAACCCACTAGAATTCCCTTGCGCCTACCCACATTTCAGTACTACCGTTCTTCTCCTAGCGCCACGATTATTAATCCATCTGGTTACGGAGCCTCTTGGCGAAACGCAGGAATAGGTTTTGGTTTGCAAGAGAGGACTCGCTTTACTGAAGATGCCGATGGTGTAATTGGGCTAGGTTTTGGTTTGGGCAACCCCGTTCAAAATGTTGGCTTACAGCTAGGAGTGACCTTAGTAGATGTTACTGCACCTTTCCGTGATGGAGCTTTTAATGTCAAAATACATCGACGCTTACCCAGTGATTTTAGCGTAGCATTAGGAATTCAAGGTTTAGCTACTTGGGGAGATACAGATGGAGGTTCTTCAGGATATGGCGTAGTGACTAAAAAATTTACTCTCAAAGAAGATCGATCGCAACCTCTAAGCGAACTTTACACTTCTGTTGGTTTGGGTGGCGGACAATTTCGTTCTGAGTCCGATATCAGAAATAATGTGAATTCTTTGGGTGTTTTTAGTAGTTTGGCATTAAGAGTTATTGAGCCAATGAATTTGATTACTGAATGGACAGGTCAAGATTTAACCATAGGATTATCTTTTGTTCCTTTTCGCAATTTACCACTTGTAGTAGTTCCAGCAGTAACAGATATTACTGGTGAAGCTGGTGATGGTGCTCGATTTATTTTTGGTTTTGGTTACGGCTTTACTTTTTAAGACTCTTAGGTAGTAAATATGAAATTTTTTCAATCGCTCTTTAAAATTAGTTTGGCAGTTACATGGCTTCTATTAACCCCAAACTTTGCTAGATCTCAATCTGGCAGTCAATCAGATATTACTGGTCCTAATCCCAACGAGACTCCTCCTATATCTGAGCCACCTCCATCTGACAATTCTTCTAACACAGGTGGTAATAATGGAGGAGGCACGGATAAAACTGACAATAACTCAAGTGGTACGACTGGAGGCACTGGCAATACTACCAATAATACTGGCACTGGTACTACTGTAAACACAGATAACACTGCCAACAATACAGGTACTGGTACTGGCACTGGTACTACTGGAACTACAGGCAATACTGCCAACAATACAGGTACTGGTACGACTGGAGGCACAAGTAACACTGCCAACAGTTCAGGTACTGGTACTGGCACTGGTACGACTGGAGGCACAAGTAACACTGCCAACAGTTCAGGTACTGGCACTGGCACTGGTACGACTGGAGGCACAAGTAACACTGCCAACAGTTCAGGTACTG
>CAZJTL010000222.1:0-8012 GCA_964548905.1 uncultured bacterium | reverse complement strand
TTAAGTCAATTTCTCCTTTTTTATCTTGCTCTTTGAGTTTTAGTAATTCAGGAATAAAGTATTTGTAGACATCATAAGAATTTTTTAAACTTTTTTCTTAAGCCATATGGCTTATATTTTGTATAAATTGCTTACGCCATATGGCTTAATATGCAAACAAAAAGCATTGTCTCGATCGACAAACAAGTAATGACATGCTTATTAGAAGCAATCATTGCAGTTTTGTAATTTAAACTACTTTAAGATCGAGATTCAGCCAAACGGCGCGATCGATACGATCGCTTTATGGTTTATATTTTGAAAACCAGATTAAAATTTTCTTAACAGTAAGATTCTGTCAATTTTAAATTGAGGGATTTGATAGTTCTAAAATTTGGCTAAAGCGCTAATCGAGCAAATAATTTTAATAACTGACTTCTAAATTTCTATGAAAGCAAAACCAAACGAGCGAGTATTGTCAATAGAACCACAAAGGAAAGATTTTGCTGAGACTTATGCTTTAGATTCTAACTATGAAGGTGGAATCAATCTAAAACAGATTTTAGAAACTCTTCAACGTCGATTCGTTTTAGTGGCTAGTATAACTACAGCAATAGCTACCCTAGCAATACTCAAACCTTTAACTAGTCAACCACAATATAATGCTGTTTTTGAAATTTTTGTTGAACCAGTAACTATTGAAACTAAAGTCGCCTCAAAAGAATCAAAAGATTCAACTACAGAAGAAGAAATTATTTCTGTCAAGTTGGATGATGTACAACTAAAAATTCTTAAAAGTCCACAAATACTCGATCCTATAGTCAAACAACTCAAGGCTAAATATCCAGAAGTAAGTTATCAATCTCTATATAAAGATTTAACAATTACCACCAATAAAACACAGAACTTGTTGACAGTAACTTACAACAATACCAACGAGCAGCAGGTTGAAGATGCGATCGATGCTATTGCTCAAGCTTACATGAATTACAGCTTAGAAACTCGACAAGCAGGGGCAAATCGAGGGATCAAATTTCTTGACGAACAAATACCATTAATTCAAACTAGAGTTCAAAAATTACAAGAGCAGTTACAAAAAATTAGGCAAAAAAATAATTTTATCGATCCTAAAGTTCAAGCAGAACAACTAGCTGGCAGACTAGAAACATTAACTAAACAACAACAAGATGTTCAATCTCAAATACGAGAAACACAATTATTTGCTAATAATTTAACTAAAGAATTAACAAACAATCCTTCAGACTCTAATCTTGCTCTGGAATTGGGTACACCTTATTATAAAGAGTTACGCCAACAACTGACAAAAATCAATATTAAAATAGCAGAACAATCAGCTATTTTTTCCGATAACAATGAAGAAATACAAAAACTAAAAGAAGAGAGGCAAGAAATATTAAATTTAATCGAAAAAGAAGCCCAAAAAAATCAGTCAATCCTGAAAAAAAGAATTGATTTGTTAGAAAATCAAGAGACAACTTACCAAAGAAAAATTAACAACTTACAACAAGAAATCAAAGCTCTGTCTGTAGTTACTCGTAAATACGATAATATCCTTAGAGAAATCGATGTTGTTAGTAGCAGCATCAACCAATTTGTCATAGAAAAAGAAGGATTAAGAGTTTATGCAGCTCAAAAAACATCTCCTTGGAGTTTGTTAACGCCTCCAACAAAACCACAAAAATATACACCTAGTTTGCTTAAATATTCAGTTTTGGGAACATCTTTGGGCTTTTTATTTGGTTTAGCATTAGCAACACTTTTAGAAAACCAAAATAATACTCTTAATTCATTACATGAAGTTAGATCGATTACAATGCTGCCAGTTGTTGGCAAAATTCCTTTTAATCGAGAATATAAAAAGCTAGCCGCCCCTAAACAACCAGTTGCATTAATCGAAGCAGCTCAATCCGAGCAAAAAGACAGCGTTATGCAGCTAGTTAATAACATGAGCGCTCAATTAGAAAATTTTCCTTTCATAGAAGAGTTTAATTTTCTTTATGCCAACTTAAATTTTCTTCGTCAAGATACTTCCATTCGATCGCTAACCGTTAGTTCTAGCATTGCTGGAGAAGGGAAATCAACCGTAGCCATTAATTTAGCTAGAGCAGTTGCAGCGATCGGGAAAAGAGTCTTGCTCGTAGATGCAGACTTGCGTAGCTCGAACGAAATCTACAGTAGCATAATCTCAAAAAGCGATCTGGGTTTGAGCGATTATCTTTGTTTAGATCGACTCGATGTTCGGTCGGTTATTCAACCTTCTTTGGTCGATCGCAATCTGTTTGTCATGACTTCAGGTTGGTTGACCAACAATCCGATCAAGCTGATTGACTCTGAAAAAATGCAACAATTAATCAAGGAATTGCAGAAAAATTTCGATCTAGTAATTTACGATACTTCATCTTTGATCGGATATGCTGATGTTAATATCTTAGCTTCCCGCACAGATGGAATTATCATCGTTACCGCTTTAGGTAAATTGAAAAAAAATCTACTGCAAGAAGCTTTAGAGCAATTAAACCTTTCTCGCATTCCTGTATTTGGTATAGTTGTTAATCAGTTAAATTAAAGAATAAAGAAAGATCGATTACAAGCTAGCGATCGTTTCCTCCTCTATAATTAAATCTTTCTCTTTTAACATAATTCAATTGAGAGATAAGCATGAAAGATTTACAGGGAAGAGATCTCTTAGGAATTGCCGATCTTAGTGAAGAAGAAATTAAACAGCTATTGCTGTTAGCCGCACAACTCAAAAGCGGCGAGCGATCGATACATTGTGCCAAAGTTTTGGGTTTACTTTTTTACAAAGCTTCTACTCGTACCCGCGTTTCTTTTAGCGTAGCCATGTATCAGTTAGGCGGTCAAGTTATCGACCTCAACCCCGATCTTACTCAAGTTGGTCGGGGAGAACCGATCGAAGATACTGCTAGAGTTTTAGACCGCTATTTAGACGTTTTAGCCATTCGTACTTTCAAACAGCAAGACTTAGAAGTTTTTGCCAAATATGCCCAAATTCCCATTATTAATGCTTTGAGCGATCTAGAGCATCCCTGTCAAATCCTCGCTGATTTGTTGACTGTCAAAGAAACTTTTGGCACTTTGGAAGGGATAACTTTGACATATTTAGGCGATGGCAATAATGTCGCTCACTCTTTATTATTAGGTTGTGCTTTGATGGGGGTCAATATTCACATTGCCACTCCAGACAATTATCAACCCGATCCAGAAATTGTCACCAAAGCAAAACAAATTGCTGGCGATCGCTCAGAAGTGTTGCTCACTAACGATCCGCTTTTAGCAACCAAAAAGACACAAGTTATTTATACTGATGTTTGGGCAAGTATGGGACAAGAAGACTCCGCAGATAGTAGAATTCCCATTTTTCAACCCTATCAAGTTAACGAACAACTCTTAAGTTACGCCGATCGAAATGCTATCGTTTTGCACTGTCTTCCCGCTCATCGCGGTGAAGAAATTACCGATCGCGTGATTGAAGGAGTACAATCTAAAGTCTGGGAACAGGCAGAAAATCGAATGCACGCTCAGAAAGCCCTGTTGGCAAGTGTTTTAGGGTTTTAGAGGCTAGGGATTGGGGATTAGGGATTAGGGATATTAACTATGAACAATGAGCAATGAGCAATGAACAATTAGCCATTAGCTAATGAGAAAAAAATTTGACTTTTAATAGGAAAATAGCATCTAATAATAGTACGAATGTTCTGTTAAAGAATTACTCCTAGAAAAAGTTATGGAAAGTTTAACACCAGCTCAACAGGAGCTTTATGAATGGTTAGTAGACTATATTCGTAGTACACAACATGCTCCTTCGATCAGACAAATGATGCGAGCGATGAATCTAAAATCGCCAGCACCAATTCAAAGCAGATTAGAACGGTTGCACCTTAAAGGATATGTCGAATGGACTAAAGGCAAAGCGAGAACCATTCGCATTTTGCGTCAAGAACCCAAAGGATTGCCAATTTTGGGGGCGATCGCTGCTGGTGGTTTGGTAGAAACTTTTACTGATGTTCAAGACAAATTAGATTTATCCAGTGTCTTCGAGCAGCGTAATTACTTCGGACTCAGAGTGGTTGGAGACAGTATGATTGAAGACCATATTACAGAGGGAGATGTAGCAATCATGCGTTCTCTCGATCCTTCAGAAACGCTGAAAAATGGCGAAATTGTTGCTGCCAGAGTCGAAGGACATGGTACTACTCTAAAACATTTTTACCGCAATGAAGACCTAGTTACTCTCAAAGCAGCTAATTCTAAATACGCGCCAATTGAGGTTATGTCAGATACAGTCGAAATTCAGGGGGTTTTAGTCGGTGTTTGGCGAGGCTATCAGACGGTTCCCTAGGCTCTATTGCCTATTGCCTATTCCCGAAGAGAATTAACTAATGCTTGTAAACCAAGCACATAACTATAAGCACCAAAACCGCTTATTTGTCCGATGGCGATTGGTGCTATATAAG
Organism: uncultured bacterium; assembly: GCA_964548905.1. Classification (GTDB taxonomy): domain Bacteria; phylum Cyanobacteriota; class Cyanobacteriia; order Cyanobacteriales; family Xenococcaceae; genus CAZJTL01. The sequence continues at coordinate 3,537 of CAZJTL010000222.1, read as the reverse complement.
AGTGATGACGAAATTCTTCCCGTTGATAAATATTGCTTAGGTGTACTTCAACTGTAGGAATTTTGACAGCAGATAAGGCATCCCTAATCGCTACGCTTGTGTGCGTATAAGCACCTGCGTTGATTAAGATGCCTTGATACTTTCCCCAAGCTTGATGGATAGCGTCAACCAAGGTTCCTTCATGGTTAGATTGCAATGCAGAAACCTTTACCTGAAGCTTGCTTCCTTCATGAACTAAGAGAGAATTAATATCGTCTAACTTAGTAGAACCATATATTTCAGGTTCCCGAAGACCTAACATGTTTAGATTAGGTCCGTGTAAAACTATGATACTGAATTCGGACAAGTGTTTTTAGTATGGACTGTAAATATTAACGAAAATGACGACGCTGAGGTTCATTTACTGGAATTGGAATAGGCTCAACCTCTGGTTCTGCATCTGGACCAAGAAGAATTTCAATTAACTTTTGAGCCCATTCTTTTAGCTTTTCTAATACTCTATCCAAATAGTCCATCGAACAGACGGCTCCTCTATTTACTTCACTGCTAGCTTTAACAAAATCTAGTCTAATTTCAAGACTAAAAGTGCGTTTTTATAATCGGTAGTGAAAAAAATTATCTCATTTTTTAATAATGTAGCATAGGTTGCTGATAAAAACGATCCCAATCTCAAATTCTCGATCGCTTTGGACAGTTTGCGCTTTAAAGCATGTTGTTAGCGAAAGTGACGCATCGAATCAAAATTATCACTGCCACTGTAAAAAGTCAAACGTCCTACTCCTAAATATAGAGGTTGAGGTTTTTCTCCTAGAGGAATAGCAGTCACACCAAATAAATAGATACCACTATAGGAAGGATTTTCTTTGGGTTTCAAACCTATGGAAAAAGTTGTTCCTGGTTCGACAGGAGATTCAAAAACTACAGTAATTGCTTTGGTTTTCTCGTCTTGGTTGACTTTTTGCAAGGCGATCGCCTCACCTTTATTCCCATATTCACCTTTAACGGCGACGGTTTTATCTAAGAAAAAATCAATATCTTCACTTCCTTGGCGCTGACTAATAACAACTTGATTAATGGGTTCGCCAGCTTCTTGAGGTAGTTCGATGGTGAAGTAGTAGGTTGCTCCCCATGCTCTGACATTATTAAAAGTGGTAACGGCATCTAAAAGGCGAGGAGATTTATCAAAAACAACTGTACCGTTGGCAAATTGAGAGGAAAGAGCGCGATCGGCAAATAGATTAGTCAAAATTAAATAACTGATTAATCCTGTGCCAAAAATTGCCGTAAATCGATGTAAAATGCTCATAGTAACCAGCCTTTGAGCTGATTAGATTTTGTATAAATCATCCTAGCAAATCGATCGACTGTTATGAGATAGTAAGATACCTTATCTCATTATTTCGTAGTATTTTTATTTAAATGTCCATTTTTTGTGGAGGAAAAAATTATATACAGTCATAATAATTGTGACTATAATAAATGCCCATAAATACCAAATATGCAAAAGATCGACAAAAACATACATCAATAATGACACTGTAAAATAACTAGCAATCATGACAGTGTGGTATTTAATTAAATCTCTCCAAAACCGATTGTTCTTTTTGGCAAAAGTATAACGTCTATTTAAATAAAAACCAATACTATTAACAGTAATGCCTAAAATAATAATTGATAATTGATAGTGCAGATCTAAAATATCTTTAAAAAAATAGAGCAATACTATATTTTGTAAAGCACAAAAAGAGCCAACTAAGACAAATTTTATAAATTGGGAATGATTTTTCATGGTTCATTGCTAATAGCTAATGGCTAATTGCTAATCGCTAATAGTTGATTGATTTCTCCCCTGAACCCCTACCCCCCTAACCCCTAACCCCTAGCTTCTAAATTATTAATCTGGCTTTCAACCTAGATGATATTCTTTCCCAGATTCTTGAATAGTAAAAATATTTAAACCAGCCTGAAATACCTAGAAACAAAAATCTCTTGATTAGCTCAAATAAATTAATTTTCTGACCGTGAATTTTAGCAGCTAGAGCTGTATTTAATTCCACTGAAAAAAGAGCGATTTTTAAAATAAAATTTTTTCGTGATCGCGGTGCTTGCCAAATTTGCCAGTATTTTTTGACTACTGTTTCTAATTGTCCTCGAAAATCAGATAACGAGGAACTACGAAGAACGGTTTGCGAACCTCCATGCACACGAAATGCAGCTAACGGTTTAGGATAATAAATAGTTTTTCCAGAAGCAGCAATTTTTAACCAAAAATCCCAGTCGGCTGTATACCAAAGCTGTTCTTCTAAACCTCCAGCTTGCAAGGCTAATTCTCGTTTAAAAACAGGTGCAGGAATGGCAATGAAATTTTGTACTAATAGCCTTTCAATTGATAAATTACGATCGATAATCACAGGAACACTAGGTAATGGAGATTGCCATAATCCTAATTCTTTTCCTCGCTCGTCGATAAAACTAGATGAATGCAAAAACAAATCCACTTCAGGATATTTAGTGATTAAATTTTTAACAATTGCCAAACGTTTTGGTAGCCAAATATCGTCTTGATGGAGAAAACAAACATAATCTGCTTTAGCAAGAGAAAGAGCATAGTTTGTATTGGCAACCCAGTTGCCTTTGCGTTGTTTTTCGATAATTTTGAGTGGTATTTTGTCTTGATAACTATTAGCGATCACTAGAGTATTATCGGTAGAACCATCATCAACAATAATACACTCGATCTGATTATCATTCTGAATCGCGATCGAATCTAGAGCAGAAGATAAATATTTTTCGCCATTATAAGTTGGCATTAAAACTGATAACCATGGCGGATTCATAATTGATTGGTGGTTAGTTATTTGTTGTTTGTTATTTGTTATTTGCTAATGGCTAATTGTTCATTGTTCATTGTTCATTGAAGAAAGAAGGCAGAAGGAAAAAAAAGTCTAAAGTCTAAAGTCGATCGGCTAAAGTCTGAAGTCGTAGGGGCTTTCTTGCCATTCGCCCGTACTGAAGTAGAGAAGTTTTTTTACTCATTACTCATTACTTATTACTTATTACTCATTACTCCCTACAGAGAAGGCAACCACAAGGGATTGCCCCTACACCCTACACCCTACACCCCTAACCCCTAACCCCTAATCCCTAACCCCTCTAACGTCTCTTTAAATCTAAAACACTTAAAAAGAAACTAGAAAAAATTATCTGAAAACCAAGTGCTAAAGAAGTAACCGAAGGAATAGCAACTCGCATTGTGGAGACAGGATCTAATACTCCAAAAAACTTAGCTTTCCAGATATAAAGAGCATAACTAGTTCCACCAATACCCATTAGTAATAATACGCTGCCTACAATCAAACCAAGCTCTAAATTGAGAAACTTAAGCAGCTTTTTGAAACGAGGATCTTCAGGAATTAAACCTTCACTCATCGCGAAAGTTTTTGTAAATAAAGCAAAAATTATGGTTTGAAAACCGATAATAATTGCTGTAGATGAATAGAGCAAAGAATGAACTCTCGGACTAAAGAGAAAATGGAT